>CAISEY010000223.1 GCA_903884435.1 uncultured Hyphomicrobiales bacterium | reverse complement strand
TGCCCTCTTTCGTGTCGGTGTTGACGCGCGAAAATCCCTTCGTCACGTGTTCCCAGGCGATCACCTTGCCGGCGGCGTCGAGTCCGGCGCGGCTTCGCACCACGCTCGCGGTGCTCTTGGGATCCCAGGCGATGCCCTCGCGTCGAGTGTACTGCACGCGAACCGGCTTGCCGAGCTCCTTTGACAACAGCGCCGCGTCGGCGCCCGCGTCTCCCTGGTCGTTGCGACCGTAGGAGCCGGTTCCGAACATCCAGATCGCCCGCACCCTGTCGACGGGCAAGCCGACCAGTTTCGCGACGCCGTCTCGCGCGTAATGGGGCTTTTGCGTGCTGGTCCACAACGTCGCGCCGTCTGGCCGCACGTCGGCCACGGCGCAGGCCGGTCCCATGCTGGAATGCGATTGCGTTGGCGCCTCGTATTCGGCTTCGATGACGCGCGCCGCGAGGGCCAATCCCGCCTCGAGCGATCCGGACTGGCGCTCGATCTTGCGCTTCACGACGGGCGCCGCGCGGATGTGATCGTGCAGCTTCTCGTGACCGGGAAAATTCGGGCGCGACTCCGACCAGACAACCTTCAGCGCGTTGGCCGCGCGCACCGCGTTCCATTCGCGCGGCGCGACGACGGCGAGCAGATCCTTGATCCGGACGACCCGCGCGCCGGGAATGTTCGCGATCGAGGCCTCGTCCACGACGAGGGGCGCCGCGCCCGCGACCGCGGGGCGAATCATGCGCGCGTGCAACATGCCGGGCAACCGCACGTCGTTGACGAAGTCGCTCTCGCCGAAAACCTTGCCGGGAATGTCCCTGCGCGGAAATGATTTTCCGACGATTCTGTATTGCTCCGGTCGCTTCGGCGCCGCGAGCCCCTTCGCGACAAGATCCGTTCCCGTCTTGCCATTCCAGTCGATGGTCGCGTTGAAATAGCCGCCGCCAACCAGGCTCGCGTAGGAAACGCTGGTTTGCGGCGCGCCGGCGACGCTCACGACGCCTTCGTCGACGACGAGATTTTCGGATGAAACGCCCAACGCGCGGCTCGCCATGTTCACGAGCAGGCGGCGCGCCTCGGCGGCGGCGTTTCGCAAGGTCGCGCCGCCTTTCGCCACGCCCGTCGCGCCGCTCGCGCCGCCCATGTTGAGCGTCAGCGCGCTGTCGCCCATGACCACCCGGACCTTTTCGCAGTCAACGTCGAGCTCCTCGGCAACGATCTGCGCGATCGACGTCGCAAGGCCCTGACCGCCATCGATCTTGCCATAACGCGCGACGATGACGCCGTCCGGCTCGACGGAAACGTAGGAATCGAGATTGTCGGGCGTGAGTGGCGGAGCGCCCTCCCGCGATTCGGCCGGAGTCACGGCGATTGACACGACGAGCGCCCCCGTCGCGGAAAGGAACGCGCGGCGATTCAGCGGGAAAGCATCCCCTTCGCGAGATATCATGGATCGCGCTCCACCCTTCGCGCCTCCGTCGGGACTTCCGACCGTCGTCGGGATCGACTCGCGGTTCGCCTTGTCCGGTTCAGGCTAGCCTAACGCCAGGGGCCGTCAAGGCGCGCCATTGACTTGCGCGGACCCCGCAATATCGTGCCCGCGCGGACCTGAAGAAATTACGAGGAGAAATGCGATGTCGTCGAAGCCTTCCCGGGAAAATATCGGCGGCATGCCCCACAGCGGCTACTACCGGGAAATTCCCGACGAGCCCGACATGTTCCTGTGCGGCGTCGGCCGCGGCACGCCTGGCGGCGAATATCTGCGGCGCTTCTGGCATCCCGTCGCCTACGAGAGCGAACTTGGCAACGTGCCGCTGCGCGTGCGCGCGCTGGGAGAGGACCTCGTCGTCTTTCGCGACGGGCGCGGCGAGACCGGCGTTCTTTTCCTGCATTGCTGCCATCGCAACACGTCCCTCGAATATGGCATCGTCGAGGAGCGTGGTCTGCGCTGCTGCTACCATGGCCGCCTCATGGACACCGATGGACGCATTCTCGAATTTCCGGGCGAGCCCAACGCGGACAGGATGCGCGAGAAGACGAGTCAGGGCGCCTATCCCGTGCATGTCTTCGGCGGCATCGTTTTCGTTTACATGGGCCCGCCGGATCGCAAGCCGGTTTTCCCCCTCTATGATCGCCTGACGCTGCCGGGCGTCGAACTCGTGCCGGGCGTGCGCCTGCCGCTCGACTGCAACTGGATCCAGTTGAAGGAAAACACGCTCGATCCCGCGCACACCGCGGTTCTGCACGTCATCCCGCAATTGCGCGGCATGGATCATTTCGCGGGCGAATTCGAGAGTTTCCCGGAAATCGTCTGGACAGACACGCCCGGCGGACTGATTTATCTCGCCGCGCGCCGCGTCGATGGCAATGTCTGGGTTCGCTCCGCCGAAACGCTGGGCGCCACGATCCATTGCATCAGCTCGATCTTCGAAAACGGCCGCGTGGCGAAGCGCGCCACGCCGCCGTTCATGACGTTCTGGACCCTGCCGGTCGACGACGCCCACAGCATCAATTTTTTCATCAGCCACGTCAGCCCCGGCGAGCCCATGCCCTTCGACAAGCGGCGCGCCCTCGAAGTTTTCGGCCAGTACGAGGATCGTCCCTACGACGAGCGGCAATGGATTCCAGGCGACCACGACGCCATGGTGAGCCAGGGCCCGGTCAACGTGCACGACGCCGAGTTTCTCGGTTCGATGGACCGCGGCGTCACCATGTTCCGGCGCTTCGTGCGCCGCGGCATCGAGGGCGTCATGCGCGGCGAGGATCCGGTTGGATTTTATCTCGATCAGGCCGCCGTGCCGCCGACCTTCGCCAACGATTGCGTCGTGCCGGAAGTTTCCATCGCGGGCGACCCCGCCGACGGGAAGGTTCTCGCCGAACACGCGCGCCGGATCGCGGAGGCCTATCTCGCGCGGCCGCCGATGCGCGACCTCTGAGCGAGACGGACCTATTTCAGGGGGATGTCGATCATCGCCATCACCTGTTCGCGGGTCAGCGGCGAGGCGATGAACTTGCCGGCGAGGGCCTCGGCGACGATCTGTTCGACGCCGACAAACCGCTCGGGATCCATGGCCTCCTTCGGAATCAGCGCGCGCACACGATTGACGACGGAGGCTGGAAGGCCCGAAAAGTCGGCGAATTCCGTCAGCGCCTTCGGATCGGAATACATCCAGTCGACCGTCTCCCTGTAGGCGTGGTGGAAGCGAACGAGGACGTCGCGGCGGTTTTGCAGGGCGTTGAGATTGGCGAGATTGACGCGCCCCGTGCGCGTTTTCAGGATCGCCACGTCGTCGCCGGTGGCGACGATGCGAATGTCGCCAGCCTCGACCTTGTCGAGGAAGAAGGGCACGGCGGAAAAGCCGATATCGATCTGTTTCGTCAGCGTCTGCGTCAGCGTCTCGACGATGCTGCCGGTCGAAACGAGCTTCGTGTTCAATTTATATTGCGCCACGAGGGCCGCCGCCGCCGCGTTGCTCGACGACCCCGGCAGCGAGAAGGAGAGGGTTTTGTCGTTGAAATCCTCGATCTTTCGAACCGGAGAATCCGCGGGCACGTACCAGTACTGGTCAGGCGCGCCGAGAATTTCGGCGCCGATGATCCTGACGGGCGCGCCCTTTGAAATCGTGCCGATGGCGGAGGTGACGCCCGCGCCGGTGGCGACGTCGACGCTGCCGGCGACGAGCGCCGTGATCGATTCCGGACCGGCCTGCGTGTAGAGAATTTCCACGTCGAGACCGTGCTTTTTGAAAATGCCGCCGCGCTTGCCGAGTTCGACGAGGCCTGTATCCCAGGCGCCGCGCTGGTTCACCGCGACTTTCAGGAGGTCGTCGGCGCGCGCCGCGACCGGGAAAGCGAGCGCGGCCATCGTCGCGGCCAGCATCAGCAAGCGTCTCATGGACTCCTCCCCGGTTCCCGCTCGGACGGGATTGTTCGTTCGCCATCGCGCCGGACGGCTGTTCAGGGAAACTTGCCGGCGGCGATCACGGGAGTCAACGGGCGATTTCAGGCGCGCCCGTTCACCGCAGCACGTCCTGGAAAATCTTCATCCACTTGCCCGTCGAGGCGTCGAATTCCTCCGGCGTGAAAACCCGCGCGCGGAAGGTCACGCCGTCCGGCCGCAGCGACGGCTGGCGCGGCTGCACGCGGGGCGAAACCGGGATGTAGTCGGCTTCGCGGAACAGCGTCTGGCCTTCGTCGGACATGAGGAAGTCGATCATCAGCTTGCCGGCGTTGGGGTGCGGTCCCCTGAACAGGCCGAGCACCAGCAGGGCCGCCATCGCGTCCTCCGTCGGAACCCACTCGACGGGCGCGCCGCGCGTCGAGGAAAACGCGGCGTGATGGTTCAGCATCTGCACGCCGACCTTGTATTCGCCGGCGATCACCTGATCCATCACCTGGCGCGCGCTGACCTGCAGGACCGAGAGCTTCTGTTGCGCCAGCTTGCGCAGGTATTCGACGCCCTTTTCCTCGCCGAGTTTCGTCACGACGTGGCCGACGAAGCCGCCGACGCCCGGCGAGGACGAACTGCCGCTGATCGCGAGCTGGCCCTTCCATTTCGGCGCGAGCAAATCGTCGAGGGTTTTCGGCTCCTCGCCGCGGCGCACGAGGTCGGTGTTGTAGGCGAAAGTGTGCAGATAGAGCGACGTGCCGATCCAGTAGCCCTCGGGATCGACGTATTCCTTCGGCAGGGTTTTCGCCGCGTCCGGCAGCCATTTTTCCAGCATGTTCTCGCGCTTGAACAACGGCGCGCCGCTGGTGCCGTCGAACAGGTCGGCCTGGATTCGTCCCGCCTTCGCCTCGTTTTGCGCGCGCAGGATGATGTCCTGCGAATCCGCGCGCGCGTATTCGACCTTGATTCCGTATTTTTTCTCGAAGGCCTCGACGGCGGGCCGCGTCATCTGGTTGACGATCAGGGTCGTGTACCAGGTGACGGTTCCCTCCTTCTTCGCGGCGTCGATCAGCGCCTGGTCCGCCGCCCGCGCCGGGGTCGCGGCCGCGGCGATGAAACCGAGAACCGTCATTGCTTGCGTGAACGCGCTGGCCATTCCCGCCTCCCCTATCTTTTTTGTCCGCGGGCGATGTAGTCCGCGATGAAGTTCCTGTCTTCCTCGGGGACGGAGAGCGCCTGCTCGAATTCGGCCTGAACGCCGTCGCCCGCCTCGTAGTCAGGCACGAAGCCCATGGCCTTTTCCGCGTCGGCGGCGAAGTCTCCGTCCGTGGCGAGTTTGCGAATCGCCGCGCGCATCGCCTCGATGGCGGGCGCGGGCGTTCCGGGCGGAAACACCACGAGCCTTTGCATCGCGCCGTTCACCGCGAGCACGTGTTTGTAAATGTCCCACGGTTTCCCGGAGGGTTCGCGCCCCGTCGCGTCGCGCATGAATTCGTGGAAGGGCTTCATGTCGAGCCCCTTCGCCTGCGCGGGCTCCGCGAAGCGAACGCCGTTCCAGAGCGGATCGTAGAAAAGCGGAACGGCCTCGCCCTTCGCGACGAAGCCTGGCGCGACGACGGACAGATAGCCAGGCGGCGATTCCGCGAACATGTTGATCTCGCCGCGCTGAAACGCGAGCCGGGCGCTGGAATTGCTCGTGTAACCCGTGACATATCCGTACTTCACGCCGAGCAAATCCATGCTCAGGCGCTCGAGGAGATCCTTCGAGGAATCCGCCGTGAGGCCGCCGATGACGAGATTGCGCGCCTTCAGAATGTCGGCCGCGGTCTTCAGGCCCGGCTCGACGCTGGCGCGCGCGTAATACACCGTCGTGCCCGGCTGGTAGGCGATGACGTGATAGGACAGAAAATCGACGCGGGCTTTTTCCTTCACGGTCACGTGGCGCCAGGCAGGCCCGGTCAGATAACCGACGACGGTTCCATCCTTCGGCGCGATCTCGCCGAGCCAGGCGGTTCCCGTGCCGCCGCCCGCGCCATCCATGTTCTGCACGACAATCGCCGGATTGCCCGCCAGATGTTTGCCCACATGGCGCGCGAACAGGCGGCCCTCGATGTCGGTCGGCCCGCCGGCCGCGAAGTTGACGAGCACGCTCAACCGCTTGCCCTGATAGAACGCGTCCGCCGCGAAGACCCGCGGAACGTGCCCGAAACCGATGACTCCCGCCAGAGCGGCGGCCGCCAGCCATGCGCGCGTTCCTGTCACTGAAGCCTCCCCGGCGGCTCTTCGATCCGCGATGTGACAGCATAGGCCGGAAATCCGCGCGGGGACAACGCCTCCGGCTACACTCTCCGCGACGGATTGGTGAAGGCGAGGACGATTCCAATGCTCGTGAACACGCCAATGAACATGAACGCGGCGCGGAACGCCGCGGAGAACACGGATTCCATGGCGAGGCGACGCGCGGGTTCGAGCGTCGCCAGCGCGTCCGGGCCGAGATCGACGACGCGCGCGAAGACCCCGAGCGCCTCGTCGTCGCCGAGCGCGAGACTGGCGAACAGGGCCGTGTTCAGAAGGGCCACGCCGAAGGCCGCGCCGACCGTGCGCGAAAATTGCACCGAACCGGCGGCCGCGCCGAGCGCCCGGCGGCCGGCGGCGGACTGCACCGTCACCTGCACGACGCTCATCACCGTGCCCATGAAAAACGCGCCGACGCTGAGCGTCCCGAGAATTTGCGCGATGCTCATGCGCGAACTGGCGAAGGCGAAGAACAGCATGGCGGCCGAGGCGCCGATCAGCCCGAACGAGGGAAACGGCATGGTCATGCCGGTGCGCGTGACAAGCCGCCCGGTGATGATCGAACCGACGCCGATGGCGATGGTGATCGGCAGCAGGATCATGCCGACTTGCGAGGGCGAGGTGCCGTGGGTGACACGCAGATACAGAGGCAAAAACGCGATGAGCGCCGTCAGCGCCGCGCCATTGCAGAAGGCGAGGCCATTGGCTCGCCAGATCGCCGGCTGGCGAAACAGCGCCAGAGGCAACAGCGGCGCGACCGCGCGCTTTTCCTGGCGCAGCAGCAGGAACAACGCGATGGCGGAGACCGTCAGAAGCCCCCCGATCATTTCGAGCGCTCCCGGATCGAAATGCCGCGCCCGCTCGAGCGCGACCAGCACGGGAACGACGAAGGCGACGAACCAGAGCAGGCCCGGCGCGTCGAACGTCCAGCCTTCCGTCTTCACTCCGGGTTTCGAGGGCAGGCGGAACACCAGCGCGAAGGCGAGAAAGCCGAGCGGGCCATTGACGAAGAAGATCGCCCGCCAGCCGAAATGTTCGGTGACGACACCGCCGAGCACCGGCCCCAGCGCGGCGGAGGCGGTGGCGACGGTGGCGAGATAGGCCTGATAATGGCCGCGCTGCCGCGGCGGCACGACCTCGCCGATCAGCGCTTGCGACAGCGACATCAGCCCGCCGCCGCCAAGACCCTGCAACACCCGCGCCATGGCGAGAAAGAGCGCGGAAGGCGCCGAGGCCGACAACAGGGATCCCGTCATGAAAACGCCGAGCGCGAAAAACATCAGCCGCCGCCGCCCGAATCCATCGCCGAGATAGCCATAGAGCGGCGCCGCGATGGTGGCGGACACGAGATAGGCGACGACCGCCCAGGACACGCGCTCGACCTCGCCGAGCGAGGCGGCGATGGCGGGAAGGGCGCTCGACACGATGGTCTGGTCGCCCACCGCCATGAACATCGGCAGCATGACCGAGGGAAACACGGCGCGGAACAGGGCCGGGGTTTTGGCCGGATCGAACGCGCCGCTGGGGAGTGTCACTTGTCTGTCCACGAGGCTCCGGCACGGGCCGGCGTGTTCCGTTCATAGGGCCTCGCGGTCGCCGCGCCAATGGGCGTCCGCGGCGCCCGGGTTGTGTCAAATCGCACCGACCCGCGCCGGCGCGCCTGCCACAGGAAAGGCCAGCCCGCCCGAAACAGGCGGCGCGGAAGACCGACCATCACTCAAGCAACCCGACGGAGTTCCGTGTCATGGCGCATGTCGGCAAGGAAGAGACCTGGGCGAGGCTCGACATCGACACCGAAAAGGCGAGCATCCTGGTGCTTGAGCGATGGAAATACAATTTCATCGCGGGGCCGGGCCTGCCCGCCTGGACCGCCGCCGAGGAGCGGCAGTTTCACGTTCGAATCGTCAACCAGGTTTCATCGATCTGGAACTACAAAATCCGTCTCTCGGTGTCGGGACTGGCGCCGTTCGCGCACAGGTTCAAACACGCCTATCTGAACTTCGACATCCGGCGCGTGACGCTCGGGCAGCACTGGACCGTCAACGTCCGCAAGATGCCGAAGGGCAGCACGCCCACGAGCTTCATCAGCAACGTCGACCGCCCCGTCCTCTCGGTCAATCTCGACACCGCCGACTTCGATTCCTACACGCCGGTGAACGCCGCCGGAAAATCCCACAAGTTTCAGGCGGTGCCGCACGAGTTCGGCCACACGTTTCCCGGCGTCGACGATGAATATGTCGCGGGCGCGACGAACCTCGCCGACACCGACAGCATCATGAACATCGGCAACCGGGTGCGGGAGCGGCACGTCAAGCCGATCCTCGCCTCGCTGAACACAATGATACCAAACTGCGTCTTTACGTGGTGAGGCGCGACACGACCGCGGGACCGACCGCGACGGAGCCCTGACAGTGCGGAACGAGACACGACCGATCAGCCGCCGATCCATTCTGTTCGCAGGAGCGTTCATCATGACACAGCCCGTCCCGGCCCTCCCCGATCAGCCGCCCGCCGCCCCGGCGACCTTCGACATCAAGAGCAAACACGACAAGTTCACGGCCCATTTCGCCTGGCCGGAGGCCACGGCGACCGTGTTCGCCGGCGTCGGACACAATCGCAAGCGGCTCTGGTCGATTCCCGTCTGGTCGCCCGTCGCCTATCTCGGCGAAACCGGCCCGACCCTCGCGATCGGGCACCCCGGCAGCAATCTCTTGCCGCCCGATTCGACTCAGGACACGATCGTCGTGTCGTTTTACCGCGACGGCAAGAAGCTGCGCGACGTGCGGCTTGGCGAGGTCATCGCGCGAGAGGCGCTGCACGAGATCAATGGCCGCCTGTCATGGGGCGTTCACTACGGCTTCGACGACAGGGGCCGTTATCTCATTGAAACCCAGGACGGCCGCACCGTCGCGCTCGATCCCGCGGGAAAATAGACTCGCCCGCGATCAAGGCGCCGCTCACGCCGCGAGATCGGCGACCACGGCGTCGAGGACGGGAAAACCCTCGCTCGTCACGCGCAGGGCGCCTTCGGGCGTGATCTCGATCATGCCGTCGACGACGAGCGATTCGATCCGTTCCGGATCGAGCGCGCGGCCCGAAACGCGCGTGTAGCGTTTCGGGTCTATGCCTTCCGCGAGGCGCAGGCCCATGAGCAGGAATTCGTCGCCCTGCTCCTCGTCGGACAGCAGATCGTTCTCGACGAGACCATGTCCGTCGGCCTCGACGATTGTCAGCCACATTTCCGGGTGTTTCTCGGTCGCGTGGGCGACGCGCCCGCGCTCCGTCAGAATTCGCCCGTGCGCGCCGGGGCCGACGCCCGCGTATTCGCCATAACGCCAGTAAATCAGGTTGTGCCGGCTTTCCGCGCCGGGGCGCGCGTGGTTGGAAACCTCGTAGGCGGGCATTCCGGCGCCGCTCATGATCTCCTGCGTCGCGTCCCACAATTGCCGGGAGGTCTCGACGTCCGGCGTCGTCAGGCGGCCCGCGTCGCGCAACCGCTCGAACATCGTGTCGGGCTCGATGGTGAGCTGGTAGAGCGAGAGGTGTTCCGGCGCGTGGCGCAGGGCTTCGGTGAGTTCGTCGCGCCAGGCGCGCGGCGTCTGGCCGGGGCGGGCGTAAATCAGGTCGAAGGAGGCGCGGTCGAAGACCGAGGTCGCGACCCTGACGGCGGCCATCGCCTCGGCGGCCGTGTGCATCCGGCCCAGAGCCTTCAAATCCTCGTCGTTCATCGCCTGCACGCCGAGCGACACGCGATTGACCCCCGCCGCCCGATAGCCGCGGAACCGCTCCGCCTCGACGCTGGTGGGATTGGCCTCGAGCGTGATTTCCACGCCCGGCGCGACGCTCCAGTGCGAGCCAATGGCGTCGAGAATGGCGCCAACTGTCGATGGCTGCATGAGCGAGGGGGTGCCGCCGCCAAAGAAAATCGAGGCGACCTCGCGGCCCGGCGTCAGCGCGGCGCGATGGGCGAGTTCGGCGCGGAACGCCGCGACATAGCGCGCCTCGTCCACGGGTTTCGCCCGGACGTGGCTGTTGAAATCGCAATAGGGGCACTTCGAGAGGCAGAAGGGCCAGTGAACGTAGACGCCGAATCCCGGGTCCGGAGCTTTGAATTGGCTTGCCATGGCGGCCTTATCGCATGGCACGGGGGCGAGGTCACGCCTCGCGCGAGGCAACACCGCGTTAACCCCGCGCCTCTATTGTCGGAACATTCCAGTGTTCCGGGAGCAACCATGTCCATCGCCGGCGTCGAATCACGCGACCGGGAGTCCGGCGTCTGGCTGGCGCGGCGGGTGCTTCCCGTCTACGCCGCGACGATCTTCACCTCCGCCCTCCTGCTCTTCTCGGTCGAGCCGATGTTCACCAAGATGGCGCTGCCGGCGCTGGGCGGCTCGCCCTCCGTCTGGTCCATCGCGATGGTGTTTTTCCAGACGCTGATGTTCGCCGGCTATTGCTACGCCCATGTGCTCACGCGCTGGCTCGCGCCGAGGCACGGCGCCCTCGCGCATGGAGCGATGCTGGCGCTCGCCCTTCTGTCGCTGCCCGTGGCCCTGCGCGCCGGCGGCTCGCCACCCGACGAGGGCAACCCCGCGTTCTGGCTGATCGGCGTCTTCGCCATGTCCGTCGGCCTGCCGTTTTTCGTCCTGTCGGCCCAGGGCCCGCTGTTGCAGGCCTGGTTCGCGCTGTCGGGCCACCGTCACGCGCGCGATCCCTATTTCCTCTACGGCGCCTCGAACATCGGCTCCTTCGTCGCCCTGCTGGCCTATCCGCTGGCGATGGAGCCGCTCGTCGGCCTCGCGGCGCAAAGCCGCGCCTGGACGGCGGGCTTCGTCCTGCTCGCGGCGATGATGACGGCTTGCGGCCTGTGCGTCTTCGGCGGGCGCGAAGTCGTCGCCCCGCCGCGCGGGGAGACGGGGCGCACCGCGGTTTCCGCGAAGGCCCTGCTCGGCTGGATCGCCCTCGCCTTCGTGCCATCGGCGCTGCTCGTGTCGGTGACGGCGCATGTCTCGACCGACATCGCGGCGGCGCCGCTGCTCTGGGTCGCGCCCCTCGGGCTCTATCTGCTGACCTTCGTCCTCGCCTTCCGTCCCCGCGCCGAAGGCTCTGAATCGCGGTTCGGGGCGGCGCAGGCCTGGATCGGCGCCGCGGTGCTGATGGCCGGGTGCATCGGCATGTTCTCGGCCGTGTTGCTGAGCCTCGTCATTCACCTCGCGCTGTTTTTCGTCAACGCGATGGTCTGCCATGGCGCGCTTTACCGCGCCCGGCCCGCGGCGCGCGACCTGACCGTCTTCTACGCCGCCATGTCGCTGGGCGGCGCCCTCGGCGGCCTGTTCGCGGGCCTCGCGGCGCCGCTGATGTTTTCCAGCGTCGTCGAATATCCGCTGCTGATCTCGGCGGCGCTTTTCTGCCGGCCCGGCGCCGTCGGCGATCTGCGCGCCCTGACGCGCGCCGACTGCCGCAAGCTCGCCGCCACCGCCATCGCGCTGCCCCTCCTCGCCTTCGCGCTAACGGCGCTGGCGCGTCTGGAACCCGGTCATTTCATCGTCGCGGCGGGCATCGGCGCGGCGATCCTGCTCGAGTGGCGCGGCGCGGGCCGCGTCGCCGTGCTGGGCGTCTCCGCGTCGCTGTGCATTTTCATCATTCAGGGCTTCGCCTCGAATCGCGAGACCTTTCGCTCGTTCTTCGGCGTGCACCGGATCGAGGAGACGCGGAACGGCCAGTTCCGCACCCTTGGCCACGGCACGACGCTGCATGGCGCGATCCGCATCCGCGAGAAGGATGGCTCGCCCGTCGCCGGGCGACCGGAGCCGACGACCTACTACACGATGGACGGCCCCCTCGGGGAGGCCATCGCGGCGGCGCGCGGCGCCAGTGGCCATCTCGGGCATGCCGCCTTCATCGGCCTCGGCGCCGGCGCGCTCGCCTGCCACGTCCGGCCGGACGAACAGGCGACGTTCTACGAGATCGATCCGCTGGTGATTCGCATCGCGCGGGATTCCGGACGTTTCCGCTACATCGGCGAGTGCGCGCCGCAACTGAAATTCGTCCCGGGCGACGCGCGCCTCACGCTCGCCCGGCAACCCGAATCCAGCGACATCGTCGTCGTCGACGCCTTTTCGTCGGACGCGATCCCGCTGCATCTGCTGACGCGCGAGGCCTTCGAACTCTATTTGAGCAAGTTGACGCCCGACGGGCTGATCGCCGTGCATATTTCCAACAACACGATGGAGTTTCAGGGCGTCATCGCGCGCGTCGCCGCCGACCTCGGCCTGACGGTCCTCGTGCGGCGCGACACCGTCATCGACCCGGAGAAAGAGGATTTCCGTTCGCCCAGCGTCGTCGCCATACTCGCGCGCGATCCGGCGCGGCTCGGCGCGCTCGCCGGTGAAAAGGGCCGCTGGAAGCGTGTCGCGCCGGACATGGCGAGCTGGTCCTGGACGGACGATTACTCGACCATTCTCAAGGCGATCTCGGCGAAGCCCGGTCTTTAGGCCGGGTCAGGCGAGAACCTTGCCCGGATTGAGAAGACCCTTCGGATCGAGGGTCTTCTTGAGGGCCCGCATGACTTCCATCGCCACCGGATCCTTCACGCCCGGCAACAGGTCGCGCTTCAGCACGCCAATGCCGTGCTCGGCGGAAATCGAGCCCTGGTGTTTCGCGACGATCGCGTGAACCGCGGCGTTGACCTCGATCCACTTCGCGAGGAATTCCTCCTTGTCGGCGCCAACGGGTTGCGTCAGGTTCGTGTGCATGTTGCCATCGCCGAGATGGCCGAAGGCGACGAGCCGGGAATCCGGAACCATTTTGGCGCACACGACGAAGGCCTCGTCGAGGAATTCGGCGACCTTCGACACAGGCACGCAAATGTCGTGCTTGATCGAGCCGCCCTCGTATTTCGGAGCCTCGGCCAGAAGTTCGCGCACGCGCCAGAAATAGCGCCGCTGGTCGATCGAGGCGGCGACGACCGCGTCCTCGATCAGGTCTCGTTCCGCGGCGCGCTCGAGCAGCGACAGCATGGTCTCGGAAAGGCCGGATTCGAGTTGCGTCGCGAGTTCGATCAGCACGTACCAGCGATGCGTCGTGTTCATCGGCTCGCGCGTGCCGGCGCAATGTTTCAGCATGAACTCGATGCCGACGCGCGGCATGAGTTCGAAGGTTTTCACGTCCGAGCCCGCCATTTCCTGCGCCAGCGTGAGAAAAGCGGTGGCCTTGCGCGGATCGGCGACGCCGACGAAGGCGGTCTCGCGCGAACGGGGCTTCGGGAACAGTTTCACGACCGCCGCCGTGATGATCCCGAGCGTGCCTTCGGCGCCCATGAAGAGATGCTTGAGGTCGTAACCGGTGTTGTCCTTCTTCAATTTTGAAAGGGTGGACATGACGCGGCCATCGGCCAGCACCACCTCGAGCCCGGTGACGAGATCGCGCGCGTTGCCATAGGTGATGACCGCGGTGCCGCCGGCGTTGGTGGAGAGATTGCCGCCAATGGTGCAGGAGCCTTCCGAAGCGAGCGACAGCGGAAACAGCCGGTCCGCGCCGTCCGCCGCTTCCTGCACGCGGATGAGTTGCAGGCCGGCCTCGACCGTCATGGTGTTGGAAGCCGTGTCGATTTCGCGCACCCTGTCCATGCGGTTGAGGGAGAGAATGACCTGCGTTCCGCTCTCGTCCGGCACCTGGCCGCCGACGAGCCCGGTGTTGCCGCCCTGCGGCACGACGGGCGTGTTCGTCTCGTGGCAGAGCTTCATGATCGCCGAGACTTCCGCCGTCGAGCCCGGCCGCAGAACGCAGAGCGCCCTGCCGTGCCAGAGATCGCGTTGCTCGATCAGATAGGGCTCGACGTCGCCGGGGTCCGTCAGCACGTAACGCTCGCCGACGATGGCGGCGAAGCGGGGGACGAGGGGGGAGACGGGGCGGGAGAGGGTGGTGGCGCTCATGTCGCGATTGTATAGGATCGGCCGCGCGTTTGAAAACCACCGCCGGAGCCGCCCATGTCCATCGACCGCGAAGCCCTGATCCGGAGCCTCGGAGGCGAGGCCGCCGTCGCCGGCATGTCGCACGAGGCGCGCGCCGACGCGCTGGAGGAATTCCAGATCGCGGCGCTCGACGCCACGGCGGCGGCGCGGCGCGAGACCGAAAAATTCCCGACGGTGGCGGAGCTCGAGGCGCAAATCGACACGCGCGCCACGCGGCGGGGGATGGGCAAGATTTTTCGCGCCGCGAGGAACAAAGCCGATCCCGACGCCCCGCCGCGCGTCCCGCGCCTGCCGAAAATGCCGGAGAAGCCGGCCTTGTTCGATTTCTTCGAGTTTCGCTTCGGCTCCGGCGCGCATCTCAAGCAAAGCGCCGCCCTCGCGAAACGCAAGGGCTGTTCGGAAGAGGTCGTGCTCGCCTGTCTGCTGCACGACCTCGGCGGCTTTCTGATGAAGGCCGATCACGGCTATTACGGCGCGCAGCTCATCGAGCCCTATGTGTCGGAAAAGGTCGCCTTCGCCGTGCGTTACCACCAGGCGCTGCGGTTCTATCCCGACGCGGATTACGCCTACGAATATCCGGTTCGCTATTTCGAGGCCTTCGGCGTCGACTACGTGCCGCCGCCGCACATCGAGGCGGCGTATGAATTCGCGCGCAACCATCGCTGGTACGAGGAGGCCCGGCTCGTCACGACGAACGACCTCTACGCGTTCAATCCCGGCGTCAGGATCGACATCGACGAGTTCCGCGAGATCGCCGGGCGGCATTTCCGCCAGCCCGCGGAAGGCCTCGGCTTCGACGGCTCGCCCGTCGCCCACATGTGGCGCACGCTGATCAATCCGGACGCGCCGCTGTAATCGACGCCGCCTTCCGCGAGTTCCTGTTTGATCTATAGTGCGCGGGCGGGCCGCGAGGCGATGGCCCCGGGAGCAAGCCCATGCCGAACCGCAGACAATTCGCCGCCGGCGCCGCCATCCTGTTCGCCGCTCCGGCCCGGGGGCAAGCATGGCCTTCGCGGCCGGTGAAAATCATCGTGCCCTTCGCGCCCGGCGGCAACACGGACATCATCGCCAGGCTGATGGGGAAACGGCTCGGCGACATGTTCGGGCAGCCGTTCGTCGTGGAGAACCGCGCCGGGGCCAATGGCGCGATCGCGGCGGAGGTCGTCGCGCGGTCGCCGAAGGACGGCTACACCCTGTTCATGGCCGCCCTGCCGCAGATCGCCATTTTTCCGGCCATGGCGAAACTGAACTACAATCCGGCGACGGATTTCGCGCCTGTCAGCAACATCGGATTCAATCCCTTCGTTCTGGCGGCCAGCGCGAAACTCGTGTCCGTGAAGACGCTGGCGGACTTCGTCGATCACGCGCGCACGGCGAAAACCGCCCGCTTCTATGGCTCCGCGGGCATTGGCAGCCTCAGCCATCTCAGCATGGCGCTGCTGCTCGCCCGCGCTGGCGTGACGCTGGATCACGTGCCCTATCAGGGCGGCGCCCCGGCGATGAACGACGTGGTCGCGGGCCAGTCGCCCTTTTATTTTGGCAACCTCTCCGAGGTTTTGCCGCACGCGAAGACCGGCGCGGTCAACATGATCGCCGTGTCCAGCGAGGCGCGGACGCCGCGGCTCCCCGACGTGCCGACGGTCGCCGAATCCGGTTATCCCGGCTTCAAGACGATCACCTGGAATGGATTGCTGGCGCCGGCGGGAACCCCGCGCGACATCATCGACGCCCTCGCGTCGAATTCGGCGCGGACGGTCGCCGACGCGGAGGTTCGCGCCGCCTTCGACGGCTTTGGCGTGACGCCCGTCGGCGACCGGCCCGAACAATTCGCGGCCACCATCGCGGCGGACATCGCGCTCTGGGCGGAAGCGGTGAAACTCGCGGGCCTCGAGGCCCGATAAGCCGCGAAGTCCCGTCCTGGACATTTCTCCCGAGGATCGAAAATGAAGATCGCCATTCCCGACATGATCTCGAATTCCTACTTCCCGGTCGCGGCGGCGGTCGAACTCGGTTTCTTCCGGGACGAAGGGCTCGACATGCAACTCGAGCTGATTTTTCCGGTCAACCGGACGCTCGAGGTTCTGCGCGAGGGCGGAATCGATTTCGTCGGCGGTTCCGCCCATTCGGTTCCCTTCGCCTTTCCGGGCTGGAAGGGCGCCAAAATTCTCGCGGCGCAGGCGCAAAACACCTACTGGTTCCTGATCCTTCGCAAGGACATCGGCGCGCGCCGGGGCGACATCGGCGCGGTGAAGGGACTGACCATCGGCGCGGCGCCCCTCGTCGATCTCGGGCTGAAGCAATTACTCGTTGAATCGGGGATCGACGCGGCGCGCGACCGGGTGAACATCGTCCCGGTGCCCGCCGCGTTCCTCGGCGAAACAAAGAACTTCGGCGTCGCCGCGGCGAAAGCGCTCGAGGCCGGAGCCATCGACGGGTTCTGGGCCAATGGCATGGGCGCGGAAGTCGCCGTGCGCGGCGGCCATGGAACGATGGTGATCGACGCGCGCCGCGGCGACGGCCCGCCAAAGGCGCCGCACTACACCATGTCGGCGCTGATCGCCTCGGACGCGCTCATCCAGCGCAATCCCGAACACGCCGCCGCCGCGATTCGCGCGCTGGTGAAAACCCAGCAGGCGCTGAAGAAGGACGTGAGTCTCGCGACCAGGGTTGGCCGCGAGCTCTTTCCGGCGGCGGAGGCGGAACTGATCGCCGACGTCGTCGCGCGCGACCTGCCTTATTACGACGCGGCGGTGACGCCGGAATTCGTCGCGGGCATGGTCGAGTTCCAGATCAACCAGGGCCTCCTCGACCGGCCCGTCGCTCACGGAGATGTCGTGGCGACGCAATTCAGCCCGTTGTGGAAGCCCTGAGTCGTCTTCTTACTTCTTCATCGTCTCGCGGTATTTCATCCACGCGGCGATGCCCGCGCGGCCCGCCTTCTCGTCGACGCCCTCGGGAAGTCCCGCGACGCCGACCGCGCCGATGAGTTTGCCGTCGAGCACGAGCGGCACGCCGCCGCCGACGAGATAGACCTTGCCCGGATACATGTTCATGATGCCCATGTAGCGGTCGGGCCGCGTTTTCTGCACGGCGCCAAGCTGTTCGGTCGTCTGGCCGAAAATGGCGGCGGCGAAGGCCTTGCCCGTGGCGAACTTGACGTTGCGATAGGTGCCGCCTTCGGAACGTTCCGCCGCGATGAGATCGCCGGCCTGATCGACGACGGCGATGCCCGCGGCGATGCCGGTTGACGCGGCGAAGGCGAGCGCGCCCTCGACGAGCGCCCGCGTTTCGGCCCGGCTGATCGCGGCGGTCGGCATCTGGATGCGGTCGGCGCGCGCCGCCCCGTCGGGCGCGGGCGCTTGCGCGAAGGCGGGAATGGCGGCGACCAGCGTGACGGCGATGGCGATGGCGAAAACCGACGTGACCTGACTAACTTTCATCGAAACCTCCCCTGGAGTCCGGCTTCGCGGACGCGGCGGAAGCCTATCCCGATTGGACGGCCCTGGCGAGCGATCTCACCCCAGCAGCCGCGCGCGCGCCTTGCCCTTCGGTTTCGCGCGGCGGAACACGCCGACGGTCTCGACATGGGCGGAATGGCGGAACTGGTCCACCGGCGTGATCGATTCGCAGGAATAGCCGCCGTCGATCAGGATTTTCGCGTCGCGCGCGAAGGTCTGCGCGTTGCAGGAGACCGCGACGACGCACGGAACTCCGGACGACGCGAGCAGTTTCGCCTGCGCCTCGGCGCCGGCGCGCGGCGGATCGAAGACGACGGCGTCGAACCGCGCGAGTTCGCCCGCGAGCAGCGGCCGGCGGAAGAGATCGCGCTGTTCGGTCGTGGTCTCGCGCAGGCCCGGGGCGCCATGGGCGGCGCGCTCCAGCGCGGCCAGCATCGGCGCGTCGCTTTCGACCGCGTGAACCTCGGCCTTTTCGGCGAGACGCAGCGCGAAGGTGCCAACGCCGGAAAACAGATCGGCGACTTTCCTCGCCTTGCCGACGCCCGCCGCCACGAGCCGCGCGAGCTCCTCCTCGCCCGCCCGCGTCGCCTGCAGGAACGCGCCCGGCGGCAAGGCCACGCGCGCCCGGCCCATGGCGAGCATCGGCGCGCGGCGCTCGATGACGATTTCGCCGTGGTTGGAGACGCGCGCCAGATCGAGCCTGCCCGCGGCCGCGACGAGCCGTTGCGACAGGGCGAAATCGAGCGGGCCGGTTCCCCGCGCGTCGACGTCGAGACCCTCGTCGCTGGCGGTGACGACGATGTCGAGCGGCTTTTCGCGCGATTTCAGCGCTTCGGCGACCGCGTGGGCGGCGGCGATGGCGCCGGCCATTCGCGGCGCGAGTATGGGACAGGCGTCGATGGCGACGATGTCGTGGGCGCGGGCGCGCATGAAACCCACTTCGAGCAGCGCCGCGCCGCGATCGTCGCGCGCGAAGCGCGCGTGAAACGTGGCCCTGCGGCGTCCCTCGCCATGGGCGTCGACGAGCGGCGCGACGTCCGCCGCGACCCCCGCGTGCGCCAGCGCCGACACGACGAGGCCACGCTTCCACTCCGCGTAGGCCGCCCAGGCCAGGGTCTGCACGGCGCATCCGCCGCAGATCGCGTGCCATTCGCAGAAGGCCGCCACGCGTCCTTCGCCCGGCGCGAGAATTTCAACGATGTCGCCGCGTTCGCCCGCGACTTCGGCCACGAGCCTGTCGCCGGGAACGCCATGCGCCACGTAAACCGGGCCGTCCGCGCCTTGCGCGACGCCCTCGCCGCGCTGGCCGAGCTTTTCAATCGTCAGTGTCTGCTGGCTCATGTCGAGGCGCCGCGCGCCGCTCCCAATAAGAATTCGCGATTGCCGTCGCCGCCCTCGACGGGCGACGGAACGACGCCGAGAACACGCCAGCCGAGCCCGGCGACGAAGGCGCGAATATCCTCGCAAACCTCGGCGTGGACCGCGGCGTCGCGCACGACGCCCTTGTTGACCCGTCCGCGTCCCGCCTCGAATTGCGGCTTGACCAGCGCCGCCAGCCGCGCGTCCGGCGCGGCGAGCGACAGCGCGCGGGGCAGCGCCAGTTTCAGCGAAATGAAGCTCACGTCGCAGACGACGAGCCGCGGCGGCGCGTCGAACAGGCCCGCCCCGAGCGCGCGGGAGTCGAGGCCCTCCATCGAGACAACCCGCGGATCGCCGCGCAGGCTGGCGTGCAACTGGTCGTGCCCAACGTCGATGGCGTAAACCTTCGCCGCGCCGCGCCGCAGCAGAACGTCGGTGAAGCCGCCCGTGGAGGCGCCGAGATCGAGGCAGGTTTCGCCGGCGGGATCGAAGCCGAAAGCCGTCAGCGCCGCCGCGAGTTTCAGCCCGCCGCGCGAGACATAGGGATGCGGCGACGAGGCCTCGATGGCGGCGTCGGGCGCGATCCTGTCGGCGGGCTTGCGCAGCGCCGCGCCATTGGCGCGCACCAGCCCCGCTTCGATGGCGGCGCGCGCCTTCGCGCGGCTTTCGAAGAAGCCGCGTTCGACGAGGGCGATGTCGGCGCGTTGAAACATGGGGTCTCCTAGCATGGCGCGGGCGCGCCGGCGAAACATTCGGCGCCGGCGTCGAGGTTTGCATCGCGCCGGGATCATGCGAAGCTCCGGCGATCGCGGCAACGGGGGAGGAAGACGTGTCCGTTCAATGCGTGCGCGCCCTGTTCGCGCTGGGTCTGGTCGTCGCCTGCGGCGCGGCCCGCGCGCAGCCGTCCGAAGCGCTCGTCGCCGCCGCCAGACGCGAGGGGTCCGTGGCGTTCTACGCCGGATTTCCCAACGCCGCCCTGCAGGCGCTGACCGCGAAGAGCTTTCAGGACAAATACGGGATTCGCGTCGACGTGCTGCAAATGCGCGCCAGCGAGCTCAACGAACGCGTGCGCACCGAACAGGCGGCGGGGCGTTTCATCGCCGACGTCATGCAGCAGGGCGAATCCTCGACGACGCTGCATGGCGAGGCGGGGCGTCTCGCGCCGCTGGGCGAACTCGCCCGCGCGCGCGATCCCGACGCCGCGCCGGCGATTTTCGAGGACCGGGCGGCGGGTTTCGTCGCGCCCTACGCCATTCTCGTGAACGCGAATCTCGTGACGCCCGCCGACGAGCCGAAATCGTGGCTCGATCTGCTCGACCCCCGATGGAAGGGCAAAATTCTCGTCGACGATCCGCGCGCGGCCGGCGGCGGCGGCGCCTTTCTCGCCGCGACGATCTCCATCCATGGCGAGGAGTTCCACCGGCGTTTCGCGCTCAACGGCCCGGTGTTCAGCCGCGACCCCGCCGTGGCGGAGCGGCGCGTGGCGGCGGGGGAGTTTCCCATTCTCGTTCCGGCGCTCGTCGCCAGCATGCCGGGCCTGAAGGGCCTGCCCCTGCGCTTTCTCGCGCCCGCCGAAGGCGTGCCTTCGATCCGCATGGATCACGCGATCCTGAAAAACGCGCCCCATCCCGCCGCCGCGCGTTTGTTCATCGAACATTTCCTGAGCGCCGATTTCCAGGCGGAGATCGCGAGGCTCGGCCTTTTGCCGGTGGTGCGCGGCATGGAGGAGCGCGTTCCCGCGGAATTGCGTCCCTTCGCCCGCGCGCGGCTGCTTGGCGGCATGAAGGCGGAAAGCCAGCAGCGCCAGCTCAATTTCGCGACGGACGTCTACAAGTGATCGCCAGGGAGACAGATTGATGGCCGGACACTATTGGCGGAGGCTGATCGCGGGCGCTCTCGTCGTTTTCACGCCAGCGGCGGCGTTCGCGCAGGCCGATCCCGCGCTGGTCGCGGCGGCGAAACGCGAGGGAAGCGTGAGCTTTTACGCGGCCTATCCGAACGCGGCGTTCCAGGCCGCGACGGTGAAGAGCTTCCAGGACAAGTATGGCGTCCGCGTCGATCTTCTCCAGGTGCGCGCCAGCGAGCTGCACGAGCGCATCCGCGCGGAACAGGCGTCGGGGCGGTTTCTCGGCGACGTGTTGCAGGCGAGCGACGCCTCGACGGCCCTGCGCGTCTCGACGGGCCACGTCGGGCCGCTTGGCGACATCCCCAACGCGCGAAATCTGCTCCCGGGCCATGGCTCGCTGGAATTTCGCATCCCCTCGTTCATCGCCCCCTTCGGGATCATGATCAACACCGCTCTCGTGAAGCCGGAAGACGAGCCGAAAAGCTGGCGGGATCTGCTCGCCCCCAAATGGAATGGCAAGATTCTCGTCGACGATCCGCGCGCGCTGGGCTCGGGCCACGCGTTCTTCGTCGCCTTGCTGACGGCGCTCGGCGAGGATTTTCACCGCGCGCTCGCGGCGCATGGCGTGATTCTCTCGCGCGACGTTGGCGCGTCGGAGCGGCGCGCCGGGCGCGGCGAATTCCCGATCTGGATTCCGGCGGCGACCTCCGGCCGGGCCGCGCTCAACGGGCTCCCGGTGAAATATCTCGCCCCCGCCGAGGGCGTGCCAAATTCAGCCATGGATCACTCGATCCTGAAAAACGCGCCGCACCCCAACGCCGCGCGACTGTTCATCGACCATTTTCTCGACGTCGAGTTCCAGACGGAGGTCGGCAAGCTCGGCCTTCTCCCGGTCATCCGCGACATGGAGGCGCGCATGCCAGCGGAAATGCAGCCCTTCGCCCGCGTGAAATTGCTGCCGGGCGCGACGGCGGAAAACCAGCAGAGGATGCTCGATCTGGCGGCGGAGATTTATAAATAAGCGATTGCCATGAGCCAGCCGGCGCCGCTCCTCAGGCGATCATTCCGCGCTCGACTTCCTCGCCCCGGCCCAGCGTTTCCAGCACCTTGTGAACGATCCCCTTCGCGTCGAGCCCCGCCTTCGCGTACATGCGCTCGGGCTTGTCCTGATCCAGCCAGACGTCCGGCAGGACCATCATGCGGACCTTGAGGCCGCCCCGGTCGAGGGCGCCGTCGTCGGCGAGCGTCTGCAACACGAGCGCGCCGAACCCGCCGGAGGAGCCTTCCTCGATGGTGACGAGAACCTCGTGATTCGCGGCGAGTTCGCGCAAAAGGTCCCGATCGAGCGGCTTGGCGAAACGCGCGTCGGCCACCGTCGTCGAAAGCCCGCGGGCGGCGAGATCCTCGGCGGCTTTCAGCGCCTCCGCGAGGCGGGTGCCGAGCGACAGCAAGGCGACGCGGGTTCCCTGCCGCACGATCCGGCCCTTGCCGATTTCGAGGGGAATCCCGCGTTCGGGCATGTCGACGCCGACGCCCTCGCCGCGCGGATAGCGCAGGGCGATCGGGCCGGAATCGAAACGGGCCGCCGTCGCCACCATGTGGACGAGTTCCGCTTCGTCGGCCGCCGCCATGACGACCATGTTGGGCAGGCAGGTGAGATAGGCGAGATCGAAGGAGCCGGCGTGGGTGGGGCCATCGGCGCCGACGAGTCCGGCGCGGTCCATGGCGAACCGCACCGGCAGGTTCTGGATGGCGACGTCGTGCACCACCTGGTCGTAGCCGCGTTGCAGAAAGGTCGAGTAAATCGCGCAGAAGGGCTTGTAACCCTCGGTCGCCAGCCCGGCGGCGAAGGTCACGGCGTGCTGCTCGGCGATGCCGACGTCGAAGGTGCGCGCCGGAAAAGCCTTGCCAAAATGATCGAGGCCGGTGCCCGAGGGCATGGCCGCGGTGATGGCGACGATCCTGTCGTCGCGCGTCGCTTCCGCGATCAGGCTGTCGGCGAAAACCTTCGTGTAGGCCGGCGCGTTCGCCCTGGCCTTCGCCTGCGTTCCCGTCACCACGTCGAACGTGTTGACGCCATGATACTTGTCGGCGGAGGCCTCCGCCGGCGGATAGCCCTTGCCCTTCTTGGTAACGACGTGAACGAGCACCGGCCCCGTCGAATTGTCGCGCACGTTCTTCAGGATCGGCAGGAGGTGATCGAGGTTGTGGCCGTCGATCGGCCCCACGTAGTAAAAGCCGAGCTCCTCGAACAGCGTGCCGCCCATCCAGTAGCCGCGCCCGAATTCCTCGGTTCGCTTGGCCTTGTCGTAGAAGAATTTCGGCAAACGCCGGGCGAGCTGCTTGGCGGTCTCGCGAATGGAACGGTAGGTGTGGCTCGACACGAGGCGCGCCAGATAGGCCGACATGGCCCCCGTCGGCGGCGCGATCGACATGTCGTTGTCGTTGAGGATGACGACGAGTCGCGAATGCAGATGACCCGCGTTGTTCATGGCCTCGTAGGCCATGCCGGCGGACATGGCGCCGTCGCCGATCACCGCGATCACGTTGTTCTTTCCGCCGGACAGATCGCGCGCCACGGCCATGCCCAGCCCGGCGGAGATCGAGGTCGAGGAATGCGCCGCGCCGAAGGGATCGTATTCGCTCTCGCTGCGTTTGGTGAAGCCGGAGAGCCCGCCCGCCTGGCGCAGGGTGCGGATGCGGGAGCGGCGGCCCGTGAGAATCTTGTGAGGATAGGCCTGATGGCCCACGTCCCAGATCAGCCGGTCGCGAGGCGTGTCGAAAATATAGTGCAGGGCCACCGTGAGCTCGACAACGCCGAGCCCGGCGCCGAGATGGCCGCCCGTGACGGAGACGGCGTCGATGGTCTCCTGGCGCAATTCGTCCGCGACCTGGCGAAGGTCGGCGGGTGGCAGGGCGCGCAGGTCCAGCGGGGTCTCGATCCGGTCGAGCAGAGGGGTTGCTTTGGTCTGGTTCACGAATTTTCCGGATAATGCGGGCGTGCGGTCGGGACCGGAGCGTTGGCGATCACACTACACCCCGGCGCCGCCGGGCTGCAAATTCCAGCGGGAGCCTGACTGTTCAACCGTGTCCCGCCCGTTCGCTCATGGCGGTGCCGAAACAATAGTCGAGCCAGGGACAACTGATGCCAAAACCGCGCGTGTCGTCGCGGAAATGGTGCAGCATGTGCATTCGCTTCAGCCAGCGCCCGGCAGCGGTCTTCTGGTCCCGGTGATGCAACTCGTAGTGCATCGTGTCGTAAACGATATAGCCCGCCAGATAGCCCGCCATGGCCGGCGCGAAAAGCGCGGGCCCGAAGATCGCGTCGACGAGCAACGCCGCGAGTCCGAGCACCGGCAGGCTCATCAGCGGCGGCATGACGAGCCGCCACGGGTCGTTGGGATATTCATGATGGATCCCGTGAATCAGGAAATGCAGGCGCGCCCCGAAGGCGCCCGGCAGGACCAGATGAAAGATATAGCGGTGCCCGAAATATTCGGTCAGCGTCCAGCAAACATAGCCGGCGAGCGCCGCCGCCAGCGCGGCGAGGGCCGGGCCCGAGGTCAGCGCCAGAAACAGCAAAAGAAGCATCAGCGGCCCGTACATGACGACGGGCAGGCGCGGATGGGCGCGCGACAGCTTCTCCAGCAGCGCGTTTTCGAAGATTTTCGGCGAGTCCGCCGATTGTCGGGGGTCCAACGGCTTGCTCCGTCCGGTTCGGATGGCTGGCGGTCCTCATAGCGGCTTCCCCGCCGCTTGTCAGCGACCGCGGGTCTGGCGCGGCGTCGCGGCCTTCGCTAGCTTGCGTCATGAATCCGGGAGAGTCGTCCATGTTTCGATCGCGTTTGCTCGCGGCCCTTGTCTGCGCGCTGCCGGCCTGGGCGGAGGCTCGCGCCGAGGACTTTTACAAGGGCAAGACGATCACCGTGCTCGTCGGCTTCTCGCCGGGGGGCGGTTTCGACATCAACGCGCGGCTGCTGGCCCGGCACATCGGGCGCTTCATCCCGGGCCGGCCCGAGGTCGTCGTCGGCAACATGAGCGGCGCCTCGAGCCTGACCGCCGTGCAATATCTGGACACGCGGGCGCCCAGGGACGGCACCTACATCGACACGTTCAACTTTGGCCTGATCGGCGATTCGAAACTGTTTCCCGAGCGGGTGAAGGCGGATTTCCGCGACTTCGGCTGGATCGGCAGCATCAGCGTCGACGTGACCTCCTGCTACACCTGGGGCGCGCTGGGGCTGAAAACCCTCGACGACGTGCGCAAGCGCGAGGTTCTGCACATGGGCGACGTGGGCCAGGGCACTTCCGCCTACGTCAACCAGAACATCCTCAAGAAGATTTTCGGCGTGAACGTGAGCCAGGTGCTGGGCTACCCCGGCAGCGCCGAGCAGCGCATCGCCATCGAGCGGGGCGAACTCGACGGCGATTGCGGCGCCTGGGCGAGCCTGCCGGCGGAATGGATCGACGGGAACAGGATCAATCCCCTGATGCGTTCCTCCCGGACGCTCGCCCCCGGCATGCCGGAGAGCGTGCCCTACATGGGCGACATCGCGCCCGACGCCCGGTCGCGCGCGCTCATCAACCTGCTGACCGCCTCCGGCGGCGTCGGGCGACCCTTCATCGTGTCGAAGGCCGTGCCGGCGGAACGGCAACAAATCCTGCGCGAGGCCTTCGACGCCATGGTGAAGGACCCCGAGTTCATCGCCGACGCGACGAAACTGCGGCATCCCGTGACGCCGAAGACCGGCGAGGAGGCGCGCAAGGTCGTCGAGGAGATCTACGCCGCGCCCGCCGACCTCGCGAAGGAAGCGCGGGAAATCGCTGGAGGGTGAAGGATTAACCGCCCCGGCGTTTTGTTTTTGTCGCGCGCCAGACACCGCGCCCCGACAACAGTCGCATGGACAGGCGGCCAAACTTCCTTAAAGAGATCATTGTAAACAGCCGGGGGGATGCGGAGAGTCGCGCCATTCCGGCCGTCCGCCGCGTTCCCGATGAAATTCACGGGATTTCTCCATGACCAAGTGGGTCTATACATTCGGCGACGGAAAGGCCGAGGGCGCGAGCGAAATGCGCGACCTCCTCGGCGGCAAGGGCGCCAACCTCGCGGAAATGTCCAACCTGGGGCTGCCCGTTCCGCCCGGTTTCACCATCACCACCGGGGTCTGCGCGGCGTTTTACGCCAACAACCGCCAGTATCCGCCGGAACTCGCCGGACAGGTCGAGGCGGCGCTCGCCTTCACCGGCAAGATCGCCGGCCACACGTTCGGCGATCCCGCCGACCCGCTGCTCGTGTCGGTGCGCTCGGGCGCCCGCGCCTCCATGCCCGGCATGATGGACACCGTGCTCAACCTCGGCCTCAACGACGTGACGGTTCTGGCCGTGGCGCAATCCTCCGGCGACGAACGCTTCGCCTGGGATTCCTATCGCCGCTTCATCCAGATGTATTCCTCCGTCGTGCTCGACATGGATCACCATGACTTCGAGGAAATCCTCGAGGAGCACAAGGACATGCGCGGCCACATGCTCGACACCGATCTCGACGCCGCCGACTGGCGCGAGATCATCGAGAAATACAAGGCCAAAGTCGCGGAGACGACGGGCAAGCCCTTCCCGCAGGATCCGCGCGAACAGCTCTGGGGCGCCGTCGGCGCCGTGTTCGGCTCGTGGATGAACCAGCGCGCCATCACCTACCGGCGCCTCAACGACATTCCCGAGAGCTGGGGCACCGCCGTCAACGTGCAGGCCATGGTCTTCGGCAACATGGGCGAGACCTCGGCCACCGGCGTCGCCTTCACCCGCAATCCCTCGACGGGCGCGCGCGAACT
>CAISEY010000222.1 GCA_903884435.1 uncultured Hyphomicrobiales bacterium | reverse complement strand
CCGCGCCCGCCGCGCCCGCGTTCGCGACGAGCCACGCGCACATGACGGCGCCAGAAATCTTGCGCATTGTTTCCTCCCGTGCCGACCCGCGCGACCGCTTCGCGGGAAACTGGACCTCTTTTCGCCGCCGCGCAATCCGCGCCGCCCCTCTTGCGCCGGAGGCCGCGCCCCGGCATTTTGCACACAATGAGCATAAGTCATGAATACGCGCGGGGCGCGCATCGCGCGGCGGGACCGGGAATTCCCGTCCGGCTGCCGAAACACGCGGCGGGGATGCGCATCGGACTTTTCGGCGGCAGTTTCAATCCGCCGCACGAAGGCCACCGCCTCGCCAGCCTCATCGCGCTCTCGCGCCTCCATCTCGATTCGGTCTGGTGGGTCGCGACGCCCGGCAATCCGCTCAAGATCAACGACGGCCTCCCGTCGCTCGCCGCGCGCATGGACGCCGCCCGGCGCGTGGCGAACCATCCGCGCGTCGCCGTGACCGGCTTCGAGGCGGAGATCGGCACGCGCTACACCTGGGACACGATTTCCTGGCTGAAAAAACGCTGTCCCGGCGTCCACTTCGTCTGGATCATGGGCGCGGACAATCTCGCGAATTTTCACCGCTGGCGAAACTGGCGCGAGATCGCCTCGCTCGTTTCCATCGTCGTCATCGACAGGCCGGGCTCGACGCTGAAGGGCATGAACGCGCGCGGCGGGGCCTTTCTGGCGCGCCGGCGCGTCGATGAAACCGACGCCAGGCTGCTCGCGCGCGCCAGGCCTCCCGGCTTCGTCTTCCTGCATGGCCCGCGCTCGGATTTGTCATCGACGCAATTGCGCGCCGCCCTCAGTCCTGCGGCGCGGTGAAATCTCGCAACGCCCGCGCCGTCTCCGCCGAAACATCCATCGTTTTCGCAACGAGTTCCTGCAATTCGGCGCCGGCGAGGGGTTCGACCTCGAGTTCCGCCTTCGCCATGTCCGCGATGAACCCTGGATCGCGCGCGATGCCGGACAGAGCCTGGCGCAGCGCGGCGGCGCGATCCGCCGGCAGACCTGGCGGCGCCATGACGGTGAGGCCGACGGCGGGCATGACGCCGAGCACGCGCAACACCGCCAGATCGCTTTCCTTTTTCGTGAGCTCGACAATGGCGGGCGTGTCCGGCAGGCGCGCGAGGCGCCGTGTCGAAATCGCGTAGAGCGGCACGACCCAATTCCTGTCCACGAATCCCGGACGGCGCGCCAGCGCGCCATAATTGGCGCTGCCCATGCCCTCGATCTCGCCGCGCTCCAGCGCCAGAAACTCCGCCGTGTCGTCGACGTAGCCGCGCACCACGCGGAACTTCGTGCCGATCATCCGGTTGAGCGCCCAGGGCACGGTCGCCGCGGGGCCGGTGGCGCCGGCGGAGCCAAACACGATCTGCTTTTGCTTCGCCTGTTCGATGTCGCGCACGCCCGACGTGTGCCAGGAAAAACCGATCTGGTTGAGCGGCAGGAGCCGGCTGATCCACGTCAGTTTCGCGGGATCGTAGCGCGCGTCGGGCGTCAGGATTTTGTTGAGCACGACATAGGGCTGCACGAAGCCGAGCGCGAGTCCGTCGCGCGGAGCAATGCTGGCGATGTATTCGGTGGCGCGCACGTGCGAGGCGCCGGGCATCGCCTGGATGATCGTCGCGGGATTGCCGGCCATGTGGCGCGGCAGGTATTCGCCGACGATCCGCGCCGCGAGATCGTAGCCGCCGGCGCCAGCGGTGCCCGTGACGAGCGTGATGGTCTTGCCGCGGTAGAAATCCGCCGGCGACTGCGCGGCGGCGCCAGCGGCGAGCGCCAGCGAAAAGAGCGCGGCCAGTGTCAGGCGCATGGCGTCCTCCCCGTTATTTCAGAAATCCCCTGTCCCGCCAGTAGCGTTCCGCCGCGCGATGCAGGGGCGCGAGTTGCGGCGTGTCCGGCGCGTCGAGACACATGCGTTCGATCGGCAGATCGCCCTCGCCCTGCCACGGGATCAGATGTTTGCGCGCGACGAGCGCGGCGCAGATTTGCGTCACGAGTTCGTCCGGCGCGTCCTCGCGCACGAAAATCGGCCAGCCGCTGAAATCGAGCGTGAGAATGTCGCGCGGGAGTCCCGGATATTCGCTCTTGCGCAGAAAGGCGCGGCGATAACCCTTCGTCTCGAGCTTTCGCACGGTCGATTCCGCCAGCGGCAAAATCTTCATGCCGGCGGCGAGGGCGTCGTCGAGCCAGACCTCGGCGGCCTCGTCGAAGACGGCGTCGATCTCGCCACGCAGGAACGCCTGAAACTTGCGCTGGTGCGGATAGGGCAACTGGCCCTCGCGCCGCGCCTCGCCGCCCCATGCCACGATGTCGGCGACGGAAAATCCGGCCGCGTTGGCGACGTCTTCCAGCATGTAGTGCAGCCAGTGGTCGAGCTGGCCCCGCAACGCCACGCGCAGCGGCGGCTTCTTCACGGCGATCTCCTCGAAGGTTTCGAGGCCTGTCTCCGGCCGCACCGCGAGCACGTACTGATCCATCGACGGAATGACGGCGATCGTCCGCACCGGCTGCGGCATGACGAACGGTCGCAGGCCCAGCGCCGCGGCGGCGAGGGCGCTGGCGGGATTGACGATCGCGAGCGCCGCGCGCCCCGAAACAACCTCGAAAACGCCCTCGATCGTGCTCGACCCGAACAGCGTGAGCGGCCAGTCGGGGCCGCCCTGGACGCGCAGGGACACTTTCGCCTGATTGTATTTCTGCGAGCGGATCGCGACGAGTTCGGCGGCGATTTCCAGCACGACGCGGGAGCGCGTCGTCATGGGCGTCGGCCGCGAGCCCTGCGGCCGGCCCGGCAATTCGATGTCGTCGTTCATGTTTCGCTCCCGGGACGCCGCGGTTTCAAATCCCGGCGGGCGGCTTGAAATTGGCGTATTCGACGATCGTTTCCGGCGCGAACAATTGCTCGGGCGCCAGCAAGGTCTCCGAAAGGCCCTGTTCGTGGTGGTAGCGCAGGAACGTCCCGAGGGTCTTGCGGTTCTTCTCCAGCCCGTAGGGCATGTGATCGGGCCCGAACAATTCCCGGTTTCGCTCGCGCAGGCCCGCCATCCAGGGCGTCATCAGCAGGCGCAACATGCTCGATTCCTGCGCCGCGTAATAATCGAGGGCGCGTTGCTTCGATTCGGAGAAGGCCTTGAACAGCGCCTGCGCCAGCCAGCGATTGGCCTCGTAGACATCCGCGCGGAGGCCGACGCTGTGCATGATCGGGAAAATCCCGGTTTGCGCGAAATAGGCGCGCTCGACGGATTCGAAATCCCCGAACAGACGCCGCACCTTCTTGCCGCCGCGCAGGAAGGAGGGCGGCACGATGCCCGAATAGAGCGCGTCGATCTCGCCGCTCTCCAGCAGGGCGTCGAGGCTCTGGTGCGGCTGGATGCCGACGATCCTGATCCCGTTGCGGGGTTTGAACGGCGCGAAATCGCGGCTGCGGTCGGCGTCGAGCCGGCCCGTGACGTAGGTCGCGCCATCGACGGGCACGCCGTAATGATCCTGTAAAATCCCGCGCGCCCAGATGGCGGCGTCGTGACCGTAGGCGAAGGGCTCGCCGATCCGCTTTCCGACGAGGTCGCGCGGCTCGCGGATGCCGCTGTCGACGTTCACGTAGATCGCCGAATGGCGAAACGAGCGCGAGGGAAACACGGGTATGGCGACGAACGGCGGCTTTTCGAGCTGGCGGGTGCTGACGAGGAATTTCATCCCGAGTTCGGAGGCCTCGAACTCGCGGAACTGCACCATGCGCTGGAAAATCTCGGCGGGAAACATGGTGATGTAATTGAGATCGACGCCCTCCACCCCGACCGCGCCCTCGGCGAGCGCGCGCGTGTGGAGATAGCCGTCGCACGCCAGCGTGATCTTCAGCTTGCCCAGGGCGCTCTCCCTCGATGACGTCGCCCGAAGGCGTTTTTCTTCGCGCGCAGATTATGGGATAGTGCGCGGAACAGGCAAGGCGCTCGGGCGCGGGGGAGGCAAGGATGGCGCGGACAATCGACTTTCAGATCGGCGAGGTGAAGACGACCGCGCTCGTGGCCACGCCCCCAGGCCCCGGGCCGCGCGCCGGCGTCGTGCTGACCTTTCACCGCGACGGCCTCGACGAATTCACGGCCTGGCACGTCGACGCCATCGCCAGGGCCGGCTTCGCCGCCATCGCGCCCAATCATTATCACGCGCTGCCGCCGGGCGTTTCCATCGAGGATCGCCGCGATTACATCACCGACGAACAGATGGGCGAGGATTGCGCCGCCGCGGGACGCTGGCTCGTCGCCAACGCCGGCGTAGAGGCCGGACGCCTCGCCGTGCTCGGCCCCTGCATGGGCGGGCGCACCACGATCGTCGCGCTCGAGGCCAACCCGGAGATGTGGCGCTGCGGCTGCGACTGGTATGGCGGCGGCGTTTTCCGCAAGGCCGCGGGCAAATTGCCGGAACCCGGCGACGTCGCGCGGCTGGAACGCATCCGCGCGCCGCTCGCGGGCTTTTTCGGCCAACTCGACACGCACCCTTCGCCGGAGGACGTCGACCGGCTCGACGCCCTGCTGACGAAACTCGGCAAGGAACACGAATTTCACCGCTATCCGACGGCGGACCACGGGTTTCTCAACCTCCACGGCAAGCGCCATCATCCCGAGGCCGCGGCCCGTTCCTGGGATCTCGCGGTGACGTTTTTGCGCCGGCATCTCGGGGCCTGAAGCGCCCGGAATCGCGTGGACTGTCGCAAAACTGTTGAAATTTCCGCGTTTTGAGCCCATGTTGCCTTTGGTCGTCAATCACGCGGCCCCAAGGAGCATGAAAGCACTGACAACCGCTGTTCAACGCGAGACGGACAAGGCTCCGTCTCCCCCGGTTCGCGGTCAAAAGACCGGGACCGGATCGCTCGCGCGGAATGTCCTCGCCAGTCTTGAAGACGCCAAGGCGGAGCAGATCGTCTCCATCGACCTCGCCGGAAATACCTCGCTCGCCGACGTGATGTTCGTCGCGAGCGGGCGGTCCGGCGTTCACGTCGGGGCGATCGCCGAACGCGTCATGAAGGGCTGCAAGGAAGCGGGGCTGGGCTCGCCGCGCGTCGAGGGCCTTCCGCATTGCGACTGGGTTCTCGTCGACGCCGGGGATGTGATCGTTCACATTTTCCGCCCCGAAGTTCGCCAGTTCTACAATCTCGAGAAGATGTGGAGCGGCGACCGCCCCGCCGAATCCGGCGCCCGCGCCTCCGCCTGACGAAAGCCGCGCGTGCGCCTTCTCCTGATCGCCGTCGGGCGCCTCAAGGCCGGACCCGAGAGCGAGATCGCGTCCCGTTACCTCGAGCGGGCGCGGGCGGGCGCGCGCGGCGTCGGCCTGACCGGCGTCGACATGCGTGAACTCGGGGAGTCCCGCGCGCGGCGCCCGGAAGACCGGCGCGCCGGCGAGGCGACGGCCATTCGCGCCCTCGCGCCTACCGGAACGCGGCTGGTCCTTCTCGACGAGCGCGGCAAGTCCATGGGCAGCGAACATTTCGCCGCCGACATCGGACGCGCGCGCGATTCCGGCGCCCCGGCCTACGCGCTGGTCATCGGCGGCCCCGACGGGCTCGATCCGGCCCTGCGCGCGGAGGCGAGCCTCGTTCTGGCCTTCGGCGCCATGACCTGGCCGCACCAGCTCGCGCGCATCATGGCGGCGGAGCAAATCTACCGGGCCACGACCATTCTGGCGGGACACCCCTATCACCGCGCCTGACGCGATCACTTTGCCGTGAAGAAAACGCGCCCGCCCTTTTGCGAACACGATCCGGGCGGATCAACTATGCTGCCATCGACGATTCGGGGCGACGGGGTTTTCGGTGAGTGATTTCGGGCGCGCGATCTTGCCGGCGGCGGTCATGACCGCCTTCGCGTTCGCGCCCGTCGCGCAGGCGCAGTCGCCAGCGCCCGCCGATCCGCGCGAGAAGCTCGACGCCCGCCAGAACCAGTTGCGCGAAACACGCGAATCCCTCCGCAATTCCGAGGAGCAGAAGCGCTCGCTCGAGGCGGAGATGGAAATCATCCGCAACGACCGGGCCCGCCTGAATTCCGCGCTGATGGAAACCACGGCCCGGACGCGGGCGGCGGAGGAGCGCGTCGCGGACGTTGAAAAGCGTCTCGACACGTCGATCGCCAGCGAAAGCGCGATCCGCAAGTCGCTCGAGGCGCGCCGCGGCGTCGTCGCGGAAGTGCTGGCCTCCCTGCAACGCATGGGCCGCAAGCCGCCGCCGGCGGTTCTCGCGAGCCCGCAGGACATGCTGGGCGCGATCCGCATGTCCATGCTGCTTGGCGCCGTCGTGCCTGAACTGAGGGCCGAAACACAGGCGCTCGCGTCGGATCTCGCGGATCTCGTGCGGGTGCGCCAGGGGATGGTCGGGGAAAAGGAAGATCTGGCGCGCGAGGTCGCTTCCCTTGGCGCCGACCGCCTGCGCCTCGCCGCGCTCGTCGACGCCCGGCAGAAATCGCTCGCGGAGGCGGAACAGGCGTTACAGACCGAGCGAGGACGCAGCCAGGAGCTGGCGAAACAGGCCGCCGACCTGAAAGACCTCATCAACCGCATGGAGTCGGAGGTCGCCTCCGCCGCGAAGGCGGCGGAAGCGGCGCGCAAATCGGACGAGGCCCAGCGCAAGGCGGCGCAGGATCGCCCGCCCGACGCGCCGACCCGCGTCGCTCTCGGTCCGTTCCGCGATCCGGCGCGTCTCGCCCCCGCCATTCCCTTCGCCGAAACGCGCGGCCTGCTGCCGCTGCCCGCGGCCGGAAGCGTCGTCAAGCAATTCGGCGCCGCGGACGGTTTTGGCGGCGTCGAAAAGGGTCTCTCCCTGTCGGTTCGTCCGGGCTCGCCGGTGTCGTCGCCGGCGGACGGCTGGGTGGTTTTTTCAGGACCCTACAGAAGCTATGGCCAACTCTTGATTATCAACGCCGGCGGCGGCTATTATGTCGTTCTGGCCGGGATGGAACGGATCAACGTCGAACTTCGTCAGTTCGTCCTCGCCGGAGAGCCGGTGGCGACCATGGGCGAGGGAGCCGTGAAAACGGCGGCGGCTATCGCGCTCGGCGCGACGCAGCCCATTCTGTACGTTGAGTTTCGTAAAGACGGGGCGTCAATCGATCCGGGCCCGTGGTGGGCGAAGCCGGAGCAGGAAAAGGTTCGCGGATAATGCGCAAGGTCTCACTCGTTCTGCTCGGCGCCGCGTTTGGCGCGACTCTCGTGACCGTCGGTTCGCAGACGCGGCTGTTTTCCGGCGGCTCCGCGATCGCGGCCGGTTCGGACACGTATCGCAACCTGAACCTGTTCGGCGACGTTTACGAGAAAATCCGCTCCGACTACGTCGAAAAGCCGGATGAAAAGAAGCTCATCGAAGCAGCCGTCAACGGCATGCTCACGTCGCTCGATCCGCATTCGAGCTACGTGGACTCCAACAGCTTCAAGGAGATGCAGGATCAGACGCGCGGCACCTTCGGCGGCCTCGGCATCGAGGTCACGCAGGAAGACGGGTTCGTCAAGGTCGTCACCCCCATCGACGAAACTCCGGCGGCGCGCGCCGGCATTCTCTCGGGCGACCTGATCGCCGCCATCGACGGCGAGTCCGTCAAGGATCTCACGCTCAACCAGGCCGTCGAGAAAATGCGCGGCCCGGTCAACACCACGGTCAAGCTCACCGTGCTGCGCGGCGCGGCGAAGGACTCGCGCGAGGTCAGCATCACCCGCGAGATCATCAAGATCCGGTCGGTGCGCTCGCGCGTGGAAGGCGACGACATCGGCTACATCCGCATCACCCAGTTCAGCGAACAGACCGACGACGGCCTGCGCCAGGCGATGCAGAAATTCCAGCAGGACATGCCCGGCGACAAGCTCAAGGGCTACATCCTCGACCTGCGCAACAATCCGGGCGGCCTGCTCGACCAGTCGATCCGCGTCTCCAACGCCTTTCTCGAAAAGGGCGAGATCGTCTCCACCCGCGGCCGCAACGCCGACGAGACGCAACGCTACAACGCGCGCGCCGCCGATCTGTCGAAGGGCAAGCCGGTCGTCGTCCTCATCAACGGCGGCTCGGCCTCGGCCTCCGAGATCGTCGCCGGCGCGCTTCAGGATCACAAGCGGGCCACGATCCTTGGCACCCGCTCCTTCGGCAAGGGGTCGGTGCAAACGATCATCCCGCTCGGCCAGAACAACGGCGCGTTGCGCCTGACCACGGCTCGCTACTACACGCCATCGGGCCGCTCGATTCAGGCCAAGGGCATCGATCCGGACATTGTCGTCCTGCAGGACGTTCCCGACGAATTGAAGGGCAAGGACGAGACCAAGGGCGAATCCTCGCTCAAGGGCCACCTGAAGAACGGCGAGGACGAGAAGGGCGGCTCGCAGGCCTATGTTCCGCCGGACGCCGCCAAGGACAAGCAACTGCTCGCCGCCGCCGACATCCTGCGCGGCGTCAAGAAGGCTTCGAACGCCGCCGAACCGGCGAAGACTCCGGAGAAAGCCGCGAACTGAGCGCCGGCGCCTCCGGGCGCCAGCCACGCTCATGCTCGACTGACCCGGCGTCTCGCGTGACAATGCGGCGCCGGGTTGATTCGGCGGAATCGATGATTCCGGTCCGGCGTCGGATGTCCGCCGACCCGTTCCTTTCATTCGAAACCGGGCAATGAGTCGCCCGTTTTCCGCCCGTGTTGCGTTCCCGCTCCCTGAACAGGCTTTGAGAGGCATCGCGGCGTGTCCGGCGACGAATTGCACGCACCCCTTGGTTACGGAAAAGCGCGGGCGCCAACCCGCGAGGCGCTTCCCTGGCGGATGATTGGCGCTGGCGCCGCCGGAGCCGCGATCGCCGGCCTCGCCGCTTTCGCCATTCTCACGGACGACGGCATGGGTGGAGAACCTTTCGCCATCGCCAGAATAGAGCGCCGGATCAAACCCCCGGACACCCCCGCTCCGGCGCAAGTCGCCGCCGCGGCGGCTCCCCAGGCGGCCGCGGCGACCGTTCGCCCCGGCGGTCCCTCCTCCATGGCCGGAGACGTCGAGACGGAAAATGGCGTCCGGGTGGTTCGACAGGGCGGCGGCGGCGCGCCGGGCGCCCTGATTATTCACGTGCCCGAGGAATTCGGCGTCCACCTCACCCCCGCCCCGGACCGTCGCGTTGTCGAGAAGGGCCGCTTCGGCCCCCTGCCGAAAATCGGGGCGGACGGCGCAAGCCCGCGGGACGTCTACGCGCGGCCGCTGATCACGGCGAGCGGCCTCAAGCCCGGCGCGCCGCGAATCGCCCTTGTGGTCGGCGGCATGGGCCTCAGTCAGCAAGCGACGCAGGGCGCCTCCGCGAAACTGCCCGGGGCCGTGACCCTCGCCTTCGCGCCCTACGGGGCAGACCTCGAACGCCAGGTCTCCGGCGTCCGCGAGGGCGGCCACGAGGTGATCCTGCAAGCGCCCCTCGAGCCCTTCGTCGTGGCCGATAGTCCCGGGCCGCACATGCTGATGGCCGACGCCACGCCCGAACAGAACATCGAGCATCTGCACTGGCTGATGTCGCGTTTCACGGGCTATGTCGGCCTGTCCGGCTTTCTCGGCGCGAAATTCCTCGCCAGCGAGGCGGCGATGGCGCCCGTGTTGCGCGAGACCGCGTCGCGCGGCCTGCTCTGGTTCGACGACGGAAGCGCGTCGCCGGGCCCCGCGGGCTCCGCCGCCCCGGGCGGAAGCGCCCTGCGGTCGGACATCGTTATCGACGCCGTCCAGAAGCCGGAGGCGATCGAGGCGCAATTGCAAAAGCTCGAGGCTCTCGCCCGTCAGAAGGGCGGCGCCATCGGCTTCGCCACCGGTCTGCCAGCGACGGTCGAGCAAGTCGCGCGGTTCGCGCGCGGGCTTGAAAAACGCGGGGTGGCTCTCGTGCCTCTCAGCAGTTTCGGCGCCGGCGTCGCCGTCCCCGCGGCGGGGCTCGGGCGATGACGCGCCGCGAAATGGATGGATGACATGAAACCGCCGGTCTATCGTCCCTGCGTCGGCGTGATGCTGCTCAACAGGCAGGGGCTCGTGTTCATAGGACGGCGGCGCAACCGCAAGCTCGTGGAACACGTCGCGCCCGGCCATGAATGGCAGATGCCGCAGGGCGGCATCGACGAGGGAGAGGAGCCGCTCGCCGCCTGCCTGCGCGAATTGCACGAGGAAACCAACGTCCGCTCGGCGACGCTGATCGCGGAGGCTCCGGACTGGTATCACTACGACCTGCCGCGCGACGTAGCGCGGAAATCATGGAAGGGCCGCTACCAGGGGCAGCGGCAAAAATGGTTCGCCCTGCGCTTCACCGGCGACGACGCGGAAATCGACATCGACACCCCCGCCGGCGGCGCCCACAAGGCGGAATTCGACGCATGGCGCTGGGAGCGGATGGACCGCCTCGCGGATCTGATCATCCCGTTCAAACGCCCGGTCTACGAACAGGTCGTGCGGGCGTTCGGAGGAATCGGGCCGGGGTGAGAGGACCGCCCGTCGGCCACGGGACGGGGCGTAGTCGGAAAGTTTCTTCAGTCTGGCGTCCGGTCTGGCGGCCTTGATGGCGGGTTCAGTCAACATGTTGGCATGGGCTCCGGGTCGAAATGAGACCACGCCAACAATTATGGCGGCCTTGACCGGACGTCGTCAGACGGGTTTGGCCGCGCCATCTCGTTAAACCATTGATATTTCTTTATTTTTGGACGGTTCCGGGCCTGTCCGATGATGATTTGGCGCCCTGGCCGGAGTCACATTGTCGTGATAAGATACGTAAATCGCTAGATTTAAGATCATGCCTCAAGAGTACATACCAACAAACATACCAACAAATTATCTCACTCCCTCTTGGACGGCCGCCTTACGTTCCATCCACCTTATTCACAGGCCGAACGCGGCGAACGCAGAATCCGCTCTATCGCGCCGACAAAAGCGGATGCACGGCTTCCACATTGACGAAATCGAGTCGAAGAGCGGTCTCAAATGCCGGATGTTCCTGCGAAGGGAAGCTATCATCAACCGGACGAACCTGGGGCGGCTTTCGCGGGAGCCGGGGTTTCGAGCCGTGCTGAACGCGAACGACGCCAACTGGTTCAAGCCGTCGGAACAGGACCGGCGGATCGCGGGGGCGCGGCGGGAAAGGCCCGTGCCGACGCTGGAGGATATCAAGGCGACGCTGCCCGTCATGCCCTTCGGGACGCATGTGGAGAAGCGCGATCGTGCCTTGCTCGCCTTCGCCATCCTTTCGGGCGCGCGAGACGGCGCAATCGCGACATTTCAACTGAAGCATATCGACCTGCCGAAGCAGGAGGTTTTTCAGGATGGCCGCGTCGTGAAGACCAAGGGGCGCAAAACTTTCAGGAGCACATTTTTTCCGGTCGGCCCGGAGCCGGTCGAAATTTTCGCGGATTATCTGCTGATGCTGAAAGATGACCTCGCCTTCGGGCCGGACGACCCGCTGTTTCCCTCGACGGCCATGGGGCAAGGCGCGGACCGGAGTTTCGAGGCGCAAGGGCTGTCCCGCAAACCCTGGAGCACGGCGGAACCGATTCGCCGCGTTTTCCGCGCGGCCTTCGCGGCGGCGGGCCTGCCGGCGTGCAACCCGCATAGCCTGCGCAAGACCTTGGCCTTGCACGGCGACACGCTGAACCTCACGCGCGAGGAGGAAAAGGCGTATTCGATGAATTTCGGCCACGAAAGCATCTGGACGACGCGGGAGAGCTACGGGACGCTGCCGCCTCACAAGCAGGCCGCGCTTATGCGGAGACTGGCGGAGCCACGGGCACCCGCGACGGACAATAGCATCGCGGCCATGCGGGCGCTTCTGGACCGGATGGAGGGCGGGCGAGCGGCGTGATCTTTGAAGGATTGCCGCTTGTCCCCGGCCTTCGCAGACTCCAAACTACGCGCCGGCAAGAGGATTCGGCCCCGCGACCCGCCGGGGCGATTGTCGCGTCCGGGGCGTTTCGCGCATGAACCATCAAAACCTGTCCGCCTTCATCTGGTCGGTCGCCGATCTCCTGCGCGGCGACTACAAGCAGTCGGAATATGGCAAGGTCATTTTGCCCTTCACGGTGTTGCGCCGGCTCGATTGCGTGCTGGAATCGACCAAGGCCGCCGTGCTCGCCGAATTCGCGGAGAAGAAAAAGGCCGGGCTGAACCCCGAGCCTTTCCTGCTGCGCAAGGCGGGCCAGAGTTTCTACAACACGTCGCCCATGGACATGCGCAAGCTCATGGGCGATCCGGACCACATCCGCGAAAACCTGTTCGCCTATGTCCAGGCATTCGCGCCGGCGGTGCGCGACATTTTCGAGCGGTTCGAATTCGTCAACCAGGTTGAGCGGCTGGCGAAGTCGAACCTGCTGTATCAGGTCGCGGAAAAATTCGCGCGCATCGACCTGCATCCCGCGAAGGTGGACAACGCCACCATGGGGCTCGCCTTCGAAGAGTTGATCCGCAAATTCGCGGAACTCTCGAACGAGACCGCCGGCGAGCATTTCACGCCGCGCGAAGTCATCCGCCTCATGGTCAACCTGCTGTTCGTCGAGGACGACGACATTCTGTCGAAACCCGGCGTCGTGCGCACGGTCTATGACCCGACCGCCGGAACCGGCGGCATGTTGTCCATCGCCGGCGAGCATCTGGCGGCGCTCAATCCGCAGGCGCGGCTCACCATGTCGGGACAGGAACTCAACCCGGAATCCTACGCCATCTGCAAGGCGGACATGCTCATCAAGGGGCAGGATGTCGCCAACATCGTGTTCGGCAACACGCTGTCGGACGACGGCCACGCGGGCGCGCGGTTCGACTACATGCTGTCCAATCCGCCTTTCGGCGTCGAATGGAAAAAGGTCGAAAAGGAGGTTCGGCGGGAGCATGAATCGCGCGGCCACGCCGGGCGCTTCGGGCCGGGCCTGCCCCGCGTGTCGGACGGCTCGCTTCTGTTCCTCATGCACCTTCTTTCGAAAATGCGGCCGGCGAAGGATGGCGGCAGCCGGTTCGGAATCGTGCTCAACGGCTCGCCCCTGTTTACGGGCGGCGCGGGGTCCGGCGAGAGCGAAATCCGGCGCTACGTGCTGGAGAACGATCTTGTCGAGGCGATCATCGGCCTGCCCACGGACATGTTCTACAACACGGGGATTTCAACCTATGTTTGGATCGTGTCGAACCGCAAGCCCGCCAATCGCCGGGGCAAGGTGCAATTGATCGACGCCAGCGGGTTCTGGCGCAAGATGCGCAAGAGCCTCGGCTCCAAGCGCCGCGAAATGAGCGACGACCATATCGCGACGGTGACGAAACTGTTCGGCGAATGCGTCGAGGCGCGGCTCGCGACTTTGTTCGACGCCGAAGGCAAGGAGGTCGCGCGCCATGTGCTCATGGGCGGGGAAGCCGCGCCCGCCTCGCCCAAGGGCGGCAAGGTGAAAATCGCGCCGCTGTCGCGCGTCTTCGCCAACGAGGATTTCGGCTATCGCACCATCACCGTTGAGCGCCCGTTGCGCGACGATGCGGGCAAGCCGGTGCTGGCGACGAAGGGCAAGGGGAAGGGCAAGCCGCAACCGGACGCGTCCCTGCGAGACACGGAAAACGTGCCGCTGGCGGAAGAGGTCGAAGCCTATTTCAAGCGCGAGGTTCTGCCGCACGCGCCGGACGCGTGGATCGACCATGACAAGACGAAGACGGGCTACGAAATCCCCTTCAACCGGCATTTCTATGTGTTTGAACCGCCACGCGACCTCGTGGAAATCGACGCGGATTTGTTGAAGGTGACCGACCGGATCAAGGCGATGATTGCGGGGCTCGCGGCATGACTGTGGCCAGATATCCCTCCTACACGGCGGGCGGCGCGGAATGGTTGGGCGACGTGCCGTCGCACTGGAGGCTTCTCCGTCTGCGCTTTGTCGCGGAATTCAATCCTTCCAAGTCCGAAGTCGCATCGCTTCCTAAAGAGACGGAAGTATCATTCGTGCCCATGGAAGCCGTTGGGGACGATGGTTCGTTAGACCTGTCGCGCCTGCGCGCGATTGGCGACGTTGAGACCGGCTACACGTATTTCCGCAATGGCGACGTTACTTTCGCGAAAATCACGCCCTGTTTTGAAAATGGCAAAGGTGCCATTATGCGCGGTCTTGCGGAGGGTATCGGTTTCGGAACCACTGAGCTTATCGTCGCTCGGCCCCGCAGAGACCGAACTGTTTCGGACTATTTGCACTGGCTTTTCACTTCGCCCGCATTCCGTAAATTGGGCGAAGCCGCGATGTATGGCGCCGGCGGACAAAAGCGTGTGCCCGACGATTTCGTCAAAAACTTCCGAATCGCTTTTCCTCCACTCCCCGAACAACGCGCCATCGCCGCCTTCCTCGACCGCGAGACCGGCAAGATCGACGCGCTGGTTGAAGAGCAGCGGCGGTTGATTGAGTTGCTGAAGGAAAAGCGCCAGGCCGTCATCTCCCACGCCGTCACCAGGGGCCTCGACCCGAACGCGAAGATGAAGGACAGCGGCGTGGAGTGGCTGGGCGCAGTGCCGGAGAGTTGGAATGTCGGAGCCCTAAAACATTTCGTGATACCGCGAGCAGGTGCCATCAAAACCGGCCCATTTGGAAGCCAGTTGACTTCGACCGAGATGGAGGCCGGAGAAATCAAAGTCTATAATCAGCGCAACGTAATTGACGACGATTTTGATGGTGGCGAGAACTTCATCACCGAGAAAAAATTCGCGGCGTTGTCCTCCTTCGAAACCTTTCCCGGCGACTTGCTCGTGACCACAAGAGGAACAATCGGTCGCGCGGCGATTTTACCCGAAAGCGCGGCCAAAGGTATATTGCACCCGTGTTTGCTTCGAGTGCAGCCTGATCGTTCAAAATTGGATACTAAGTTTCTAGCGATACTAATTCAAGATAGCGATCTGATTCGAACGCAAATCGATCTGATGAGCAACGCGACTACGATTGAAGTCATTTATTCTGGTACAATGGCGTCGTTGATCGTGCCGCTTCCGCCGGTTGCGGACCAGGTCCGTATTGTCGAGTTTCTATCTGAGATGAACCAATCGACGGCGCGCCTCAAAAGCGAAGCTGAAGCAGCCATTGCCCTCCTTCAAGAGCGCCGCAGCGCCCTCATCGCCGCCGCCGTCACAGGCAAAATCGACGTGCGCGGCCTCGCGCCGGCGGAATCGGAGGCGGCGTGAAACTGGAAGAGTTCTCCGCCGGGAAATGGCGCCAGCGTTATCGGTACAAAAGCTTCGAACCCGCTCTGATCGGGCACGCCTGGAGATGGG
>CAISEY010000221.1 GCA_903884435.1 uncultured Hyphomicrobiales bacterium | reverse complement strand
TGAAATGGGTGCAGGGCGCGGTGGAAAGCGCGGAAAGCCACGGCAAGCCCTCGGCTCCGCCGCTGCTCGTGCCCGTGCCGGTCGAGCAAAACCATTCCGGCCATTCGCTCGACGAATTGCTGGCCCGCGGCGAGATCGACGCGCTGATCGGCTCGCGCAAGCCCGCTTCGCTTGGCAAGCATCCCGACGTCGCGCGGCTGTTCCCCGACTTCCGCCGGCTCGAGCGCGAGATGTTCCTGAAGGAAGGCATTTTCCCCATCATGCATCTCATCGCGCTCAATCGAGAGTATCACGAGCGCAACCGCTGGGTGGCGAACTCCCTGTTCCGCGCCTTCGTCGAGTCGAAGCGCCTCGCCGCCGAGCGCATGCGTTACGCGGGATCGCTGTCCACCATGATGCCGTGGCAACTCGAGGAATGCGAGGAGATCGACGAGGTCTTCGGCGGCGACGCGTTCCCCTACGGGATCGAGGCCAACCGGCGCACCCTCGACGCGCTCATGCGCCACATGGTCGAGCAGAACTTCATCGCGAAACCGATCCCGCTGGAAGATCTTTTCCTGCCGACGCCGGGCGCCATGGGGCATTGAGGCGGGAGCGTCAGCTTCCCGCGATCGTCGGCTCCTCGACGAACTCCTGAAGCGCGCCGGCGCCCGGCGCGCGCACGACCGTCACGGTGCAGGTCGCCTCGGCGACGACGCGCGAGGAGACGCTGCCGAGGAAACGGCGCAGGGTGGAGCTGGCGCGCGCGCCGATCAGCACCTGATCGACGTGGTTCATTTTCGCGTAGTCGATCAGCGCGACGGCCGCGTCCATGTGTTCGAGGACGTGGAAGGTGATCCGCTCCTGGGAGAGGGCGAGCGGACGCGCCCATTCCTTCAGCTCGACGAGCCGCTGGACGTGAATATTGCGGCCTTCCTCGTCGAAGGTCGGGCTGACGGTCAGGAGATTGAGCTTCAGGACGTTGACGCAGGCGATGCGCACGCCCGGCGAAATCGTCAGCAGCCGTTTCACCCACGACAGCAATTCCTCGGCCAGCGCCTCGGACCCTTCCGTGAAGTCGACGGCGACCATGATGATGGGCGCGAGATTGGTCTGGCCGGGCCGCGGCTGGAACCTCTTGTCGTTGACGGGATTCGAGCCGAAGCGTTTGCGCATCGAGGAAAGCCACGACCCGCGCTCCATTCGCTCCGCCCGCTCCGTCAGCGCGACCTGCGAGGGATTGACGAGATCGAAGGCGAGCTGCGCCGCCGTGCCGTAGCGCGCGTCCGGATCCACCTCGAGACAGCGCAGGATGATTTCCTGCAGGGAGGGCGGAATGTCGGGCGCGAGCTTGCGCGGCGGCACGGGGTCGCGCCAGATTCTTTTCTTGAGCTGGCCCTGCGCCTGCGGCAGCCCGAACGGGCGCACGTTGGTCGCGAGATAGTAAAGCAGCACGCCGATGGAGAAAATGTCGGACCGCTTGTCGGAGCGGTTCTTCATGATCTGCTCGGGCGCGATATAGGGCCCCGTGCCCATGGGCACGCGGAATTCCTCCTCGAGCAGATCCGGCAGCAGCAGGTGGCGCGAGAGGCCGAAGTCGATGAAAGCCGCCTCGCCGCTCGCGCGGATCATCACGTTGGAGGGCTTGATGTCGAGATGCAGCACGTTCTGGCGATGCAGGTCCACGAGCGCCGTGGCGATCTTGCGGCCAATGGACACGACGTCGGGCGGCGGCAGCGGCGCCTTGTCGAGCAGCGTGAAGACGGAATGTCCGGTGATTTCCTCCATCACGAGATAGGGTTGCCGCGCGAAATCGCCGACGGCGTAATATCGCGGCACGTGAATTCCCGAGAGCCGGGGCAGGATCATCATTTCCATCTCGAACCCGACGATGATCGTCGCGTCGTCGGAATCCTGGATCGTCGGCACTTTCATCACGACGGGCTGGTCGATGTCCGGACGCGTCACGCGCCACACGCTCGCCATTCCGCCCGTGTGGATTTTCTCGCCGACGAGAAATCCGTCGATGGCGACGCCGGTTCCCAGGTGAAATCTCGCCATGCTACCTGCCTATGAAGAGGCGCGCCGCCAGAATCTGCGGCAGGCCGGCGGCGCGGATCTTCGCCGCCGCGCGGTCGATGTCGTAGGCGACGCGGTGATAGGTGATCTCGCCCGCCGTCGTGTCCAGCAGACACCAGGCGGCGGCGGGATTCTCGTCGCGCGGCTGGCCGACGGCGCCAAGCACGCAGAGCCATTTGCGCGAGGAAATCAGCGGCGCCGGCGTCCCCGTTTTCGGAGCGAAGAATTGCGGCGGCCGGCCGGGCGCCATGTGGTAGAGCTGCGGCCTGTGGATGTGGCCGCAAAACGTCAGCCGTTGCGTCGTGGCGACGAGGCTGCGCTCGGCCGAGCCGGGATCGGTGATGTAAACCCAGGATTTCGGACGCGACGCCTCGGAATGAACGAACAGCCGGTCCTCTTCCTCGATCGTGTTCGGCAGCGAGGCGAGAAATTCGCGCGCCCCGTCGTCCAGGGCGCGATGCGTCCATTCGAGCGCCGCGCGGGCGTAATCGTTCATGTTGCGGGTATTGGCGGCGATGGCCGCCTCGTCGTGGTTGCCGACCACCGCGACCGCGCCGCGCCCGATTTCCCGGCGGACCCGGTCGACGATGTATTGCGGATCGGCGCCATAGCCGACGAGATCGCCGAGAAACACCATGCGATCGACGCGCTGGCGTCCCGCCTGGGCGAGGCAGGCGTCGAAGGCCTCCCGGTTGCCGTGAATGTCCGAAAAAATGGCGATGCGCATCGGAAAACCTGATCCGCCAGGCCTCGCGGAAGCGCGGGCCTGGCGGATTGCCGATCTTGCACAGGCGCGCGGCGCGCGCCAGAGAGGTGCGTCAATACGCCGTCACGCGCCGGCGTCGGGCGTGAACTTCAGGCTGACCCCGTTCATGCAGTAGCGCAGCCCCGTCGGCTTCGGTCCGTCCTCGAAGACGTGGCCGAGATGGCCGCCGCAATCGGCGCAATGGACCTCGACGCGCCGCATGAAGAACTTGGTGTCATCCGATGTCGCGACGGCGCCGGGCAGGGGGTCGAAAAAGCTCGGCCAGCCGGTGCCGGAATTGAATTTCGTGTCCGACGCGAACAGTTTCTTCTCGCAGCCCGCGCAGACGAACACGCCCTTGCGCTTCTCGTGGTCGAGCGGGCTCGTGCCGGCGCGCTCCGTGCCGTGCTCGCGCAGAACGTAATAAGCCTCCGGCGAAAGTTGCGCTTTCCATTCCGTCTCGGTCTTCCTGACCGGAAAATTCTCGTCGGCGCGGTCCTTCGCGCCGCCGCCAAAAATCGAACCGATGCCTGCCATTGTCATCCCTCCGGTGAAAGTCCCGTGATTGTCGTCCGCCGCGCCGGCGCGGCGCAACTCCGGTTTCGGGTAAATGGGGGCGGGGCCCCGAAACGGAAGCGCGCTGGCGCGATTGTGAAAGGGGCCGCCGCGCCGGTCACGCGGAGGTGAAGGGTTCAGAACAGCGAACCCTGCTTTTTCTCCGTGTCCGCCCGGCTGCTCCGGGCCCGAGCCCGCGCCGGCGGCGTCGCGGCCCCGTCCGCCGTCGCGCCCGCCACGCCGTCCGCGAACTCGATTCCGAGC
>CAISEY010000220.1 GCA_903884435.1 uncultured Hyphomicrobiales bacterium | reverse complement strand
CGACGAAAGCTCGCGCGCGCTGCTGGTGCCCGCCAACCGCTTCGAGGCGCTGGAATGCCGCGCCGCCATCGACGCGGCGGCGGTCGGGGCGCAGGACACGCCGCCGGCGCGCTCGGGCGGGCTCGACGTGCTGTGCCAGCACATTCTCGGCATGGCCTGCGCCGCGCCCGTCGACGCGGAAAAGCTCTTCCTGGAGGTCGTTTCCGCGGAGCCCTACGCGAAGTTGCCGCGCGCGGATTTCGACGACGCGCTCGCCTTCGTCGCCAACGGCGGCTACGCGCTGCAAAGCTACGACCGCTTCGCCAAAATCAAGCGGCGTCAGGACGGATCGTGGCGCATCGCGCATCCGAAGGTCGCGCAAGCCTACCGGATGAACGTCGGCACGATCATCGAATCCGACATGCTGAAGGTGCGGCTCGTGCGCGGCGCGGCGCGCGGCGGCCCGGCGGCGCGGCGACAATCCGGCTCGATGTATTATCCCGCGAAACTCGCGGGCGGCGGCGAGAGCGTCCCCTACACGGGCCGCGTTTCGCGCGGCGGGCGCGTGCTCGGCGAAATCGAGGAGTATTTCCTCGAGATGCTCGCGCCCGGCGACACGTTCCTGTTTGGCGGGGAAATCCTCGCGCTCGTCGGCATCGTCGAAAACGAGGCGCATGTCGCGCGCGCGCAATCGGACGCGCCGAAGGTTCCGTCCTACGCGGGCGGCAAGTTTCCGCTCTCGACCTATCTGGCGGAGCGCGTTCGAAAGATGATCGGCGATCCGCGCGCCTGGAAGCAATTGCCCGAACAGGTGACGGAGTGGCTGCGGCTGCAAAAGGAAAAGTCGATGCTGCCGCCCTTCGACAAACTGCTGGTCGAGACCTTTCCGCGCGGCGGCAAGCACTATCTCGTCGCCTATCCCTTCGAGGGGCGGCTCGCCCACCAGACGCTCGGCATGTTGCTGACCCGGCGCATGGAGCGCATGGGGCTGAAGCCGCAGGGCTTCGTCGCCAGCGAATACGCGCTGGCCGTCTGGGCGCTGGCGGATACCGGAGGGCGCGCGGACAAGGGGCTTTTCACCATGGCGGAGCTGTTCGACGAGGACATGCTCGGCGACGACCTCGAGGAATGGTTGCAGGAATCCGCGCTGATGAAGCGCACCTTCCGCAATTGCGCGATCATTTCCGGGCTGATCGAGCGGCGCTTTCCCGGCAAGGAAAAAACCGGCCGGCAAGTGACGATCTCGACCGACCTCGTCTACGACGTGTTGCGCCGCCACGAGCCGGGCCACGTTCTGCTGCGCGCGGCGCGCGAGGACGCGATGACCGGCCTGCTCGATCTCGCGCGCCTCGCCGACATGCTGCGGCGCGTGCGCGGCAAGATCGTCCACAAACACCTCGACCGCGTTTCGCCGCTCGCGGTGCCCGTGATGCTCGAAATCGGCCGCGAGCCCGTCCAGGGCGAGGCGCAGGACGCCATCCTCGCGGACGCGGCGGGAACCCTGGTGGACGAGGCGATGGGCGGGTGAGCGGGCGCGCGCGGGGCGACTTTTCTTGACGCCCCGACGCGACCCTCGTATTCTAACCAGAATTCTGATCTGAACTGGATCTCCCATGCCCTCGACGCCCCGGAATGAAGCTTCCTGGCCCGTGCAGGACGCCAAGGCGCGGTTCAGCGAACTCCTCGACACCTGTCTCGCGGAGGGGCCGCAGGTCGTCACCCGCCACGGACGCGAGATGGCGGTGCTCGTTCCCGCGCGGGAATGGCGACGGCTCGCCGCCGGCAAGCGCCAGACCCTCAAGGAGCTTCTCTTGACGGACGACGCCCGCGGCGAAATTCCGTTGCCGCCCCGGGGCTCGCTCAAATCGCGAGAGCCGGTCGATCCTGGCTGAATTCGCGCGTGTACCTTCTCGACACAAACGTGATTTCCGGACTGCGCCGCGCCCGCCCGCATGGCGCGGTCGTCGCCTGGTTGCACGCGACTCCCGACAGCCGATTGCATGTGAGCGCGGTGAGCATCGGGAAAATCCAGCGTGGAATCGAATTGACGCGCGAGAACGATCCCCGCCGCGCCGATGAACTCGGCCGGTGGCTTGCGGACGTGGAGCGCGCGTGGAATATCCTTCCCATGAGCAGCGATTGCTTCCGTTCGTGGGCGCGCCTGATGCATCGGCGATCCGCGGTTTTGTCCGAGGACGCCATGATCGCGGCGACGGCGATCGTTCACCGGCTGACGGTCGTGACGCGAAACATTCGGGACTTCGAGCCTTTCGGCGTGGAAACCCTCGATCCGTTCGCGGGATGATCCCGCGCCCGGACTTCGCGACACACGTGAATGGATAGCGGCACGGGAATGCTGGCGAAACTCTTCAATCCACGTAGCCCGGCCGGCGCCTCCGCCGCGCCAGCCTCGCAAGTCGCCGTCGGCGGCGCGACCCTGTCGCCGGACCCCTCCGGCGCGCTCTGGCTCGCTTCCGACCGCCTGCTGATCGTCGCCGACCTGCATCTCGAAAAGGGCTCCGCCTTCGCGGAGCGCCGCGTGTTTCTGCCGCCCTACGACACGGCGGCGACCCTGGCGCGGCTGGCGCTGGTGGTGGCGCGCCATTCTCCGCGCGCGATCGTCGCGCTGGGCGATTCCTTCCACGACGCGCGCGCCGGCGAGCGCATGACCGAAGACGACCGGGCGGCGCTGCGCGCCCTGCAATCCAGGCGCGAGTGGATCTGGATCGCCGGCAATCACGATCCCGAGCCGCCGGCCGGCCTCGGCGGGCAGGCCATGGCCGAATTGCGGACCGGCCCGCTCACGCTGCGCCACGAACCCGCCGCTGGCGCCGCGCCCGGCGAGATCGCCGGCCATCTGCATCCCGCGGCGCGGGTCCGGTCGCCTTCCGGCTCGGTGCGACGGCGCTGTTTCGTCGGCGATGGGGAGCGCTGCGTCATGCCGGCTTTCGGCGCCTTCGCGGGCGGACTGAATTTCCGCGACGCGGCCTTCGCGCCGCTGTTCGGCGCGCGCGCCATCACCGCGCACGTGCTCGGGCGCGACGCGGTGTTCGCCATTCCCGAGGATCGTTGCCTGCCGGATTGACCGCGCCTATTCGCCGGCGGAGCCTTCCGGGCGAAAGCCGCTCGCCTTCTCCATTTCGTCGAGCGTCCTGCGCGAGGACGGCTTCTTGATCCCCGCGGCGACCGGTTTGAAATCGTCCGCGACCGGCTGGTCCGCCGGGCCGTCGAACACGCGGAAGCCCTTGTCGGTGACGACCACGTCGCCGCGCCGCATGGTTCCGTCGCCGACGAATTCCTCGATTTTTCCCGAAGGGGCCTCTCGGGCGCGGGCGCGTTCGGCCGCGCGGGTCTCCCGGTCGAGGCGCGCGCGACAGGCGAAGGCCTCGTAGTTCCCGCGCGCGGCGTCGATCCGCGCGCGCCACTCGCCGGGGGTCGCGGGCTCGCCGTCAAGAGTTTCCATGCGCGGGCAGGACGAGGGCTCCGCCGCGCGCGCTCCCGCCGCGGCGCACCAGGCGCCGGCGAACAGCAAGAGACGCGCGATCCCGACGATCATTCTCCGACATCTCCCGACGCCGCGCGAGGCCGGCTTTCCGCGCCCCTGTCAATCCCTCCTGAAGATGGCGCTCGCGAGCCAGCCCATCAGGAGAGAAAGAGACACCGTCATCAAACCATAGGCAAGACCCGACTCGCGGGCGGCGAGCGTGAAGACCTGTTCGATCCCGGCTTTCGTCACGCGGAACGTCTGTTCCCTGCGCGCCAGCAAGGCGCCGTCGGCGAAGAGAGCGATATCGACGTTGTAGTCGCCAAGCGGCGCGCGGCCCGGGATTTCGACGCGCGCCTGCAGGACCGAGGGCGTGATGAAGCGGACGGCGGCGTCGTTCGAGACGAACAGCCCCTCCCGCCGGCGCAAGCGTTCCAGCGCGGCGCGAAACTCGGGCGCGTCGGCGCCCCGCCCTTGCGATTGCTCGGGCAACAGGGCGTCGACGCCGATGCGGTGACGCTCGCGCAATCCTTCCTGAACGATGGCGTCGACCGGACGGTTCGACAAAACCGAGATGAAGGCGGGAATGGCGATGTATTTGCGTTGCTCGAGGTTGAGCCAGAGAGGTCCGAGACGGCGTTTCTCCCAGATGTTCACGGCGCCGCGCGGGCCGCGCACCGTGACGACCGCGTCATAGCCGCCGGCGCGCTGGGTCGTCCCTCCGTCGCGTTCGACGACTCCAACGACGGACAGCGCCGCCCCGGTGAAATTCGACCGGATCGCGATCTGCTCCGCGCCAAGGGACATGACCAGATCCTCGGCGCGGGCCGCGGCGACGCCGAGCGAAGCGAAACAGCCGGCGAGAAGAACGCCCCTCATCGCGCGGTCTCCGTCGGCGTCGCGGTGAAGAGCTCGTCGGGCTTGACGACGAGATCCTCGCCGATGCGCAGGGCGACGGCGAGCACCAGCATCGCCAGCAAGAACCGAAAGGTCTCGGCCCGCAGGCCGACGCCGGCGCGCGCGCCAAATTGCGCGCCAACCACGCCCCCGCACACGAGCAGCACGGCGAGCACGATATCGACCGACTGGTTCGTGACCGCGTGCAACAGAGTCGCCAGGATCATCGAGAAGAGAATCTGGAACTGGCTGGTGCCGGCGACGAGGGCCGTCGGCACGCGAAAGACGTAGATCAGGGCGGGCACGAGGATGAAGCCGCCGCCGATGCCCAGGACCGCGCCGGCAAAACCGATGAAGCAGGACAGGGCGAGCAGCGGCAGCACGCTGACGTAAAGGCCCGAGCGGTGAAACCTCATTTTGAAGGGGAGGCCTTCGTACCAGTGATGCTGGCCGGCGCGGCGGGTTCGCCGGGGCTTGCCGAGCCGCGTCGCGAGGATCGCGTGGACGCTTTCGACGAACATCAGGACGCCGGTCGTTCCCAGCAGCACCACGTAGGAAATCGTGATGAAGGTTTCGAGCTGACCGACGCGCCGCAGCGAATTGAAGAACAGAACGCCAAGAATCGTTCCGGCGAGGCCGCCGAACAGCAGCAGCACGCCCATTTTCAGATCGAGGGCGTTTCGCCGCCAGCAGAACAGCGCGGCGGTCGTCGAGGTCGCGGTGATCTGCGCCGCCTGCGTCGCCACGGCGACCGCCGGAGGAATCCCCATGAAAATCAGCAGCGGCGTCATCAGGAACCCGCCGCCGACCCCGAACATGCCGGAAATGAAACCAACCGCCAGGCTCATGCCGAGAATCAGCAATATGTCAGCCGGCAACTCCGCGATCGGCAAGTAAATTTGCAAGTGGCCACCGGGCGTTGCGCGGCGCGGATGTCGCCGCGCGGATACAAACGCCTCCGGCGGCGTTCGCGTCAACCGGAAAACGAAACGGCCGCGAATTCCCGCGGCCGCCTTTCTTCAAAGAGACGTGACCTTGCCCTTCGGCGCGGCCTTCCCCGGAGGCGCCGCCGGCGCCGGGGGAAGCGCCGGCTTCGTCTCGGCGCGGGCGGGCGGCTGGTCCCAGCCGCCGGGCGGCGTCGGGACGTCGTTGGCCGCCTGGTCCGCGGATTTGACCTTGAAGCTGTCCACCAGAACCTTCGCGGCGGCGAGGCCCTTGCCGTCCATGCGGGCGGCGACGTCGTCGCGCTTCTTGCCGGCGTCCTCGTCGCCCTGGGCGGCGGCGAGGGCGAACCAGAGATAGGATTGCTGCAGATTCTGCTCGATGCCGAGGCCGCGGGCGTAGAGGATGCCGAGGTTGTACTGGCTGTCGCGCACGCCGTGCTCGGACGCCCTGCGGAACCAGAGCGCGGCGGTGGCGTAGTCGGGCTTGCCTTCGACTCCCTCGGCGGACAGGACGGCCAGATTGTGCATGGCGCGGATATTGCCGGCCTCGGCGGCGCGCAGATAATAATCGCGCGCCTTTTTCGGATCGCGATCGACGCCGAGGCCGCGCTCGTAGTGCGAGCCGGCGCGGTATTCCGCCGGGGCGAAATTCTGCTGCGCGGCCTTCTCGAACCATTGCAGGGCGAGACGGGGATCGCGGGCGAGCGAGCGGCCTTCGGCGTACCGGGCGCCAAGTTCGTACTGGGCCGACTTGTCGCCGCCGGCGGCGGCGTCGCGAAGCGAAACCGGACCGGCCGGCGACGCGGCTGGCTTCTGGTTGATCGAACCAACGGGGAGCGAATCAACCGGGGACGACCCGGCCGCGGCCTGCTGTCCGCCGGCGGCGGGCGGCGTGAATCGCGTCGTCGCCGAAAGGTCGGCCGACGACTGGGACAGGCCCGGCGACAGCACGCCGGAGGCAAGTTGCTGCTGCTCGGCGACGGGCGACGGCGGCGCGACCCGCTGCGACGTTTTCTGCCCGGTGAGATCCACGATCTCCGGCCGGGCGCCGCCGCCGCGGAACATTTTCGCGGCCTGGAAGGTTCCCGCCACCGCGACGAGGCCGACGGCGGAGATGATGACGAGACGCTTGCGGGCCGCGCCAAACTTGCGGAGCTTGTCCAGACCCGCGGCGACGCGCGAGGACTTTCCGTCGGCGTCGGGCGCCGCGCTGGCCGAACTGGCCATGGCGAGATGGGCCTGACGAGCGCGGTCGCGCGCGGCGGCCAGCGCTCCGTCGAGACTGCCGGCGGCGGCGGGACGCTGGCTCGCGGCCTCCTGGGCCGCGGCTTCGCCGGACGCGGCCTGGGCGGCGCGACGGGCGGCGGCGATAAAGCTCGCCTGAGCGGTTTGCTCGCCGGGGCGCGATTGTTCCGGCTGCCCCGAACGGCGGGCCGGCGGCAGGCCGGAGCCCGGTTCGATCAGATCGTCGAGGAAATCCTCGGACATGGCGGCGGACGCCGGAACGGCCTGGCGATGCTGAACCGGCGGCGGCTCGGCCTGACGGGCCGCGGGTTTCGGAGCCGGCGCGGCGGCGGAAGGCGGCTCGACGACCGGCGCCGGGCGGGCGAACACCGGAGCGGGCCCGGAAGCCAGCGGCTCGGGACGGACTTCGGCGAGATCGTCCTCCAGCATGGCGAGACGATCGACGACTTTTTCAAGGGTTTCATGCACCGCGGTCAGCGTCGCGTGGGTGCGCCGGTCGGCGGTGTCCTGCATGGCGCGCAGGTCGGCGAGCTCGCGCGTCACGGCTTCCGGGGCGGCGGGGGCTTCCTCGGGGCGCGCGGGCTGGTTGTGCAGAGCCTCGGCGACGGATTCGCGCGCGGCGGCGGCGGCGGCCTCGACGGCGGCGTCGCGAAGATCCTCGAACCGGTTGAAGAGCTGGCCGATGGTCGATTCCAGCGAGGCCAGAACCCGGGCGCTCGCGTCGCCCTTGTCGAGCCGTTCCGAGAGCATCGCGATCTGTTGCTGAAGGGCGGCGACGTATTGCGGATCGTGGGCCGGGCGGCCTTCGTCGAGACGCTCGGAAATCCGGGCCATTTCCCGCTGCAGGGCCTCGAGCACGCGTCCGTCGGAACGCGAGTGGCCGGCGGCCTCGACCTTTTCCGCGAGGCGGGCGATCTGGCCCTGCAACGCCTCGACGAGGCGCATGTCGGTCTGCGGCGCGCCGGCGACCGCGAGCCTGTCGCCAAGGGACGCGACCATCTCCTCCAGCCGGCTGGTGTCGGGGGCGGCGGGACGCTCGAGCTTGCCCGCGAGTTCGCGCATCATGCGCTCGAGAGCGCTGGTGTCGATGGCGGCGGGCGCGACCGGCGCGGGCCGCGCGGCCAGCGACCGCTGCATGTTGTCCATGCGGCTCGCGAGCTCGCTGAACTGCGCGGACGGATCGGAGCGCGCGACGGCGTCGTCGACCTTGCGCGAGAGGTCGCGCATCATCGATTCCAGCGCGGCGGTGTCGGCGGTCGATCCGGCGACGGCGACCGGCCTCGTGGCCAGCGTCCGCTGAAGGCTGTCGAACCGTTTGGCGAGTTCGTTGAACTGCGCCGACGAATCCGGTTGCGCGGCGGCGCCGTCGAGCTTGCCCGCGAGATCCCGCATCAGCGTTTCGAGCATGCTCGTGTCGACGCTGGCGGCGATTTCGCCCGCCGGACGCGCGGCGAGGGCGCGTTGCATCCCGTCGATGCGGCGGGCGATGTCCTCGAACTGGCTCGACGCGTCGGATTGCGAGACCGCCTCGTCGATCCGGGCGGCGAGTTGTTCGATCCGCGTCTCGAGCTGCCGGAAATATCCGGCGGGCGGCGACTGGCCCAGCAAATGCCGGATTTCGCCGATGTCGCGGGCGACGCCCGCCGTCTCGGCGGCGGACGGACCGCGTTGCGAGAGTCTCTCGACGCGCTCGCTCAGGCCGGAAATCTGGCGTTCGATGTTTTGCACCGGGGCCGGGAGCGCGGCCGCCTGGACCAGCAGATCCCGCATCTCCTGCGTGCGGGCGTTGATTTCGCGGAGCGTCGGCGCGTCGAGGCCGGCCGCGGGCGCGGCGTTGATTTTCGCCGAGATGGAGCGGATTTCGCGTTCGATCCCCTCGATGCCGCCGCCTGGCGCGAAATTCGCGAGCGAACGGCGCACGTCGGCGGCGATGTCCTCGATGGGCCGCAAGATGTTTTCACGCACGCCGACGAGACGCGAGGCGTCGACGCGCTGGCCAAGATCGCGGATGGCGGAATCGATCGAAGCGAAGGCTTCCCGCGGCGCGAGATCGCGCAAAGCTTCGCCGATGTCCTCGATCTGGCGGCGAAGACGTTCGAGATCTGGCGCGTTGGCGCCGGCCGCGCGGCGGACGAGATCGTCCCTTTCCAGCACGTCGCGACGGGTCTGCTCGAGCTTCGTGGCGATGTTCGCGATGTTCTCGTGCAGCGCCGACATGTCCGGCGTCCGCGCGAGGACGGCCTCGCGCGCGCGCTCCTCGCGTTCGAGAACCTCGCGGCGGGTCTGATCCAGCTTGTCGGCGATGCCCGCGATGTTCTGATGCAGCGCGGACAGATCGGGCGCCCGGGCGAGGACGGCCTCGCGCGCGCGGTCGTCGCGTTCGAGAACCTCGCGGCGGGTCTGTTCGAGCTTTTCCGCGATGCCCGCGATGTTCTGATGCAGCGCGGAAAGATCGGGCGAGCGCGCCGCGGGCGCGTGGCGAGCCTGCTCCTCGCGGTCGAGAACGTCGCGCCGCGTTTGTTCGAGCTTTTCGGAAAGGCTGGCGATGTCTTTCTGGAGCGCCGTCATTTCCATGACCGGCGGAGCGGGCGCGTAGCCACGGCGTTCCGGCGCCACGACGGGCCGGGGCCGCGCCAGTCCCGCGTCGAGCGCGCGCTGGCGACGCGTGATCTGCTCGACGGCGTCGTCGAACGTGGCTTGCGGCGCCGGACGCGGGACCGGCGCCGGCGCGGGCCGCGCGGCTCCGTCGAGAAGGCGATTCAGCTTGGCCTCGATTCGGGCGATGTCGGGATCGGCCTTCGCCGGAGGCTGCGCCCTGGGCGCCTCGACGCGCTCCTGAACCGCGGCGACGCGGCGCTCGATTTCGCGCCGCGCGCGCTCTCTGGAGTCTTCCTCCTTCTGGCGGGCGATGGCCTCGAGCCGCGCCTCGATCTTGGCGAGCGCGTCGCTGGAGGGGGCCCTGTCGTCGCCATCGCGCTCCGCGCGCGCCAGAGACTCAAGCCGCGCCTCGATCTTCGCGAGCGCGCCCGACCCGGCGGAATGTTCGCGGGCGTCGCGCTCCGTGCGCCGCGCGATGGCCTCGAGACGCGCCTCGATCTTTGAAATGGCGTCGCGGGCGGACTCGCCGCCCTGGCCCTGCCGCGGGGCGCCGATCTGGCTTTCGATGTCTTCGAGCCGGCGCGCCACCTCGGACATGGCGGCGGCGGTGCGATCGCCCGAGCGCTGGGCGCCGCGCTCGAAAGCGCGAAACGCCTCGTCGAGCATGGCTTCGGGATCGCGGAACGGGGCCCGGTCGCGCCCGTGGTCGCGCTCTTCGGGATAATCGCGGATTTCCTGCCGCTCGCGCGCGACGACCGGCCGGCGGCGACGCGCCATGGCTTCGGCCGGATCGGCGTCGTCGCGTCGCGCGGCGCGGCCCTGCGGTCGTTTCGACAACTGGGCGAGGCGCGCCGTCACGGCCTCCAGCCTGTCCGAATCGTTAATGGATTCGACATCCACGCCCGCCGCCGCCGCTTCCTCGGCGATGACGTTGTTCAGCCAGTCGCCCAGCGACATGCCGGACCGGCGCGCCGCTTCCCTGGCCGCCTCCCGCGCATCGAAATCGACACCTTTTATGCTCCAGGGAGCCGCTTTGTTCATATCGTTTCCGCCAGGGCCGCGGCCCCAAAATTGGCCAGAACAGGGCGACGAACCGGGAATCAATCGGCGCCCGCGCGATCACTTTCGCACGCGGGGAGTTTCGGGCAATCATGGTTAAGACGAGGTTAATGATGTTCGCTTTTGGGACACACGCGTTGACCATTCTCAATGGGCCCGGTCATCTAGTGTGTTGACATAAAATTACCCTTTTAAGTTGCATTTTTTTTCAGGGAAGCCCATCATTCGAATCGCGACGCGGGCCTGCGAGGCTTGTTCCGCGCCGCTTTCAGGCTCGAGAGGGACAAAATGCAATCATTTGGCGACCAGGCGCCGGCCAACGACGGGACCGATGGCGATCTTTATTGCATCGGCGAAATGTCGAACACGTTCAACGTCACCCTGCGGGCGCTGCGCTTTTACGAAAGCCGCGGGCTGTTGCGGCCGATTCGCGTGGGCCTGGCGCGCTATTACGACCGCGCCGCGCGCTCGCGCCTTCGGCTGATTCTTCGCGGCAAGCAGCTCGGCTTCACCCTCTCGGAAATCCGGACCATGCTGACGGAGCGGGACGGCGACGCGTCGTCGGGTTTCGACCTTTCGCTCGGTCCCGACCAGGTCCTGGCGCAAATCGGCATGTTGCAACGCCAGCGGGCGGACATCGAACGCGCCATCGACGAATTGAAGGCCACGCACGAACGGCTCGCCGGCCGCGCGCCGCCGCTGGCGGAAGCCGCGCGGATGGCCGCCGCGGGCTGACGGGCCTCAGCGGGCCGAACGCGGGAAGGGGGAAAAGCCCTCCCGGTTCGGCATCGCGACTTTCGGCAGGGATTTCGCGTCCATCACCGCGTCCGCCGGGACAATTCCATTGAGATTGAGGATATAGGCCGAGACCGCGTAGACCTCGGAATCGGTCAGGGATTTCGGCGCGGTCCACGGCATGGCGCGGCGGGTATAGTCGAACAGCGTCGTGGCGTAAGGCCAGAAGCTGCCCACGGTTTTCACGGCGGGCTGGTCTGGCCTGGCGAGCGTGCCGAAGCCGCCGGCGAGCTGGTCGTTGGGCTTGCCCGCGCCCTTTTCCCCATGACAGGCCTGACACTTCTCGACGAAGACTTTTTCACCCCCGGCGACCGTGCCGGCGCCGGGCGGGAGACCCGCGCCATCCGGGCTGATTTCAATGTTCCAGGCGGCGATGTCGGCTTCGCTCGCGGGCGAGCCGAATTTCGGCGCCTGGGCGAGGGCGCCCGTGGCGAGCAGCGCGAAAAAGCCGGCGAGCGGGAGACTACGCGAAGACATTGGCGGCCTCCCCCTTGTCGTTGATCGCCCAGGACTGGATGCAATTGACGTGATATTGCCCGCGCGCGCCGCGTTCGGCGATCAGAGCCGCGCGGGTCGGCTGGACCATGCCTGTGTCGTCGGTGGCGCGGCTTTGCAGCACCGCGGGCCCGCCGTCCCAGTTCCAGGGCGCGCGAAACCGCGTGATCGCCTTCGACAGCACCGGCTCCTGCAGGGCGGCGGGAGCCCAGCTCTTGCCGCCATCGGCGGAAATCTCGACCTTCGCGATCTTGCCATTGCCCGACCAGGCCATGCCGGAAATTTCGTAAAACCCCGGTCCCTTCATGTTCAGTCCCGGCGAGGGCCGGGTGATGATCGACTTGACTTCCAGCGGGAAGACGAATTGCCAGGCTTTTCCGGTCGGCAACAGGATCGTGTATTTCGATGTCTCGTCCCTGGTCATCACGGGCCCCTCGACGAGCTTTATGCGCCGCAGCCATTTGACGTTCAGGTTGCCGGACCAGCCGGGCGCGAGCAGGCGCAGGGGATAGCCGTTCTCCGGCCTGATTTTCTCGCCGTTCTGGTAAAGACAGATCAGCGCGTCGTCCATCGCCTTCGCCAGCGGAATGGAGCGGCTCATGCCCGAGGAATCCGCGCCCTCCGCGTAAATCCACTTCGCGCGCGGATCGACGCCGGCCTCGTCCAGCAGGGTGGAGAGCCTGACGCCGGTCCATTCGCTGCACGAGAGCAGGCCGTGCAGCTGGCCGGCCGTGGCCTGCAAGGGCTTCGGGCCATTGAGCGAGCCGCTGTTTCCGGAGCATTCGACGAAGTGCACGCGCGAGACCAGCGGGTAGCGCGCGAGCGCGTCGAGGCTGAATTCGAGCGGCCGGCGCACGAGGCCGTGGATCAACAGCCTGTGCTGCCCGGGGTCGATGTCGGGAACGCCGGTGTGGTGCCGCTCGAAGTGCAACGAATTCGGCGTGATCGTGCCTTCGAGGCGATCGAGCGGCGACTGCGCGCCGGTCGAGGCCGGAACAGCGCCGGTGTCCGGGCGTGCCAGCCTGACGACGCCGCTTTCGAACCTGGAACGCTCGCCATAAGGCGAGGCGCCGGGGCCGGGCAGGCGCATCGAATCGGGGAAGTCGGCGCTGCTGACCGCGCTCGCGACACTCGCGGTCATCAGGCCGGCGCCGAGCAGCCCCGCGCCCTGCGCGAGGAACAGGCGACGATGCAGGAGCCCGTTGCCGGCTACCGGTTGCAGGTCTTCGGCGGTGATCTCGGTGTCGCGCATGTCGGTCGTCCTCTGGTGGGCGATTTCTTACCAGTGCGGGCGGGCACCCGGATCATGGTGCCACAGTTGCCCGTGGCACGGGTCACACGAGTGGGGATGGGTGCCCGGGACCT
>CAISEY010000219.1 GCA_903884435.1 uncultured Hyphomicrobiales bacterium | reverse complement strand
GACCGGCGACATCCTCAATATTGGCCTGCCCACGGAATTTCCACTGGCGCGGGCCTGGCTGGAGACGCTGGGGCCTCCGCGCGACGTGAGTTTCGTGCCGGGCAACCACGACGCCTACGTTCCCTCGGCGCTGCCGCGCATTCTCGACACGTTCGGCCCCTGGTGCTCTTGGGACGGCGAGCGCCACACGCGCTTCCCCTATCTGCGGGTGCGCGGCGAGGCGGCGCTGATCGGCGTGTCGTCGGCCATAGCGACCGGGCCGTTTCTGGCCTCCGGGCGGGTCGGGGCGGCGCAAATGGCGGCGCTGGAAGACATTTTGCGGGAGACCGGCGCGCGCGGCCTGATGCGCGTCGTGATGATCCATCATCCGCCATGGCGGGGCGGGGGGACGCCGGGGCGCGGCTTGCGGGACGCCAGGGCCTTCGAACGCGTGCTCGCGCGGCAGGGCGCCGAACTGGTGCTGCACGGGCACAATCACCGCCTGTCCCGCCACCGGATCGCGGGCGAGGGGCGGAGCATTCCCACGATTGGCGTCGCCTCGGCCTCCGCCGTGCCCGGCACGCCGCGCCATCGCGCGGCCTGGCATTTGTACGAAATCGACAGATCCGGCAATGGCTGGAAAATCCACGCGCGGGTGCGCGGCTTTCTGGCAGGGTCCGACGAAATCGGCGAGATCGAATCCTTCGAGCCCTGAATCAGCCGCCCTGATGGATGGTCCACCAGTGCCAGCCCGCCTGCCAGGCGAACCAGCCGAGCGCCGCCAGCACCGCGAACAGCAGAATCGAGCCGAGCAGTTCGACCACGAACAGCAACGCCGTCAGAAAAAACCGGCGGCGGCGCGGCGCGGGCGCCAGCGTCCGCGCCGCGGAGTCGCGATCGCTCCTGAGCATGGCGAGGGCGGCCTGTTCGATCGTCTGGTCGGAGGCCAGCGCCTGTTCGCGCTCGACGAGACGGCGCGCCACGTAGCCCGTCATCCTGTCGACCATGAGGTCGATCCTGTCGCTCTCCGCCAGCACGATGCGCCCGTGGCGCGTGTCCTGCAGGAAGCGATAGGTGCGCCGGTCGCGGGCCATTTCGACAAAGGCGAGCATGTCCACGAAAAACCGCGGGCGGTCGCCCGGCGCGATGCCCGTGTCGAACATGTCGATGGATTCGGGCACCTGCGCCAGAACGGGCTTCATCGCCTCGGCCAGCATTTCGAGGCGCGCCATCTCCGCGCCGCGCAACTCCGCGACGACTTCCGACTGTTCGGCGACTTCCGTCCGCGCCCGGCGCATGGCCGAGGCGAGGTTGGGCGCGGGCCGGACGGGCGAAATGCCTTTCTCGCGCGGGGCGTCGTTCACGTGGGTCACTCCGGCCGTTTACAATCTGTTAGTCATATAGGGCGCGGTTCCCCGGGAATCGACTCCAACGCGGGAAAAAGGTGAATGGCGAAGCGGGACCGTTGGGATTTCTGGATTGATCGCGGCGGCACGTTCACGGACGTGATTGGCCGGGCGCCCGGCGGCGATCTGCGCGTCCGCAAGTTGTTG
>CAISEY010000218.1 GCA_903884435.1 uncultured Hyphomicrobiales bacterium | reverse complement strand
TCCGCCGCCATCCTCATTTGCCTGAAGGGCAAGGGCTACACCTACACCTGGCCCGACGCCCTCGGCACGCAGCCCTGGAAGGATGGAAAGTCGCAATACGTGCAACGCCAGGAATACGAATATGGCGGCATGGTCACCGCGGCGCCCATGTCGGGCGACTGGTTCCACCAGCATTTCGGCGTGTCGAAGGACCCGCTGCGCCTGTCGGCGTGGTTCGGCGCGAACAACCAGCGCGCCAGAAAACCCGGCGTGCCCGGCGAGGCGATCATGGACTACGGCGCGATCGACCTGAAAAAGGGCGGCAGCGCCATTCCCTATCACGAGGAAGACCCGTACCTGCGCGCCGAATTCGAGGCGACGCTGGCGAAGGAAGGCGCGAAGACCCGCATGGAAGACAGGCTCTACGCCGGCCCGGTGGCCGAGGGCGAGGGGCTGGGCGACGTGTTCTGATCGGGGCCGGTCTCTCGCGTTGATCGAGAGCGACGGGCGCGGACTGGCGGTCCGCGCCTTCGCCATCACTCCGCCCTGATCTTCCCCTCGCGGATCACCTTCCCCCACACGTCCGTCTCGCGCTGCACGAAGGCGGTGAATTCCGCGGGCGTGGAGCCGACCGGCTCCGCCGCGAGCCCCTCGAGCCTGGCGCGCACGTCGGGATCGGCCAGCGCCGTCTTCGTGTCCGCCGCGAGTTTGGCGACAATCGCCTCGGGCGTCTTGCGCGGCACGGAGAAGCCGAACCAGGAGGACACGTCGAAGCCCGGCAGCGTGTCGGCGACCGGCGGCAGGTCGGGCACGAAGGGCGAGCGTTTCGCCGTGGTGATGGCGAGGCCTTTCAGCGCGCCGGATTTCACCTGCGGCAGCGCCGACGAAATATTGTCGAACATGATGTCCGTCTGCCCGCCCATCAAATCGGTCAGCGCCGGCGCGGAGCCGCGGTAGGGCACGTGCAGAATGTCGGTTTTCGTGACGAACTTGAACAATTCGCCGCTCAGGTGAATCGTCGTGCCGACGCCGGACGAGGCATAGGTGAGCTTGCCGGGATTGGCCCTGGCGAAGGCGACGATGTCCGCGACGTTCCGGAACGGAAGCTTCGGGTTCATCACCAGTATGTTAGGCACCAGCGCCACCAGCGAAACATGGGTGAATTCGCCGATGGGGTCGTAGTTGATCTTCTCGTAGAGGAAGGGATTCGTCGCCATGCCCGGCGAAGTCATCAGGATCGTGTCGCCGTTGGGCTCGGCGCGCGCCACCTGTTCGTTGCCGATGTTGCCGCCGGCGCCCGCCTTGTTCTCGACGATGACCGCGACGCCCCACATCCGCGCCAGTTTGTCCGCGACGATGCGCGCGATCACGTCGGTCGCGCCGCCCGGTGGAAACGGCACGACGATCTTGATGGTCCGGCCCCGCGGCCAGGCCTCCTGGGCGCGCGCGACAAATGGCGCCGCGAGACTGGCGGCGAGGCCGCTCGTGAAACCGCGTCGATTGAATCGCATGGATCCCTCCCTGGATCGGGGCAGCATAACACGGGGCGCCGAGATTTCGTGAAGGCCCGATTTGCCACCCGCCGCCGCCCCGCCTACCTTTCCCGAAAGGCAACGGAGACGGCGAACCCATGAGATTCGGGCCCATCGCGGCGGCGGCCTTCGCCGCGCTTCTCGCCGGCGGCGTGGCGCGCGCACAATCCGTCGCGGATTTCTACCGCGGCCGGACGGTGCAGCTCGTGCTCGGCTACGGGCCGGGCGGCGGCTACGATGTTTACGCGCGACTGGTGACGCAGCACCTCGGCAAGCACATTCCCGGCAATCCCGCCGTTGTCTTGCAGCACATGCCGGGAGCGGGCTCGTTGCGCGCCACGAATTTCCTTTACGCCACGGCGCCGAAGGACGGGCTCACCATCGGGGCTTTCGCGCGCGACATGCCCTTCATGGGCGTGCTCGGCCACAATCCCGCGGTTCAGTTCGACCCGCGCAAATTCACCTGGCTCGGCTCGGCCGCCAGCGGGGCCGACGATTCCTATCTCATGTACATCCGCAAGGACGCCGCGGTGAAAAACATCGAGGACGCGCGCCGGCCCGGCGGCCCGCCGCTCGTGCTGGGCGCGACGGGACAGGGTGGCGGCGGCAACGACTGGACCGTGTTGCTGCGCGACCTCATTGGTCTCAACATCAAGCTCGTCAGCGGCTATCCCGACAGCGGCGCGCTGTTTCTCGCGGTCGAGCGCAAGGAGATCGACGGTCGCTCGCTCGATTATTCCTCGGTGCGCTCCTCGCGGCCCGACTGGCTGAAGCCGGACTCGGACATGCGCGTGCTGCTGCAATTTGGCCGCGCCACGCGCCATCCTGATTTCCCCGACGCGCCCGTCGCGGGGGAGATCGCGCCCGACGAACGTTCGCGGAAAATGATCGAGGCAGCCGATATTTCCAACACGCTGGCGCGGCCCTTCGCGGCGCCGCCTGGCGCGCCCGAAGACCGCGCGAGGGCGCTGCGCGCGGCTTTCGCCGCGACGATGCGGGATCCGGAATTCCTCGCCGACGCCGCGCGTCTGCGCGTCGACGTGAGTCCCATCGACGGCGAGGAGATTTTGCGCCGCGTCGAGAAACTGGCGGCGGCGCCGGCGGAGGTTCTGGACTATTTCAGGAAGCTGCACGCCGTGGCGAAGGACGGGGGGTGATCCCCCGTTCTCATTTCGCCGGCGCCTGAAACGCGTCGGCGTCGCCGTAGTCCTTGAATTGCGCGTAATATTGATGGGCGCCGATGACGCGGCGCGCGTGTTTGATCGGGCACCAGTATTGCTCGGTTCGTCCGCTGATTTCGCGGACGTAGGCGACGAGGCCATTGGCGTAGGAACAATAGGCGCAATTGATCTTCTCGAGCAGGTTGAGATGCGCGAGATGATACCTGTCGAACACGAGATAATCCGCGCGCCGCACCCTGGCGATCCCGTAGGCGGGAAAGCAAGTCCATTGATAAATCGTGACGAACAGATCGAGCAGGACAAACGGCACGATCAGCGAATAGATCACCGGCGCCGTGATGATCACGAGCGGATGCGCGCGCAGGATGTAACGGGACAGCTTCGTGCGCATTTCGCGATGGCGGCGCAGAACCTCTTCCTCGAAAATCACCTTGCCTTTCTCGAGACCGACGCGAAGGCCGGCCCGCCGTTTCGCGAGTTCGGCTTCGAGCTCGGCCTCGAGGGCGGCGATCCGGCCTGTCAGGTCGGCAATGGCGTCGTTCATTGAATTCTCTCCAGCGCGGGGCACTCTGCGCGCTTTCAACGTTCCTGTCCCGGATTTTCCGCGCCCCGGTTGGCGCCCCGCCGCCAATCCGGCTATTGCTTCCCCATCTGAAAACATCGGAGGATTCCATGCCGCACGACGAAACCGCCAAACACTGGCACGAACCCAAGGCCGGCGAGAACGCCGGTTTCGGCAAGTTCAAGCGCCCCGCCATGCCCTATGACCGCTTCATGGAGGCCGAGGGCGTTCCGTGTTTCCGCGGCATCGGCTGCCGCACGGTGCTCGATCTGCCGCTGGCGCCATGGAAGCGCCTCGGCGGCCGCGGCTCCTATATCCAGCTCTACGGCACGGAAGGCCTGTGGGGCATGTATGTCGTCGAGGTGCCGCCGGGCGGCGCGCTCAACGTCGAGCATCACCTCTACGAGAAGCAGTGCTACATCGTCGAGGGCCGCGGCTCGACGGAAGTCTGGCAGGAGGGCGCGAAGAAGAAGCAGACCTTCGAATGGCAGAAGGGTTCGCTGTTCTCCATCCCGCTCAACGCGCATCATCGCTTTGTCAACGCGACGAATTCTCCGGCGCTCATGATTTGCGGCACCTCCGCGCCAAACGTCATGAACCTCTACGACAACCCGCGTTTCGTCTTCGAATGTCCCTTCGATTTCACCGATCGTTACGCGGGGGACGACGATTATTTCAAGTCGAAGGACGATCTCGAGCCAGATCCGGTGCGGGGCCTCGCCATGCGCCGCACCAACTTCATGCCCGACATCATCAATTGCGAAATGCCCCTGGATAACCGTCGCTCGCCCGGCTATCGCCGCATCGAGCCGGAGATGGCGGGCCAGCGCTTCCATCTTTGGATCGGACAGCACGAGACGGGCCGCTACTCCAAGGCCCACGCCCACGAGAGCTGCGCCATTCTCATCTGCGTCAAGGGCAAGGGCTACACCTACACCTGGCCCGCCATGTTCGGCTCGACGCCCTGGAAGGACGGTCATGGCGACAAGGTGAAACGGCAGGATTACGTGGCTGGCGGCATCGTTTCCGCGGCGCCCATGACCGGCGACTGGAACCACCAGCATTTCGGCGTGTCGAAGGATCCGTTGCGCCTGACCGCCTGGTTCGGGCCGAACAATCATCCGGCGCGCAAGCCCGGTCTGCCCGGCGAGGCGATGACCGACAAATGGGCCATGGACATCAAGAAGGGCGGCGTCGCGATTCCCTATTACGCCGAGGATCCCTACATCCGGGCGGAATTCGCCGAATACATGGCGAAAGAAGGCGTGCCGGTTCGCATGGAAGACAAGCTCTACCAGCCGCCGGCGGACTGATCCCGGACTTCGCGGCTGACGGCGGATTCCCCGTCAGCCGCGGCGCCGGCGCGGAACCCGTTTTTTCGGAGTCTCGCTGGCGCTTCCGCCATCGAAGCCGACATAGATGGAATAATCATCGTCGGCCGACTCGCTCAGGAACGGCACGACAAGAGGCTCCGTGACCGTCGAGAAAGTCGATTGCGTTTCGCCCGCCGGAATCGACGTGGCGATGCGGTAGACTTTCGAGACGGCGATCGTCTGGTCGGATTCGCGTCGGATCGTCACTTTCACCGGAACGTTGAAATTGCCCGATCCGCCCGCCGGGCCGGCGAGAACGTAGCCCGCGACGCCCACGCGAATTTCTATCTTGCGGTCGGGCGTCGCCACGCATTCGCGCGACATGTCCGCGAAGGAATATTGATATTTGACGCCGGCGCTGGAGCGGTCCGCGCCCGCCCAGGCGCGGTAGGCGGCCTGGTCGTCGGAAACCTGCACGATGGGGCAATCGACCTTGATTTCCCGAGCCTGCGGCGCGGCGGCCGCGGTCTGGGCGGCGGGGGTGGAAGAGCGGCTGAAAAGATCGCCAAACGACCCGCCGCCCGGATCCGCGGCGGGGTTTATCGTGCTGCAACCCGCGATCGGGATCAGCAACGCCAGCGAGGCCGCCGCCCGCTTCAGGCCCGTTTCACGCATTCGACTACTCCGCCGCCATTCAGATCAGGCCGGGTTTATACACGAGGCCCGGCGGCGCTCCAGTCCGAATTTTTGGCGGCGTTCACGGGAGTCTGGAAAATCCATCGCGAAAACCCGCGAGTTCGAGCGGAATCCCGATGCCTTCCTCCGGCGTGTTGAAGATGATGAAGGTCGCGCTCTTGCCCGATGAGATCTGCTCGATCAGCTTGTCTTCCATGACGACCTCGGCGACGCAGCCGGATGGCAGACAACGCACGAAGCCGGCGCGGCCGACGTCGGTCTGGTCGACCTTCAGGCCAAGGCCGGCGGGCAGCAACACGCCGAGCGGAGCGATGACGCGCAGCAGGCGCGCCTTCCCGTCGGCGGTTTTCAGCACGATGACCACGAGATTGACGTTCGGTTTGTCCTCTGCGGCGATGGACTGGATCAGAGCGCATTGTTCACGGCTCGCGCCGGGAGGCGTCTCGCAGCGCATTTCCCAGTCGCCGTGTTTCGACTTGACGACGCCCTGGGCGACGGCGGGCGAGCCGGCCAGACAAACGCCCGCGACCGCGCCAAAAAGCATGGAAGGCCACGCATGGCGGCGAAAAAATGACAATACAGGCATCGCCATGAGGTCTCCAGGATCGGTGCGCGTCCCGGCCGCGAATCGCGAGTGCGGGCGCGAGGGCGACGACAGGGTTGGGGTAACAAATGCCCCCTGTCTGTCAAGCGGAACCCGCCGGCGGGCGATTCCGCGGGGATTCGCGCCTTTATGCCGCACGGATCATGGCCGGGCCATGTTGCGCTGGCGACATGATTATGGTTTTGAGTCTCTGAAGGAGAGGACTCACCCGGGAGGGTGCGTCCGGCTGCCGGGATCCGGGGGGCAGCCGCAACAACGAACAAGCCCGCAATCCGGCGCGGCAGGAGCGACGACGGTAATGATGCTCAGAACAATCAGCCATGTTTTGGACGGCGCCCGGAAAGGCGCGCGGGCTTTCCCGGCCGCGGCCCTGGTGCTGTGCCAGTCCGCGAGGGCGGACGAAGCCGGTTCCGGATACGCGACGCCCGGCCAGATGAGCCTGTTGCACGGAACGACGTCGGTCGCCGAATACATCGACTGGTTTCACAACTCGTTGCTGCTGCCGATCATCACGGTCATCTCGCTTTTTGTTCTGGGGCTGCTGATCTACGTGATCGTGAAATTCAACGCGAAGGCGAACCCGACGCCGTCGCGGACGACCCATTCCACGGTCCTCGAGGTGGCGTGGACGATCATTCCCGTTCTGATCCTCGTGGTGATCGCCATCCCTTCCTTCCGTCTGCTCACGATGGAGCTGACGATCCCGAAGCCCGACATGACCATCAAGGTCACGGGCAAGCAGTGGTACTGGTCCTATGATTATCCGAAGGAGGAAGGCGATTTTGGCTTCGATTCCTTCATCAAGGCCGAAAAGGATCTGAAGCCCGGCGAACTTCGCCTGCTCGCCGTCGACAACGAGGCGGTCGTGCCCGTCGGCAAGATCGTGCGTCTCCAGGTCACCGCGGCGGACGTGATCCATTCCTTCGTGATCCAGTCGTTCGGCGTGCGCATCGACGCGGTTCCCGGCCGCCTGAACGAGACCTGGTTCAAGGCCGAGAAGGAAGGCATTTTCTACGGCCAGTGTTCGAAGATTTGTGGCAAGGATCACGCGTTCATGCCGATCGCCTTCCGGGTGCTGAGCCAGGAAAAATACGCCGCCTGGGTCGCGGACGCGAAAAAGAAATTCGCGTCGGCGGCTTCGCCGTCGGATCACGCGGCCAACGAGCCGGACACGGCGGCCCGCTAGTCCGGGCCCGCTTTTCCAGACACTTCATCGAACCGGTATTCGAGGACTTTCCAGATGGCATCGACAGAAACCCATCACGACGATCACGCCCACGACGATCACACCCCGTCGGGATGGCGTCGCTATCTTTATTCGACGAACCACAAGGACATCGGGACGCTTTATCTCTGCTTCTCGATCGTGGCTGGCATCATCGGATTTCTGATGTCCTTCGCGATCCGGCTCGAATTGCAGAACCCCGGCATCCAGATTTTCCCGACGATCGCTTCCTGGCTCGCGGGCAATTCGTCGATCGACGCCGCGAAGAACATGTATAACGTGTTCATCACGGCGCATGGCGTCATCATGATCTTCTTCATGGTCATGCCCGCGCTGATCGGCGGCTTCGGCAACTGGTTCGTGCCGCTCATGATCGGCGCGCCGGACATGGCGTTCCCGCGCATGAACAACATTTCGTTCTGGCTTCTGCCGGCCTCGTTCCTGCTTCTCGTCTCGTCGATGTTCGTCGAGGGTGCGCCGGGCATGAAGGGTTTCGGCGGCGGCTGGGTGTTCTATCCGCCGCTCTCGTCCAACACCGGCCATCCCGGTCCGGCGATGGACTTCGTGATTTTGTCGCTGCACATCGCCGGCGCTTCCTCGATTCTCGGCGCGATCAACTTCATCACCACGATCTTCAACATGCGCGCCCCGGCATGACGCTGCACAAGATGCCGCTGTTCGCCTGGTCGGTGCTGGTTACGGCCTTCCTGCTGGTGCTGGCGCTGCCGGTGCTGGCCGGCGCCATCACCATGCTGCTGACGGACCGCAACTTCGGCACCACCTTCTATGATCCGACCGGCGGCGGCGACCCGATCCTGTTCCAGCATCTGTTCTGGTTCTTCGGTCACCCGGAAGTCTACATCCTGATCCTTCCCGGTTTCGGCATCGTCAGCCACAT
>CAISEY010000217.1 GCA_903884435.1 uncultured Hyphomicrobiales bacterium | reverse complement strand
GAGAACCGCCGTCAGGAAATAGGCGCCGAAGGCGGGCAGTCCGGCGAGGGAGTTGACGATCATGCGCGGCCTCTCGATGATCCGCGAACTTACACGCGCGCGAAGCTGGAACAATACATTTCCTTCAGGTTTCGCGCCGTGCGAAAACACACGGGACCGGCGCGCGACCGCCGGGTGGAGGGTAGGAAATGCCGAAGATCGAATTCGCGCGCCGCGCCGCGCTGGCCGCGCTGTTCGCCCTGTGCGCGGCGACCGCCGCCGCGCAACAGCCGCGCGCCGCGATGCCCGCGGCCGCCGCCGACATGGGGCCGACGCGGGAAAAGGGCCTGCTCGACGCGGCGAAGATCGAGGGCGAAGTCGTCGTTTATTCGACCGCGCCGCCCGACGACAACAAGGCCATCACCGGCGCTTTCGAGGCGCGTTATGGAATTCCGGTGAAGCTCTGGCGCGGGAGTTCGGAGGAAATCCTGCAACGCGTCATGGCCGAGGCGAAGGCGGGCCGGCCGCAGGCGGACGCGTTCATCAACACGGGCATGGGGCTCGAACCGATGTATCGCGAGAACCTGTTGCGGGTGGTCGCGTCCCCCCACAAGGCGAACTTCCTGCCGGAATCGAATCCGGCGCACGGCGGCTGGACCGGATTTTACCTCGCGACCATGGTGCAGGCCTACAACACCGGCCTCGTGAAGAAGGCCGACCTGCCGAAGGCCTGGAGCGATCTTCTCGATCCGCGCTGGAAGGGCAAGCTCGCCATCGAGGCGGCGGACACCGACTGGTTTCAGGCCGTCGTCGAGAACCTTGGACGCGACAAGGGCCTCGCGCTGTTTCGCGACATTGTCGCCGCGAACAAGATTTCGGTGCGCAAGGGCCATTCGCTGATGGCCAATCTCGTCGTCGCCGGAGAAATTCCGCTGGCGCTGACCACCTACCAGTTCACCATCGAGCAGATGCGCGCCAGCGGCGCGCCGATCGACTGGTTCGTGATTCCGCCCTCCATGTCGGCGCAGGTCGGCGTCGGCGTCGCGGCGGAGCCGAGGCATCCCGCGACGGCCGCGCTGTTTCAGGACTTTCTCCTCGACGGCGTGCAGGACCTGCTCGTGAAACGCCAGTTCATCACCACGCGCAAGGATGTCTTCGCGAAGGCGCCCTTCCCGATCGTCGTGCAGGACGCCGCGCGCGCGCTCGACGGCGCGCAGGAGTGGGAGGACCTGTTCCGCAAGACATTCAGCGCGAGGTGAGGCCCGGCCTCAGCCCAGCCTCTCCCGCGCCTTCTTGTCCGCCTCGTGTTTCCACAGGTTCCACGAGCGTTCGGGATTGGGCGGGCTCGTCGCCTCGGAATGGGCCGCCTCCTCCGGCGTGAGGAAATAGACGTGGCCCATCTGCATCGCCTGCCATTGCAGTTTCGCGTTTTTCTCGGCGTAGATTCCGCGCCAGACGATCTGCTCGACGCTGTCGCCGACGACGACGGCGCCGTGGCTGCGCAGCAACGCCATGCCTCGATCGGCGAGCGCCGCGGCGAGCGCCGCCGCCTGTTTGCGATTTGTGATCAGAATCTGGCCGCCGCCCTCGACGTCGCGCAAATTGAACACCGGAGCGCCATCGCGCAGGAAGCCGGTGGAGGTCAGCATCGCCCGCAGTTTCGCGTCGGAATTGGCGAAGGGAATGACGTTCGGCGAATGATGGTGCACGACCGAGCGCACGTCGGGCCGCGCGCGATAGATCTCGCCGTGAATGAAACGCTCGTCGAAGACCTTGCGGCCCCGCCTGTCGACGGGTTCGGAATCGATGTCGAATTCCATCACGTCGGGCGCGGTGACGAAGGCCGGCGCGATGCTGCGCGCCATCCAGAAGCGGTCCGGCCTTTCCGGGTCGCGGACGCTCACGTGGCCCCAGGCGTCGAGCACCTCGTGATCGTAGAGGATGTGGTTGGCGGTGACGAGCTTGTCGATCAGCGCGGGGTCGGAGCCCGGCGGGTAGTCTGAATTACGCGGCGGGTTTTCGGCGTGCGACGTCATGCGGCTCTCTCCGTCGTGGCTTATTGTCCATCGTGCGCCTGTTTCGCGCGCGCGACGATGTCCGGCGTCACGTCGCCCAGTTCGGCGACGATCTTTTGCAGGTCCTCGCCGGCGAGCGGATCGTGGTCGAGGCCGCCCTTGCGCACTTCCTCCAGCAATTCGGGATCGTTCGCCGCGGCGATGAAGGCGGCGCGCAGGGCGGCGACGCGGTCGGCGGGCGTTCCGGGCGGGACGACGAGGGAACGGCCAATGTCGGACGCGCTGCCGAACAGGGCGAGCACCTTGCGGTCCGCCGGCGTCGAGGCGAGTTCCGTCATCGCGGGAACGCCGGCGAGTTCGCGATGGCGCCCGATGCCCCATTGCATGAGAACGCGCGCCCTGGCCGGATCGAGCCATTCGCGCCGCGCCGTCTTCACGAAGGTCCAGGACGGCGTGCAGCCCGCGACCTCGCCGCGCTCCATGGCGAGGCACGATTCCGGCGAGGCCGTGTAGCCATAAACGTTGCGGAACTTCGTGCCGCCGATGAGATTGGCGACGTTGTGCAGCACGCTGGTGAAGCCGCCGGCGCTGGTGCCGCCGACGACGAGTTCGCGCAACCTCAGATCCGCCATGGTCCGCGCGGGCGAATCCGCCAGCACCATCGTGACGTTGACGCTCATCATGACGCGCCCGATCCAGCCGAAGTTCTTCGTGACATAGGCGACGCCGGGCGTGCCGACGATCTCCTCGGTGATGGAATTGTCGGCGATCATCCCCAGCGCGGAGCCGTCGCGCGGCGCGAGGGAATACATGTAATTGCCGGCCTTGATGCCGCCGGCGCCCGGCATGTTCCGGGTGACCACCCCGGGATTGCCGGGAAGGTGGCGCGGCAGATAGCGGGCGAGGACGCGGCTGTAGATGTCGTAGCCGCCGCCGGGCGGAAAGGCGACGGTGAGCGTCACCGCGCGTCCCCGGTAAAACTCCTCCACCGTTTCGGCGCGCGCCGGCGCGGACAAGGCGAGCGCCGCGACGCAAGCGCGATGGATCCATGCGTCCATGAACGTCCTCCCGGCCGGATTTTTCGGCATCCTGGCAGAAAAACGCGACGGTCGCGAGAGCCTGTTTGCACGACGCGCCGGTTGGCCCGGCGCTTGCTTGGCGTAAACCGGAGTTTTCAGTGTTGCGCGGCGACCATTCCGGACGCTCGCGGGTCGGGAGGGGGAGACGCGCGGAAGCCGGCGCAAACCGGAACACGGAGACACGCGATGTGGACGCGAATGGCAATCACGACGCTCGTCATGCTGGCGGCTGGCGGCGCGCGGGCGGATTTTTCGATCGTTTGCGACGAGCAAGGACAGCTCGAGGACATTCTGGCGACATCGCGGACGCAGGGCTGCGAGGCGGCGACGAACAAGTTCCGCGCCTACCTGCGATTGCGCGATGAGCGCGGCGAACCGACCTGCGAGGTCACTCGCGTTCCCGATCCCGCCAGCGTCGGGCCGGTGGTCGGGCGCTATGGCGCGCTGGAATTTCTGCCGTCGGAACTCCACGACGTGCTCGTCGTGGAGATTCAGGCGGGGGCGCGCACCCTTTACGGCACGATCAACAAATTCGTGTCGCCAAAAGCGGAGGAATCCGGCGCCTAGCCAGTCCGTCCGTCAGAGATGGCGCGTCTGGCCGTCCACGTAAAAAACCGCGACCGCGAAGGCGACGAAGGCGCACATCGCGCCGGCGAGATAAATCGTTTCGAGTGCCATGGTTGCAAATCTCCCGTGTGAGACCACGAAAGATTTGCCCGGGAAAACACGCGCCGGCTTGATCGAAATCAAGCCGCGAACCGTCGGCCCCGCGGCTTTTTCACACACCCAGGATCGCGACGCCGATCACATAGGGATGAAGGAACAGCATCGCGACATAGGCGATCGTGCCGACGGCGAGCGCGATGGCGTCGCCGGCGTTGAATTTCGCCACGCGGGGGGCGCCCGCGTCGCCACGCCGTTTCACCGAGAAGCGGTCATAGCCGGCGTAGATCATCAGGGCGCCGAAGAGGACGATCCCGCCCGCGTCGCCATTGGCCGCCAGATGCGCCAGCGCCCAGATTTTCACGGCGTTGAGCATGGGGTGGCGCAGCCAGCCGGCTATTTTTCCACGCGGCGAATAGGCCGCCGCGAGCGCGACGAAGGAGAACCACATGAGCGTCATCGCGACGTGGCGCGTCCAGCGCGGCGGGCTCCACACCTCGATGTAGCCGGCCGCGCGATAGCGCGAGAAACCGACGACGATCAGCGCGAGCCCGACGAAGGCGACGAGCGAATAGAGCCCTTTGTAAGGCCCCTCCCCCACACGCGCGACCAGCCCGGCGCGCAGGTCGCGCCGCGTCGTCACGAGGTGACCCGCGATGAAGATCGCGAGGCCGAGGAGCAAAATCGCCATTTTTTTCTCCGGAAGCAGCGGACCGGGTTCAGGCGCCCGCCGCGAGCGCCTGTTCGAGGTCGGCGATGATGTCCGCCACGTCCTCGATGCCGATGGAGAGGCGCACCACGTCCGGCCCGGCGCCCGAGGCGATTTTCTGGTCGTCGGTGAGCTGGCGATGGGTCGTCGAGGCCGGATGGATGACCAGCGAGCGCGTGTCGCCAACATTGGCGAGATGCGAGAAAAGCTGTAGGTTTTTCACCAGAGACAGGCCGGCGTCGTAGCCGCCCTTGAGGCCAAAGGTGAAGACGGCGCCGGCGCCTTTCGGGCAGTATTTCCGCGCGAGGTTGTAATAGCGATCGCCCTTCAGGCCGGGATACGAGACCCATTTCACCGCCGGATGCGCGTCGAGGAATTCGGCGACCTTCAGCGCGTTTTCCGAATGGCGATGCATCCGCAGCGGCAGCGTCTCGATGCCGGTCAGCAACATGAACGAATTGAACGGCGAGATGCAGGGGCCGAGATCGCGCAGGCCGAGCACGCGGCAGGCGATGGCGAAGCCGAAATTGCCGAAGGTTTCGCCCAGCACCATGCCGCCGTATTCGGGGCGCGGCGCGGAGAGCATGGGGTAGCGCTTGTCGGCGAGCCAGTCGAACTTGCCGCCATCGACGATCAGGCCGCCGATGGAATTGCCATGGCCGCCGAGGAATTTCGTCGCGGAATGAACGACGATGTCGGCGCCGTGGTCGAAGGGACGCACGAGGTATGGCGTCGCCAGCGTGTTGTCGACGATCAGCGGCACGCGGGCGCGATTGGCGATTTTGGCGATGGCCTCGATGTCGCACACGACGCCGCCGGGATTGGCGATGGATTCGATGAAGATCGCCTTGGTGCGCGGGGAAATCGCGGCCTCGAAGGTCGAGAGATCGTCCGGGTCCGCCCACTTCACGTTCCAGCCGAAGTTCTTGTAGGAATGGTTGAACTGGTTGATCGAGCCGCCATAGAGCTTGTTGGCGGAAACAAATTCGTCGCCGGGTTGCATCAGCGTGTGCATGACGAGAAATTCCGCCGCGTGGCCCGAGGCGACGGCCAGCGCCGCGGTGCCGCCCTCGAGCGCGGCGACGCGCTCCTCGAGCACGGCCGAGGTCGGATTTGTGATGCGCGTGTAAATGTTTCCGAAGGCCTGGAGGCCGAACAGCGAGGCCGCGTGATCGACATCGTCGAACACGAAGGACGTCGTCTGGTAGATCGGCGTCGCGCGGGCGCCCGTGGCCGGGTCGGGCTGGGCGCCGGCGTGAATGGCGAGGGTCGAGAAACCGGGTTCCTGGGACTGATTGTCTGTCATGGCTCTCACTCACAAGGGTGCTACAAGAGGTCTAGGCAATGACGGCGGGTTCCGCAACCGCGGCGCCGGCGTTCAGGGAGAACAACCCGATGCGTTACCTCGCCCTGATCCTGTCGCTCGTCGCGGCGGTCGTTTCCGGCGCGCTCGCGCTCGCGGGTCACGGATGGGCGCTCTGGATTTTCGCGCCCGCCGCGATCCTCTCGGCGATCGGCCTCAACGACATGCGCCAGACGAAGCACTCGTTGCGCCGCAACTACCCCGTTCTCGCGAACATTCGATTTCTGCTCGAGGAAATCCGCCCGGAAATCCGCCAATATTTCCTCGAGAGCGATCTCGACGGACGCCCCTTCAACCGGACGCAACGCGCCATCGTCTACCAGCGCGCCAAGATGCAGCTCGACAAGCGCCCCTTCGGCACGCAGGAGGACGTCTACGCCGGACATTACGAATGGTTGAGCCATTCGCTCGCGCCCGCGAAAGTGCAAGGCCACGATTTTCGCGTCACGGTCGGCGGGCCCGATTGCAAGCAACCCTATTCGATCTCGCTGCTGAACATTTCCGCGATGAGTTTCGGCTCGCTGTCCGCCAACGCCATCCGCGCCCTCAACAAGGGCGCGAAACTCGGCGGGTTCGCCCACGACACCGGCGAGGGAAGCTTCAGCGTCCACCACGCGGCCTTCGGCGGGGACATTATCTAGGAGGTCGCGAGCGGCTATTTCGGCTGCCGCAACGAGGACGGAACCTTCTGCGAGGACAAGTTCCGGGCGACCGCGGCGAACCCGCAAATCAAAATGATCGAAATCAAGCTGTCGCAGGGCGCCAAGCCCGGCCATGGCGGCGTGCTTCCGGCGGCGAAAGTCTCGCCGGAAATCGCGGCGGCGCGCGGCGTGCCGCTCGGCCAGGATTGCGTTTCGCCGGCGAGCCATTCGGCGTTTTCGACGCCGCTCGAAATGATGGACTTCATCCGGCGCCTGCGCGACCTCTCGGGCGGCAAGCCTGTCGGATTCAAGCTCTGCGTCGGGCACAAGACCGAGTTCATGGCGCTGGTGAAGGCCATGCTGGAAAGCGGCGTGACGCCGGATTTCATCGTCGTCGACGGCAAGGAGGGCGGGACCGGCGCGGCGCCGCTCGAATTCACCGATCATCTGGGCACGCCCATGCGCGAGGGCCTTGTTTTTGTCCACAATTGCCTCGTGGGCGCGGGATTGCGCGATCGCGTGCGCCTTGGCGCGAGCGGGCGCATCGTCACCGCCTTCGACATGGTCTGCGCCCTGGCGCTCGGCGCGGACTGGTGCAATTCGGCCCGCGGCTTCATGTTCGCGCTGGGCTGCATCCAGTCGCTGTCGTGCCACACGGACAAATGCCCGACCGGCGTCGCGACGCAAGACCCCCTGCGGCAGAAAGCGCTGGTCGTCGAGGACAAGGCCGCGCGCGTGCGCAATTTCCACGAAAGCACGCTCGCGGCTCTCGCCGAACTCATCGCCGCCGCAGGCGTGGAGCACCCGGCGGACATCACGCGCGAACGGGTGATGAAGCGCGTCGACGCCTCGGGGGTGCTGAGTTTCGAGGACCTCTATCCGGAACTCGCGCGCGGCGAATTGCTGAGCGGCGACGGCGGCGATTCCTACGCCCGGCCGTGGGCGCGCGCGCGGGCCGACAGTTTCGCGCCCGCGGCGCGGGATACGGCGTGAGCCGCCCGGCCGCGGGCGGCTACACCAGCCGCGACTGGGCCTTCGCCGCCTCGATGAAACTCGCGAAAAGCGGGTGCGGATCGAAGGGTCTCGACTTCAGTTCCGGGTGATATTGCACGCCGATGAACCACGGGTGATCGGTGAACTCCACCGTTTCCGGCAGCAGTCCATCCGGCGAGGTTCCCGCGAATTTCAGCCCCTTCGCCTCGAGCCGCGCGCGCCAGTCGGTATTGACCTCGTAGCGGTGGCGGTGACGTTCGGAGATCTCCGTCGTCCCGTAAATACGCGCGATTTTCGAGCCTTCGGCGAGTATCGCGCGATAGGCGCCAAGCCGCATCGTGCCGCCGAGATCGCCGCCTGACTTGCGCTGTTCAAGTTCGTTGCCGCGCATCCATTCCGTCATCAGGCCGACGACGGGCTGGTCGGTCGGGCCGAATTCGGTCGAATTGGCGTCGGGCACGCCCACCAGGGAGCGCGCCGCCTCGATCACCGCCATCTGCATCCCGAAGCAGATGCCGAAATAGGGAACCTTGCGCTCGCGGGCGAAGCGGGCCGCGTTGATCTTGCCCTCCGCGCCGCGCTGGCCGAAGCCGCCCGGCACGAGAATGCCGTGGACGTGCTCGAGATGCGGCGCGGGATCGCCGCCCTCGAAAATCTCGCTCTCGATCCAGTCGATATTGACCTTCACCCGGTTGGCGAGCCCCCCATGGGTCAGGGCCTCGGTGAGGGATTTGTAGGCGTCCTTCAGGCCCGTGTACTTGCCGACGATGGCGATGGTGACTTCGCCCTCGGGGTTGTGGGTGCGCTCGCTGACGGCCGTCCAGCGGCGCATGTCGGGCCTTGGCGCCGGCTCGATGCCGAAGGCCGCGAGCACCTCGCGGTCGAGGCCCGCCTCGTGGTAGGCGCGCGGCACGTCATAGATCGAGGCCACGTCGCGCGCCTCGATGACAGCGCTTTCGCGCACGTTGCAGAACAGGCCGAGCTTGCGCTTCTCCTCGCGCGGGATTTCGCGGTCGGTGCGGCACAGCAGGATGTTCGGCGCGATGCCGATGGAGCGCAATTCCTTGACGGAATGTTGCGTCGGCTTGGTCTTCAGCTCGCCCGCCGTGGGAATCCACGGCAGCAACGTGAGATGCACGTAAATCGCGTGATTGCGCGGCAGGTCGTTGCCGAGCTGGCGGATGGCCTCGAAGAAGGGCAGGCCCTCGATGTCGCCAACCGTGCCGCCGATCTCGACCAGCACGAAATCGCAGGCCTCGTTGCCCTCGAGGACGAATTCCTTGATGTGGTTGGTGACGTGCGGGATGACCTGCACGGTGCCGCCGAGATAATCCCCGCGACGCTCCTTCTGGATGATTTCCTGATAGATGCGCCCGGTGGTGATGTTGTCCTGTTTCGTCGCGGGACGCCCGGTGAAACGCTCGTAATGTCCGAGATCGAGATCGGTCTCCGCGCCGTCGTCGGTCACGAAGACCTCGCCGTGCTGCGTCGGGCTCATCGTGCCCGGATCGACGTTCAGATAGGGATCGAGTTTCCGCAAGCGGACCGTGTAGCCACGCGCCTGAAGAAGGGCTCCGAGGGCCGCCGACGCAAGCCCCTTGCCGAGAGAGGACACCACGCCGCCGGTGATGAAAATGTACCGCGCCATGGGGTTACCGGACTAAACCTCGCCGGACGATTCGGCGAGGACAATTTTTGGGGTTGGGGATAACGTCAATGAACGGGCAAGTCGTCGGCAAGTCCAGATCCTTCCGCCGCGGCCCGAAGCCGGCGGTCGCGTGTCCATAACAAGGCCCCGGCCGTCAGGCGAACCGGGGCGAGAAGGCGGGCGTCGACGCGATGCCCGGCCCGCGGGGATTTTGCGCGGGATCAAAGTCAGGAATCCCGCTGGCGACCTCGACTGTCGCCCGGGGAAGATTTCCCGGGATATCCGGACTCGGCCCCGCCTCCCGAGCGTTCCGGAAGCCCCGGACTACTGCCTGGGCGGCTCGGGAGCCGCGGGGGCCGCCGGAGCGGCGGGCGCCGTCGGCGCGCGCTGTTCCTCGATCTGGCGCAGCTGGTCGAGTACGTTGCCGCCGGTCGGCGCGCCGGGCGCGGTCTGGCCGGCGGGGGCGACGCCCTCGAAAATCGACTTCTGCTGACGACCGATATTCGCCAGAATCGTCAGGCCAAGGCTGGTGAGGAAGAAAATCGTCGCCAGGATCGCCGTGGCGCGCGTGAGGGCGTTGGCCTGGCCCCGCCCGGTCATGAAGCCGCCGCCGCCGCCCACGCCGAGCGCGCCGCCCTCCGATCGCTGCAACAGCACCACGATGACGAGGCCGACGACGACGATGAGGTGGATGGCGATGATGACGGTTTGCATTTGAAATCCGGTGAGCCCGCCCCGGGGCCTGATCGGGGCAGGCTATTACACGACCCCGCGGGGAATGGGAACCCTGGGCTAGGCCGCGGCGCGCAGTTCCGACTTCGCCGTCGCGAAGGCCCAATCGATCCAGGGCAGCAAGGCCCGGACGTTGGCGGTCTCCACCGTCGCGCCGCACCAGATTCGAAGACCGGGAGGCGCGTCCTTGTAGGCGTTGGCGTCGAGGGCGACCCGTTCCGCGTCGAGCAGATTATTGACGCGAGTGGCGAATTCCGCGCGGGCGTGCGCGCTCAGGGCGAGATAGGCGGGATCCGTGTAGATCAGGCACACCGAGGTCGGCGAACGCGTCTCGGGATCGACCGCGAGATAGTCGATCCACGGGGTCTTCTTCACCCAGGCGTCGATCGCTTCGAAAGAGGCCTGGGTGCGCGCCGCCATGGCGCGCGTGCCGCCGATGCTCTCGGCCCAGCGCAGGGCGCCGAGCACGTCCTCGATGCACAGCATGGAGGGGGTGTTGATAACTTCGGTCTGGAAAAAGGCCTCGTTGACCTTGCCCTTGCTGGCGAGCCGGTAGAGCTTCGGCACGGGCCAGGCGGGAATGTGCGATTCAAGCCGCTGGATGGCGCGCGGGCTCATGATGATCGTGCCGTGCTGGGGCTCGCTGCCGAGCACCTTTTGCCAGGAATAGGTCACGACATCGAGCTTCTTCCAGGGCAGGTCCATCACGAAGATGGCGGACGTCGCGTCGCAGATGGTCAGGCCCTCGCGCGCGTCGCTGATCCAGTCGGCGTTTTTCACGCGAACGCCGGAGGCGGTGCCGTTCCAGGTAAAGACGCAATCGTGCTTCGGGTCGTGCCGGGAGAGATCGGGCAACTGGCCATAGGGGGGCGTGAACTTGCGGGCGCCCGGAAGCTTCAGCTCCTCCATCGCGTCGATGACCCAGTCGAGGCCGAAGGCCTCCCAGCCGAAGAGATCGACGGGACGCGGGCCCAGCAAAGACCACAGGGCCATCTCGACCGCGCCCGTGTCCGACCCCGCCGTGATGCCTATTTTGTAGTCATCGGGGATGCCGAGAATGCGGCGCGTCCGGTCGTTGACCTCCTGGATTTTCGCCCGCGCCTCGCGCGAGCGATGCGAGCGGCCAATGCAGGAAAAGTCGAACCTGGCCGGGTCCCATCCCGGATATTTGGCCGTCGGCCCGCAGGAGAAGCGAGGATCGGCGGGTTTGACCGACGGCTTGGAGATCATGGACGCCTCGTGAAGTCTTTGTGACACCCGGACTAAGGGAATCGTTTCGGCCTGACAATGGCCGAAAAATGGGCAAGAAGAGAAATATTCCGTTAAAGCCCCCGCGAGCGGCGCGGACTGGCCGTGCGTTTTCGCACGCGCGGGTTCGCCCGGATCGCGCATGAACAAGGTCGCCGGCATTCGCGGCACTTCACCAAAACGGGGGCGCGGCATGGGCGTACTTCAATCCCGACACTTCACCGAGGTGAAACTGCCCGGCGACAAACAGGCCGTGGACCGGCTGAACGACTGCGCGGTGAAGGATTCAGCGCATGTGATGTTCACGGAACCCCGTGAAAAGGGCGTCCATGTCTCGCGGATCCAGGCCGCGCTTTTCCTGCTGATGCCCGGCGCGGCCATTTCCGGCGACGAACTGGGCGGCGAGACCTACGGGCCCTCCACCGCCGAAGCGGTTTTCAGGTACAAGGACAGCCGGACCCCGAAAATTCTCGGCCCCGGTCAAAAGCAGCCCGACCGGATCGTCGGCATCCAGACGATCCGCAGCCTCGACGCGGCCATGAAGCGGATCGAGGGCGGCGGCAATGGCGGGGGAGGCAATGGCGGAGGAGGGAACGCGGGCGCCCTGCGCGTCGTTCCCCAGCCGCCCGGCGAGCAATTTCTGCTCGCCCTCGTCTCCGACGACGACGGGAACGGCGGGCGTCCTCTGAAAGCGGACCTCGACTCCACGAGCCGCCAGCTCGCCTCGACCAGCGTCGTCGCGAAGGTGCGCGTCTGGGCGGCGAAACTGGGCATTGGCGCCGCGGCGCTCGACGTGCTCGAGAAATTCGCGCTCGGCCAGCTTCAGCCGCTGACCCCGCTGTTTCCAACCCTGAAGACAAATCCGGTCATGAATCTCGGCGAATTGCTGCGCGGCCTCGTCGCCGCCGGGAAGCTGGAAGTGGACGTGTTCGCGGAAATCACGTTCCGGGACATTCTCAAGTTTCCCGACGTCGATGAAACGCGCAAGATGAGCCCGCGCGCCGTGTCGACGAACCAGCAATTGCTTCGCAACGAAATGAGCGTCGGCGGCGCGACCGCGCTGACCATGTTCTCTTTCTGGCTCGCCAACACAGGCGCGCCGGCGCTTTCCAACTTTCCCGCGCTCGACGCGGAAACGGCGAAGTCCACCAATTTCATCGCCTCCGCCGAAAACTTCGAACGAATGCTGACCGCCAACCTGAAGCGTCAGGGCGCGCTCGGCCTCGTCGATTACCACGATCTCGTCACCGGCCCGGGGCCGGAACGCGGCAAGGCGCCCACCGCGGCGGAAGAACCGGGCAAGGCCACCTCGCGCATGTTGCCGGCGACGGAACCCGACATCCCCGGCATGTCGCTCGTTCAGGACACCGTGGTTAAAATCTGCATCGGCAGCTTTCAGGGAATCCGCGTGTTCCTGAGCGACTTCAAGGTGACGGGCCGGGCCTTCTCCGGCACGCTCAAATACGAGTTGAGGGACCATTTCGGCGTCGACGACGACGACTGCGAAGTCGCGAGGAAGGGCATTCACGGCACGCCGGGCCAGGTGGCCATGTGGGTGCTGCAACATTTCGCGCCCATCGGGCACAAGCCGTTTCTCGATCAGGTCTTCGCGACGCGAAGCTTTTCCGGGACGCTTTGACGCGCCGGGGGCCTCAGGCCTCCGCCGGCGCCTCCAGCGAAAAGAACGCGTGCGTCACGTGCCACGAGCGCCGCCGTCCCTTGCCGAGCATGGCGAGATGCGCCGAACCCTTGAGCATGGCGAACTGCTTTTCCTTGTTGGGCAGTTTCGTGAAGAACTCGATGAGTTCGGCCTCGGTCGAATTGCCGTCGTGTTCGGCGCGAATCATCATCACCGGGCAGGCGATTTTCGCGGGATCGACCATCGGCATGTTCACGGCCATGTCGAGATAAGTGCCGCTCGGCGCGCTTTCGCCGAGCTTCGCCTCGTAATCCGCGAGCGCGATCGCGACGGCCTGTTCGAAGGTCGAGGGATCGTCGCGGCTGAAAATATTGAGAAAGCTCTGCCGGTTCATGGGCCGCGAGACGTTCTTGCGGTATGTCTCGGCGTCGCGGCGCCGGCGCATGATTTCCGGCGCGCCCTCCCCCGTCCACGTGAAGGCGTCGAGGATGATTTTCTCGACGCGATCCGGGTTTTTCATCGCGAAAACGCCAAGGCGGATCGCCCCGGAGGATTGCCCGCGCATGAAGATCTTCTTTTGTCCGGTCTCGCTTTCGACGATGGGCATTGCGGCCTCGAGATCGGCGACGCCGGACATGATTCCGGAATTCGAACCGGTGTCGCGGCTGGAAAGACCGTAGTTCTCGTGGTCCATCGTCCAGGCGTCGTAGCCGAGCCTCGCGAAATGATCCATGGCGGAATAGTCGGGATGGCCGGGAACCTGCAAATCGTAGCCCGCGCGGCCGGAAAACGAGGAGCCATGAACAAAAAAGATCACGGGCTTGCCGGCCTTGCCGTCGTCGACGCGCTTTCTCCAGAGATTGAGCTTCACGTCGCCCTTTCGCGCCCAGTATTCCGTCGCGATGATTTGGGGCGCGTCGGCCGCGGCGGATTTCGCGACGGCTCCCGACATGGCGGCGGCACCCGCGGCTTTCAGAAGCGCGCGTCTGGGAACCCCGGCTCCGGACATGTTTTCCTCCCTCGCCGGCTCGTGGGCCCCCTCCAGGGACCCTGCCGGCCGCGGCCGAGAGGGACACGCGACAGGCGCGTCGTCAAGGCCCGAATTCAATCGCCATTTTCGCCTTTTGCTTCGCGGCGCGCGCCTTGTGGAACTCTCCGAGATCGAATTTGATCGTGACCTTGTAGCTCGTGACCTTCGAGTTCTCGAATTCCAGTTCGCCGCCTCCCGAAAGCCCGGGAACGCCCAGCGGGGCCGAAAGACCGCCGCCATGATCGAGAATCGTGAACGTCATTCCCTCGACGCCAGGCACGGGAATTTCCTGATCCTTGATCAGACCGAACGCGATGTCGCGCCGTTTCTGGTTGGAAATGATTGGATAGATCGCGCCGCCAAGAACCAGCGTCGCCAGCGCGACCGTGCCGGTTTTCTTGAGGGGCGGCGCTTCAAGCCAGTCCCGCCAGGCGGTGTCCATGTCGTCAAGCCCTTTTTCCGCGGCTTTCCGGGCCAGTTCCTGCACCGCGGGCAAGGCGAAAATCGCGGCGGCGACGTCGGAGAGATCGCCAGCGTGCGGCGCGTCGCCATCGGGCGTCCACGGCGCCTTCACCGGAACCGGCTCGGTCAGCGCCGGAAAAACAGAGGGCGGGGAGCCACGGAACGCGCCCGGCGAAGGTTGTGTCAGCATCGACTGGAACGTCGGCTTCATCAGCCGCCACTGCGGCGCGGTAACACCCTGAACGAGCTTGCCCGCCGCGAGCCGCCGGGACATCTCTTTCGTGCGGGCCGTCACGGCCGGGTCAAACCCGAGCTTGCCGTCAAAAGGATTTTTCCGCGGCGGGCGGTACCCGATAACGCTCATTCGCGCCTCCCGGCTTCACGCGGTCAGGCTCAAATAATCATCGACAAGCAACTGAATAGCAAGTCGATTTCCGATCCTGGCGCGAGCGCGGCCAAAAAGCCTTCCCCCGGGACGGAACGCCCGGCGCCAAAATCAATTCACGAGCTCCGCCTATTGCATCCCGAGGATCTTGCGCGCGCGCGCCCTCGCCGAAGGCGCGGCGGCGCTCATGCCGCGCATCACCTCCGCCATTCTGGCGGCGTCGTACCAGCGGGTTTCCAGATTGATCCTGCCGGCTTCGGCGATGAAGTCCGGATCGGCCATGACCCCGGAAAAAGCCGCTTGCAGGAGCTTCGCGCGGTCCGGCGGGACGCCCGGCGGCGCGAAGACCGGGCGGCCCAGCGAAAGTTGCGAGAACAGAAGTTCGAGCGCCTGCCGTCCCTCCGCGTCCTTCGCGAATTCGAGCGCGCCGGGCGTGTCGGGAAAGGCGGGATGGCGCGCGAGGCCGATTTGCAGGACGACGCGGAGCTTTCCGCTCTTCACGAGGTCCGCGAATTGCGTTTGCACGGTCGAGACGAAAATGCCGCAGGTCGCCTGCAACTCGCCCTTTTCCATCGCCATCGTGCGGCTGGTGGCGGCGCCCTGATAGCCCGCGATCATCGTGAACTTCGCGCCAAGCACGTCCATCAGCGCCGTCGAAAACGTGTAGGACGCGGAGGACGCGCCGGCGACGCCGAGGATCACCGGCTTCGTGAGAAAGTCCCGCGCCGTTTCGATGCCCGAATCACGCCACGCCGTGCAGGTGTCGGCGTCCTCGTTGAGATTGCCGACGCCGGTGAGACGCTCGCCGTCGAATTTAGCCGCGGGCTCGCCGAGCGCGCCCACCAGCAGGGAGCCGCCCTGCAACAGGGCCAGCGCCGTGCCGTCCCGCGGCGCCACGTTGTAGAGCGTGTTGGCGGCGACGAGGCCGCCGCCGCCGGGCTGGTGCTGCACGACGACCGCGGGTTGCCCCGGCAGATGCTTCGGCAGGAACCGCGCGAAGGTTCGCGCGTAGACGTCGTAACCGCCGCCGGGGGTCGAGGAGACCGTCAGCGCGATCGTCTTGCCCGCGTAAAAATCCGCGGGCGTCTGCGCGAGCGCCGGCGCCGCGACGAGCAGCGACGCGAGCGCCAGCGACGCGCGCGCGCCCGTCACGAGCGCTTCACGGGTTGCAGACCGGGACGATAGGTCTTCTTGTCGAGAAACTCGGCCATGCCCTTCTCGCGCGTCTTTTCCGGATCGGCGCCGCGCAGAGCCTGGGATTTCGCGCCGAGATATTCCCACGCCATGTCCATCGGCAGGTCTCGCACCGCCTTCACCGCCTGTTTGGTGTAGGCGAGCACCGCGGGGCCCTTGGCCATGAGCTCCCGGCAGATTTTCCTTGTCTCCTCGCGCAGGTCCGCGAGCGGCACGGCCATGTTGGCGACGCCCATCTGCACGGCTTTCTTGCCATCGAACGTCCGCCCGGTCATGGCGTAGAACAGGGCGTCGCGCGAGTTGCAGAGGTCGGAAAAGACCTTGGCGATGTTGCCGCCGGGCAGGATGCCCCAGTTCACTTCCGAAAGGCCGAAGGTCGCCTCCTCCGCCGCGACGCAGATGTCGCAGGCGGCGAGCGGGGCGAAGGCGCCGCCGAAACACCAGCCGTTGATCATGGCGATCGTGGGCTTGCGCGTCCAGGTGAGCAGGTCGGACCAGCGCTTGACCGCGGTCAGCGAACGGAACCGCAGGTCCGGGTTGTTGTCCGTGGCGCGGAAATATTCCTTCAGGTCCATGCCCGCCGAAAAACTGTCGCCCGCGCCGGTGACGACCATCACCTTGCAGGCGTCGTCGGTCTCGAGCTTCATCAGCGCGTCCTCCATTTCGAAATGGAGCGCGGGGCTCATGGCGTTGCGCTTTTCCGGGCGGTTGAAGGTGATCCACGCGATGTTCTCCGCGTCGATCTCGACCTTGATGGCGGTATAGGCGCTGTAGTCCGGCATGGCGTTCTCTCCCCGAGGCGGCCGCGAACGCGGCTCATCGGGCGATCATGCGGCGGTCCCGGGAGGTTGTAAACGCCGGACGTCCGCCCTACCGGTAGGCCGCCGCGATCCCGAGGAAATCCGCCGCCTTGAGGCTCGCGCCGCCAACGAGCGCGCCATCGACGTTGGCGACCCCCATCAGTTCCACTGCGTTCGACGGCTTGACGGAACCGCCGTAGAGCACGCGCACGCCCGCGGCTTCCGCGCCGACGAGCTTGCCGAGGCGCTGGCGGATGAAGGCGTGGACTTCCGCCACGTCCGCCGCCGTTGGCGTCAGGCCCGTGCCGATGGCCCACACGGGTTCGTAGGCGACGACGAGTTGCGCCGCCGTCGCGCCGGCGGGAATCGAGCCGTCGAGCTGGCCGCCGACCACGTCGAGCGTCTTGCCGGCGTTGCGCTGGGCTTCCGTTTCGCCGACGCAGACGATGGCGCGCAAGCCCGCGCGGATCGCGGCTTCCGCCTTGGCGCGCACGACGGCGTCGCTCTCTCCATGGTCGGCGCGGCGCTCGGAATGACCGACGATGACATAGGTTCCGCCGGCGTCGGCGATCATTTCGGCGGAAATGTCGCCGGTGTGGGCGCCCTCCTTCTTCGCGTGACAATCCTGGGCCCCAACGCCGACATGGGCGCCCGCGGCCGCCGCCGCGACGGCGGCGAGAAGCGTCGCGGGCGGACAGACGAGCAGTTCGACCTTCGCGCGCAGGGCCTCGTCATAACCGTTCGCCATGCCCGCGATTTCCGCGAGAGAGGCCTTCAGGCCGTTCATTTTCCAGTTTCCGGCGACGAGGGGACGGGGGCGATTCGACATGGGCGATTCCTCATTGACAAGGCTCGACGTAGCATCGCGACGGCGCGTGGCAAAGCCCCGGCGCCGCTCTGGCGTTCGGCGCCGGGGACGGCTAGACTTGCCACAACGCGCGCCGGCGCGACCAGAAACGATCATGGGAGAATGCCGATGAAGTCGAGCCGCGAGGCCCTGTTCGCCGCCCTGTTCGCGGCGGCGACGATCGCCACGCCCGTTTTGGCCCAGCAGCCCGAAGCGCCCGTTCATCCCGGCAAGACGCTGCTGCTCGGCAAATGCGCGCAGTGCCACACCGATTCCATCTGGCGCGACCAGCGCCAGGACGCGCGCGCCTGGGAGGCGACGCTCTATCGCATGATGGGCCGCGGCGCCGTGTGGAGCGGCGAGGAGATCAAGTCGATGGCGGAATATCTGTCCATCGACTTCGGCTCCAGCGTGCCGCGCGCCAAACCCGCCGCGCGCTGATTTCCCCGTTCAACAGGAGAGCGACATGAGACACCTCGTTGCGAAATATCTGTCGAAGTCGATTTCCCGCCGCGGCTTTCTCGACAACATGACAAAGGCCGGCGTCACGCTCACGGCGGCGGAGGGCGTGCTGTCGGCGCTGACGGCGTCGGCCAGCGCGCAAACCGCGCCGGCGACGGCGGCGGAAGCGCCGGTCAAGCAATTCCAGGGCACCGGCGGCGCCTGTTTCGCCGAACAGCTCATCGGTTGCGGCGTCAAATACGTCTTCGGCAATTCGGCGAGCGAGGACGCGCAATTCTACGAGGCGCTCGTGGACCGCCCGCAACTGAAATACATTCTCACGCCGCACGAGGGCCCCGGCGCCGCGATGGCGGCGGGCTACATCAAGGCGTCGCAGGAGCCCGCCATCGTCATGCAGGCCGGCGCCGTGGGCATGATGAACGCCATGGGACAGGTGTTCAACGCGCACAAGGAACAGACGCCGCTCGTCGTCTATTCCTACCGCACCGACCAGTCGCGCCGCGCGGGCCGCGACGGGTTCGAGGAACTCGCCAACCAGGAACAGGTCATGCAGCCCATGACCAAGTATTCGTGGATGGCGCGCCGCCCCGACATGATTCCCGAGGCGGTGCGCCACGCCTTCAAGACCGCGTGGACGCCGCCGCACGGGCCCGCCTATCTCACCTGGCATTCGGATTACACCGACGAGCGCGCCCGCACGGAAATCATCCAGCAAAGCCATTTCGACACGCGCATGCGCGTGCGCCCCAACCCGACCGAGGTCGAGCGCGCCGCGAAGCTGCTCGTCGAGGCGAAGATGCCGCTGATGATCGTCGGCGACGAAATCACCAAGGCGAAGGCCGTGGGCAAGGCGGTGAAACTGGCGGAAATGCTCGGCATGCCCGTCACGCAGATGCGGCAGCTCTGGGCCAATTTCCCCGAGCCGCATCCGCTCTGGGTCGGCAACGCGCCGGCGGGCACGCTCGCCTCCATCACCTGGCCAAAAAATTACGACGTCGTCATCAACGTCGGCAACAAGCTGCAACACGGCGGGCCGGCGCCGATCATTCCGCACAACATCAAATTCATCGACCTGCGCATCGACTACAACAACATGGGCAAGGTGATGACCACCGACGCGCCGCTCGTGGGCGACGCCGGGCTTGGTCTCGACGACCTCATCGCCGCCGTCGAGCAACTGATGACCGCGAAACTGCGCGAGCAAGCGGGCGCGCGCGCCGCGGAGGTGAAGCAGTTCACCGACCGGGCCCGCGCCCTGCGCGCCGGCATCGTCAATTCGCCGGAATGGGACAGCGCCCCGCTGATCGCCGACCGCGTGACCTGGGAGGTCGCGCAGTTCGCGGACCCGGACGCGATCATCGTGCACGAGGCAGGCGCCAACGTGATGCATTCCTTCAACTTCAATCCCGTCGGCGGGCGCGAACTGTTCTTCTACTATGGCGGGCATCTCGGCTCGGGCGTCGGAACCTCGGCGGGCGTCAAGCTCGCGCGGCCCAACCAGCAGGTGATCTGCATGGTCGGCGACGGATCCTTCATCTTCGGGCCGCAGGCGCTGTGGAACATGGCGCGGCTGGAACTGCCGGTCATCACCATCGTCTACAACAACCACGCCTATGGCGGCCCTCATTCCCGCGCCATCGCCAACGTGCCCTCGGGCCGCATGGTCGAGACCAGCCAGTTCGTTCACGATTATCTCGGCAATCCCGACATCAACATGGCCAGCATCGCCGCCGGCTTTGGCGTGAAGGGCGAGGTCGTGACCAATCCGCGCGAGCTGAAGGAAGCGCTGGCGCGCGCCAGGGTCTCCACCGTCGAGGGCAAGCCCTATCTGATCGACGTGCAAGTCGCGCGCAAGGGCGTCGGCTGGGCCGAAAAGCCCTGGACGCCGCCAATCAGGGTGGCGGAAACGCGGACACGGAAGGTATGAAAATGCGGGAGCGCGTTCCTTCTCCCGCGGAGCGGGAGAAGGTGGCCGGCAGGCCGGATGAGG
>CAISEY010000216.1 GCA_903884435.1 uncultured Hyphomicrobiales bacterium | reverse complement strand
GTCCGTCGCGGCGCGGCGGGAGAGGAATCCCATGACCCCATTGCGCGCTGGCCTGCTCGCGATATCCGGACTTGGCGGAGTCGGCCTCGCGCTTCTCACGCCGTCGATTGTCCGCGACCGGGGCTTGCCGGCGACGGTCGGCGATGGCGGTCCGCCCGCCCACGTCACCACGAAAGTCTTGCGCCCCCTGCCCGATCTCGGACGCTTCCTGCATCCGGGAATGCTGGCCCTCCAGTCCCAGCGGGAACTCGAGCGCGAGGCGCCGCCAGACGCGCTCGCGGCCATCGAGCGCGGCCTGTCGCCAGCGCCAGCCGCCGCGGCCTCGTTTCCCGCGACGGTCTCCTCGCCGCGCGTCGAGGCCGTGCTCGCGTCGACCGCGATGCTCGCCTACGCCGCGACGCCGGAAAGCCTGCGCGACCAGGGCGCGCCCGGCCTCGCCACGCCGCCGGCCATCTACGTCGACATCGCCGGCGTGCGCGAGGCGATCGCGGCCTTCCGGTCCGGCGATCTCGCCGCGGCCGACGCGGCGTCGGCGCTGACGAACAATCCCGTCGCGCGCGCCGCGGTCGACTGGGCGGGCGCGCGCCTCACGGGACGCTTCGACCGGGTTCGGGATTTTCTGGCGGCGCGGCCCGAATGGCCCGCCAATCCGTTCCTTCGCAAGCGCGCGGAGGAAGCCCTCTGGGGCGAGCGGCGCCCGCCGGCGCAAGTCATCGAATTTTTCCGGGCCGGCGCGCCGGAAACGGCGCCCGGCAAACTGTCACTGGCCCGCGCGCTGCAAGCGAGCGACCGCGCCGCCGAGGCAAGCGATATCGTCCGTCAGGTCTGGCGCGACTACGATCTCAACGCGGCGCTGGAGACGACGATCCGAAAGGAATTCGCGGACGCGCTGACGAAGGCCGACCACAAATACCGCTCCGACCGGCTGGCGATGCGCGAGAATTCCGCCGCGAGCCTGCGCGCCGCCGCGCTCGCGGGGGCCGACGCGCTCGCTCTCGCGAAAGCGCGGGAAAGCCTGAACGACAAGGTGATCGCCGCCTTGCCGCCGGAACTGAAGAAGGACCCGACGCTGCTGTTCGCGCGCGTGCAAAAGCTGCGCCGGGACAACAAGGTCGTCGAAGCCGCGCAATTGCTGCTCGCGGCGCCGCGCGATCCGGCCCCGCCCGGCAAGGGCGACGAATGGTGGATCGAGCGGCGTCTGCTGGCGCGCAAGGTTCTCGATCTCGGCGACGCGAAAACCGCGTGGCGAATCGTCGCCGAACATTCCGCCAACGCGCGCGAATACAAAATCGACGCGGAGTTTCACGCGGGCTGGATCGCGCTGCGGTTCCTCGAGGATCCAGGGCTGGCGAAAAAGCACTTCGCGGCCTGCGCGGGTTTCGCCGAGACTCCCGTCTCCATCGCTCGCGCGGCCTACTGGCGCGGGCGCGCGGCGGAAGCGCTCGGCGAGAGCGACGAAGCGACGACGTTTTTCCAGACCGCGTCGAGCCATTCGACGACCTATTACGGGCTTCTGGCGCGGGCGCGGCTCGGGCGCAGCGACATCGAGGTGCGCAAGCCGGCGCGCGTCGCGACGGGCGACGACCGCGTCCTCGCCGTGCGCGTGGTCGAGTTGCTGGAAGCCCTCGACATGCGTGACCTCTCGACGCCGCTAGCGCTCGAGTCCGCGCGGAAGATCGACGACGAGGCGCAAATCGCCGCGCTCGCCGCGGTGACGGCGCGGGCGCGCGACGCCGGGGCGACCCTGGCCATCGGCAAGCTCGCCAGCCAGCGCGGCTTTCCGCTCGACGAATCCGCGTTCCCCGCGTTCGGCGTGCCGGATTTCGAACCGCTGGCGAAATCCGCGGACAGGTCCGTGGTCTACGCCATCGCCCGTCAGGAAAGCGCTTTCGCGCCAAAGGCGCTCTCGGGCGCCGGCGCGAAAGGACTCATGCAGATGATGACGCCGACCGCGCGGGGCACGGCCAAACGCGCCGGCGTGCCCTTTGACGAGGACAGACTGACGCGTGACGCGGCTTTCAACGCGCAGCTTGGCGCGGCGCATCTCGGCGACCTGCTGGGCGAATATCGCAATTCCCACATCCTCGCCTTCGCCGCCTACAACGCCGGAGGCCGGCGCGTGAAGGAATGGATCGCGGCCTATGGCGACCCGCGCGATCCCGGCGTCGATCCCGTCGACTGGATCGAGCGCATCCCCTTCGCGGAGACACGCAATTACGTGCAAAGGATCGTGGAAAACCTGGAAGTTTACCGGGTGCGGCTCGGCGACCGGCCGACCTTCGCGATCGAGCGGACATTGCGCGAGGCGGCGGCGAGGTAGGAACTTTCACGAGCCCGAAATTGGCTAGATGCTGAAAGACGCGTCGGTCAGCCGGACGAGGTGCGTCCAGGGATCCTTGCCACCGAGCGCGAATTTCCCGTTGATCGTCACGCCGATGTGCGTGTCCTCGGCCTGGACCAGGCTTCCGTCCGCCGCCGCGAAGGCGATGTGATGGTCGGCCTTGACCAGAATATCGCCATCCTCGAGCGATCCCGGCATTTCGCCGGGCAAGTCGAAAACCCTCGCCGCGAAGGGATTGGGCTTCATGCGCCACCCGAGAATCGAGTTCGCCCATTTCTTGCCGGTCGCCTGCCAGATCACGAAACTGATGAAGCCCACGCAGTCGAAGTGCCGCCAGCCGTCGCAGGCGGCGCCCCAGACGAGCTTTCCGCCGATGTCGCCGCCATTCGCGCCCGGACCAAAGGCCCGGCGCGGCGTCCACTGGCCGAAAAAATACGGCCACGCGGAAATATCCGGCGTGTTCTTCAGCCGCGCGAGATAGTCGAGCAAGTCCGGATCGCCCGGGGCGGCCGGGCGCGCGCCGGGATAGGTCGCGAAATTGCCGGCGCACACGCAATATCTCTTCACGGTCATCTCGGCCGCGTAAACCGCGACATTCTTGCTGGCCGTCCGCTGCAATTCGGGATCGAGGCGGTCGAAAGCGTTGATCAGCGCGATTCCGCCAGGCCGGTGCGGATGGCCGTCGTTGTTGCCGGGCGTCGCCCCGTAACCGCCATTGATGTAGTGCGAACCGACGAGGGACCGCCCGACCTCGATGATTTTGGCTCCAATTTCCGATTTCATGACGAATGTCCTCCAGGGAGGATGCCCGGCGTTTTAAGTTCCGGCGATCCGGCGCGGACCATCGCGCGCGAACGACCGCGATCGCCCTGGCGGGCCGGAACGCTCGCGCGACCGGCCCGCGTCGAAAACGTGATTTCAGAACTTTTCGTTCTTGTTGACGTCCCAGCCGAATTCGACCGTCGTGTCCTTGGTGCCGTCCTGCTTCTGCGACGTATATTCCAGATGGAACTTCGAGAAGTTCAGGGTCAGGTGCTCCATGCCGTCGCCCGAGCCGAGACCCGAGGGAGTCGACGCGCTGACGACGATGTCGTCGAGCTTGATCTTGAGATATTCGAGAGGGGTTTCACCGGCCTTGCGGATGGTGACGAGGCCCTTGGCGATGTGCTTACCATTGGCGCAGAAGCCCATCAGGATCGGCGAGGAGAGGTCGAAACGCTTGGTGAAGGACACGTCGTGGAAATCGACGCGGCCCGTGCCGCCGCCGCCGCCGTAGCCCATGCTGCCCTACTGGTGCAGATTCCATTGCACGTCGAGAATCTGGATTTCGCCGGGATGCTTGGCGTCGCGCGATTCACCCTTGACGCCGTCGAGTTTCAGAAAGCCATCAGCCGCCATGTTCTTCTCCTGTTTGTTGCGAGCCCGAATGTCCGGCGCCGTTTCAACGAGGCTGTTTTCGCCTGGATCGAAGAAAAACAATGTGCCGTCGCGCACACTGCGCCCGATACTTCGAAAAGGCCACATGGACGGCGGCTCTATTTTCGCGACGTCGCGCGGCGCGAAGGGAAAATTCCGCGGAAATGGTGAGCGGAACCGGCGCGCGATCCATTGAAAAACATGAACGCGGCGCGTTTTTCCATCAAAATAAAATGAAAATCACGCTATCTTGCGGCCATCGAAGGATCCCGCCCATGCTCCCCTCTCCCGCGCCCGTCTCGCGTTTTTATTCCGCCCCCGACGGGCTCAGGCTTCATTTGCTCGACCACGATCCGGGAACCTCCGCGACGCCCGTCGTCTGTCTGCCCGGCCTCGCCCGCACGGCGGCGGATTTCGACGCGCTCGCGCGGGCGCTGTCGGGCAAGCGCCGCGTCGTCGCGATCGACTATCGCGGGCGCGGCCTTTCCGACCGCGATCCGGACTGGAGACACTACGACATCGCCATCGAGAACGGCGACATTCTCGCGCAACTCACGGCGGCGGGAATCGGCGAGGCGATTGTCGTCGGGACGTCGCGCGGCGGATTGCACGCGATGCTGCTCGCCGCGACGCGGCCCGCCCTGCTCCGCGCCGTCGTGCTCAACGACATCGGCCCGGTGATAGAGGCCAAGGGGCTCGCGCGCATTCGCGGCTATGTCGGCAAACTGCCGGCGCCGCGGTCGCGGGCCGACGCGGTCGATCTCGTCAAACGGTTGATGAGCGCGCAATTCACCGGGCTCGACGAGGCCGCCTGGGAGGCCTACGCGCGCCTGACCTTCGAGGAAAAGGACGGGCGCTTTTCCCCGCGTTACGACACGCGCCTGATGAAAACGCTCGAGGCGCTCGATCTCGAGGCGCCCGTCCCCCAGCTCTGGCCGCAATTCGAGGGGTTGCGGAACGTTCCAACGCTGGTGTTGCGTGGAGAAAACTCGGATCTTCTCACGGCGGAGACGATGGCCGAAATGCTTCGTCGCCATCCTCGCTGCGAAGGCCATGTCGTGCCGGGACAGGGCCACGCGCCGCTGCTGCTCGACGCGGCGACGATCGCGCGCGTCGAGCAATTCATCGAGGCCGCGGACTGACTAGGCTTTCGGCGGCGCGGCTCCGGACTGGCCCGACGCGCCCCCGTCCTTCGATGTCGGCACGAGTCCGGCGGCGACGCGTTTCGAAAAGTCCGTCTCGCGCCCGGCCGCCAGATCGCGCGCCTGGGAAACCCAGCGCTCCCGGTCGATGCGGCCCGGAAAAGCAAGAAAGCTGCCCGCCCATTTGACGTTTTCGGCGGTCCAGGCGGCGATCTGGTCGAAGTGCCAGACGCCGAGCCCGTGCAAACTCTGTTCGTTGTGCTTGCCGACGCCGCGAATACGCTTGAGATCGTCGGCCTTGCCTCCACGCGGCGCGGCCAGTCCAAGAGGGCGTGCGCCCGAGTGTTTCGCTTCATCCTCGACGGCAGGCGCGAGTTCCGGCAGGCCCTGCCGCAGCGACGCGGCGTCCGCTTCGGAAAGCGGCGCGTCGGCGCCCTCGTCGATGACCACGCGGCCCGCCTTCACGCCGGCGGAATGGTCGGTGTCGACGCCGGCGGCGAGCAATTTCGCCTGGGGAATCCATTGCTCGCGCTCGATCCGTCCCGGAAAGGCGAGGTGATGGCCCATCCACACCGCGTTGTCCGGCGTCCAGCCGGCGATTTGCGCGAAGCGATGGACGCCAAGGTCGTTGCAGATTTTCTCGTTCTTCGGCCCGATCCCCTTGATGAGCTTGAGGTTGTCGCCCCTCGCTCCCGCCGCGAGCGGCATCGCGGATGGACGCGAACCCGGAGCGGCAGACTGGCTGGATACCGATTTCTCCGCTGCCGCTTTGTCAGCCGAGGCCTTGATCGCGGCGGCGCGGTCAGACTCCGCTTTCGCCGCGGCTCCGGCGCGCGCGGTCGCCTCCGCGTCGGTCAGCG
>CAISEY010000215.1 GCA_903884435.1 uncultured Hyphomicrobiales bacterium | reverse complement strand
GGCGGCGGGTTCGTCGAGCAGCAACAGTTTCGGATCGAGCGCCAGCGCGCGGCCGATCTCGAGCAGGCGCTGCTTGCCATAGGGAAGGTTGCGCGCCTCCTCGTTGGCGAGCTTGTCGAGGCCGACGAAGGCGAGAATGCTCGCCGCGCGCTTGCGCGCCGCCTCTTCCTCCGCGCGGGCGCCGGGCAAGCCGCCGGCGATGGAGAAAATCCCCGACGAATAGGTGTGATGCAGGCCGACGAGCACGTTCTCGATCAGCGTCAGTTCGCCGAAGAGCTGCACGTTCTGGAAGGTGCGCGCCACTCCGCGCGCGGCGATTTGCGGCGAATTGAGCCCCGAAAGCGTCCCGCCATCGAAGCGGATTTCGCCCGAGGTCGGCGTGTAGATGCCGGTGAGGACGTTCATCATCGTCGACTTTCCCGAACCGTTCGGCCCGATGAGGCCATGGACCGTTCCACGCGCCACGTCGAGACTGACCTGGTCGAGGGCCCGGAGGCCGCCGAACTGCATGACGATGGCGTCGACGGAGAGAATCGGCCTGTCGTTTCCCGGGCCCGCCTTGACGAGCGCGCCGGCGATGTCGCCCCGCGCGTCGATCATGGCGTGCGCGCGCACCCATTCGGGCTTGAAGGCGCCGACGATCTGCTTGAGGAACCCGACGATGCCATCCGGCAGATAGTAGACGACGAACAGGATCATCGCGCCGAAGATCGACAGTTTGAAGTCGGTGATTTTCTCGAGGAACAGCGAGAAGACGTAGAAGGCGAGGCACAGCGCCACCGGGATCGCCGCGCGCAGGCGCTGCTCCGGTTTCCTCGCCATGGTCCAGACGCCCGCCGCCACCGCGACGACGGCGATCATCAGCGCCACCCGGCGGAACAGTTCGATGTCCGAGAGAAGGTTCGGCAGGTAAACGACGATCGCCGCGCCGAGGATGGGCCCGAGGCGCGACTTGCGCCCGCCCATGGTCACGGCCAGCAGGAACTGGATCGACAGGTCGAACGTGAAATTGTTGGGCGCGATATATTGCTCGGAATAGGCGAAGAGCACGCCGGCGAGGCCGGCGAAGGCGGCGCTGACGACGAAGGCGAGCACCTTGTGCCGGTAGACGCTGACGCCCATGCAATCGGAGGCGATGGGGCTGTCGCGCAGGGCCTCGAAGGCGCGGCCGAGGCGCGAGGCGACCACGCGGTTGATCACGACGACGGTCAGCGCGAGGAAGAACGCCGCGACGTAGAAATATTGCACCTCGCGCACGCGCTTCAGCGACATGTCGAAGGGCGGGAAGGCGTCGCCCCAGTCGCGCCAGTCGAACATGACGGGCGTCGTCAGGGTGACGCCGAGCGGACCGTGCGTCAGGTCGAGATGGTTCAGCCAGGGGCCGAGATCGGTCATCTCGTTGATGAGGATTTGCACGATCGTGCCGAAGGCGAGCGTCACCATCGCGAGATAGGGGCCGGTGACGCGCAGGGCCGGCAACGCGAGGATCGCGCCGAAGAAGGCCGCGACGATGGGGCCGGCGACAAGCGATGGCCACAGCCCCCATCCGAAATGCATGAACAGACAGCCCGCCGTGTAGGCGCCGATGCCGAACAGGGCGGCGTGGCCGATCGAGACCTCGCCGGTGTAGCCAAACACGATGTCGAGGCCGAGCGTGACGATGGAGAAGATCGCCACCGTCACGATGAGGTGCAGGTAATAGGGGCTCGTGACGACGAAGGGACAGGCCAGCGCCGCGACAACCGCGATCAGGGGGAAGAGAAACGCGCGGGCCATGGTCAGACCTTCCTGATCGCGGTCTTGCCGAACAGGCCCGCCGGCTTGAGCGCAAGGACCAGCAGCAGCAGGACAAGGCCCGGCACGTCCTTGTAGCCCGTGGAAACGTAGTAGCCCGTGAGATTTTCGGTGACGCCGAGGATCAGGCCGCCGACGATCACGCCATAGCCGCTGGACAGGCCGCCGATGATCGCGACCGCGAAGGCCTTGAGGCCGAGCGCCGCGCCCATGGTCGCGCCGGTCAGCGTGACAGGCGCGACGAGCACGCCGGCGAAAGCCGCCGCCATCGAGGACAGGGCGTAGGAAAAGGTGATGACGAGCCGCGTGTCGATGCCCATCAGACCGGCGGCGTCGCGGTCGTTCGCCGTCGCGACGACGGCCTTCCCGTAAATGGAGCGACGGTTGAAGACCTCCACCGCGACCATCAGGCCGAGCGCGCCGAGCACGATGGCGATCTCCATCGGCTGGATGCGAACGCCGCCGAAATTGAGCGAGGCCTCGGGCAGCGGAGAGGGAAACCGCAGGGCGTCGCGGCCCCAGATGTTTTCGGCGAGGTTTTTGAAAATGATGCCGAGCGCTATGGTGGCCATGATCCAGCCGGCCTCGGACTTCGTCCTGATGGCCTGGCGCACGCCGAGAAACTCGACGACGGATCCCTGGATCAACCCGAAGACGAAGACGACGGGGAGCATCAGCAGATAGGCGCCGAGGGTTCCGAGCGAATGTCCGATCAGGAAATTGATGGTGGTCAGCCCGACGAGCGCGCCCAGCATGAGCGCCTCCCCCTGACCGAAATTCAGCGTCTTCGACGTTGAAAACGTGAGCTGGTAGCCGAAGGCGATGACGCCATAGATCATGCCGACGGTGATGCCGCTGACAATCAGCTGCGCGAGAACCTGCATGGGAACATCCGCTGGTGGAAGGCGGGAACCCCTCCCCGCGCGGCGGGAAGGGGTTCTCCTTTCGGTTCGCGTGTCTTACGACTTCGGCTTGACGCGCATCGCCTTGTCGCCGGCGACATCCTCGGGATGCGCGGGGACGACGCGGCCGCCCTTGACGAGACCGAACACGGGAATGTTCGGGGAGATGGCCTCGTGGTCGGTCGCCGAGAACGGCTTGTCGTAGATCGTCACGACGCCCTCGATCTTCGTCTGGAGGTTCTCGAGGGCCTCGCGGATCTTGCGGCCGTCGGTGGATTTCGCCTGGGTGAGCGCGGCCGCGAGAAGATAAGCGGAATCATACCCCTGCGCGGCGGACACCGGAGAAGGCATGCGGTCGCCGCCATAGGCCTTGTGATAGGCCTCGATGAACGCCTTGCGCTTCGGCGTCGTCGGCGCTTCGATGAAGGTTTGCGGCATCAGCGCGCCGTCGCCATTCGGGCCCGACGTGTCGATGTAGCTCGCCATGGAGAGAGTCCACGAGCCGATCAGCGGCACTTTCCAGCCGAGCTTGGCCATGGCGTTGGCGATCTGCGCGAGTTCCGGGCCAATGGCGTAGGTCAGGATCACGTCGGCGCCGGCTTCCTTGGCCTTCAGCACCTGCGCGGTCATGTCGGTGTCGCCGATGTTGAACTTCTCGACGGCGACGGGCTTCACGTCGAGTTTGGCGAGGGCGTTGGTCATGTCCTCGCGGCCAAGCTGGCCATAGTTTGTGGAATCCGCGAGAATCGCCGGCTTCTTGAATCCCTGGCGCCTGACAGCCTCGTCGGCGATCATCGCGCTCTGGATCGTGTCGTTGGCGGCGGTGCGGAAGACGTAGTTGGTCTTCTGGTCGGGCCACTGACGGGTGAGAATCGAGCCGGTGGCGACGTTGTTGAGCACGGGAATTTCGGCTTCCTGATAGAAGCGTTGCGCGGCCTGGGCGACGCCCGTGTTGATGAAGCCGAGGGTGGCGACCACCTTCTCCTTGTTAATGAGTTCCTGGGCGATCTGCACGCCCACTTCGTTCTTGGCCTCGTCGTCGCGCTCGACGAGCACGATCTGGCTGCCGTTGACGCCGCCGGCCTTGTTGATCTCCGCCACGGCGAGCTTGACGCCATCGCGCATGCTGACGCCCATGGAGGAGGAACCGCCGGTGAATGGCCCGCTGAGGCCAACCTTGATCGGATCCGCGGCCATGGCGGCGCCCGCGAGAGCCGTGCTCGCCGCGAGGGCCAGGATGTAGGTGTTGAATCTCACTTCGTTCTCCCTGAAATCCGGGCGCTGTCGGCCCCGCGCGCCACTCGAAAATGTCTGCGTGGCGTGATCGTACCAAATGGGTAATATTCCTCATGTCAAGAGGCGGGCGCGGGGACGCGGCGCGCCGGACCGGACGCCCGGCAGTTTCCCCAAGAAAATCAGCCCCGGACCAAACCCGGAGGACGAGTTCCTGGACGAAAGGCCTGGGCGGACGGCGGCCTCTGAATCGGGTGGCGCGCGGCGGCGCGCCGCGTTAAACGCCTGCCATGCCAGCCGATGCAGCCAGCCCGCGCCGCCCGGGCCCGAGGACCGATCCGCGCATGGGACCGCTCGCGGTCCTGCCGGTGTTTTTCCGACTTGAAGGCAGGCGCGCCGTCCTCTCCGGAGGGTCGGACGCGGCGGCGTGGATAGCGGAGCTCCTGTCCGCGGCGGGCGCGCGCGTCGATGTTTACGCGACCGCGGCGGGCGGGAAGCTGAAGGCGCTCGCCGCGGGCGACGCGAACATCGTGCTGCACGATCGCCCCGTCGAACCCGGCGATTTCACCGGAGCCGCCATCGCCATTGGCGACGCGGACAACGACGGCGAAGCCCGGGCGTTCCACGCAAGCGCGAAGGCCGCCGGAGTTCCCGCCAACGTCATCGACATGCCAGCCTTCAGCGATTTCCAGTTCGGAGCCATCGTGGAGCGCTCGCCGCTGGTGATCGCCATTTCGACCGATGGCGGCGCGCCGGTTTTCGGCCAGGCGCTGCGGGCGCGGATCGAGGCGTTGCTGCCGCAAAACGTCCGTCTCTGGGCGCGGGCCGCGAAGGAGTGGCGACCACGCGTGAGCGCCCTTCGCCCGGATTTCCAGTCGCGGCGGCGCTTCTGGGAGGGCTTCTCGAAACTCGCCTTCGCGAGCGCCGGACGCGCGCCGGACGACGGCGATCTCGCGACCCTGCTGGACGCGGCCCGGCTTCCGGCCGGCGCGACCGCGAAGGGGTCCGTGGCGCTCGTCGGCGCGGGGCCGGGCGACCCCGAACTCATGACGCTGAAGGCCGCGCGCGCCCTGCAATCGGCGGACGTCGTGCTCTACGACGACCTCATCCTGCCGGGCGCGCTGGACCTCGCCCGGCGCGAGGCGACGAAACTGAACGTCGGGAAGCGCGGTTACAAACCCTCCTGCACCCAGGAAGACATTTGCGCGACCATGGTGGCGCTGGCGAAGGAGGGCAAGCGCGTCGTCCGGCTCAAGGGCGGCGATCCCATGATCTTCGGCCGCGCCGGCGAGGAAATCGCCGCCCTGCGCGCCGCGGGGGTCGACGTGGAGGTTATCCCCGGCGTCACCTCCGCCTCGGCGGCCGCGGCCTCGCTGCATGCCTCGCTCACCGAGCGCGTGACGGCGCGTCGCCTGCAGTTCATCACCGCGCACACGCGGCACGGCAAATTGCCCGAGGATCTCGACTGGCGCGCCCTCGCGGATCCCGGCGCCACCACCGCCGTCTACATGGGGCTGAAGACGCTGGCGGCGCTGAGCGCGCGGCTGATCGCCGAGGGACTGCCGCCGGAGACGCCGGCGATCCTCGTCGAGCGGGTCGCATGGGAGGGCGAGCGCCGCGTCGCGGGCACGATCGCGGACTTGCCGGGGAAAGCCGCGGCGGCGGCGCCAACGGGCCCCTGCATGGTGTTGATCGGCGCCGCCTTCGCCGGCGTCGTTTGACGCGCGACGGCGCATCGACAAGACGCGGCGGGCTTGCTATCGCGGCCCGCAGGATCATGCCGCTCCCCAGCCCCCTTCCCATCGACGACGCGCTTCCGGCGCTGACCGCCGCGCTTGCCGCGCGCAATGGCGCCGTGCTGGTCGCCCCGCCGGGCGCGGGCAAGACGACGCGCGTTCCGCTTGTTTTGATGAACGAAGCCTGGGCGGCGGGCGGCAAGATCGTCATGCTGGAGCCGCGCCGCCTCGCCGCCCGCGCCGCCGCGCAACGAATGGCGGAGACGCTGGGCGAAAATGTCGGCGACACCGTCGGCCTGCGCGTGCGGCTCGAATCGCGCGTGTCCGCCAGGACGCGGATCGAAGTCGTCACGGAAGGCGTTTTCGCGCGGATGATCCTCGACGATCCCTCGCTCGACGGCGTCGCCTGCGTGATCTTCGACGAGTTTCACGAGCGTTCGCTCGACGCCGACACGGGCCTCGCGCTGGCGCTCGACGCGCAGGCGGGACTGCGCGAGGACTTGCGGCTGCTCGTCATGTCCGCGACGCTCGACGGCGCCCGCGTCGGCAAGCTGATGAACGACGCGCCGCTGGTGGAATCGCGGGGGCGCGCCTTCCCCGTGGAGACGCGCCATGTTTCGCGCGATCCGGGCGCGCGGCTCGAGGAGGAAGTGACTCGCGTCGTGTTGACGGCGCTGCGGGCCGAGCCGGGCTCGCTGCTGGCGTTCCTGCCCGGCCAGGGCGAAATCACGCGGACGGCGGCGCTGCTGGCCGAGCGCGCGCGCGATCCGGACATCGACATCGCGCCGCTGTTCGGCGCGATGGACAAGCGCGCGCAGGATCTCGCGGTGGCGCCCGCCGCGCCTGGCCGGCGCAAGATCGTGCTCGCGACCTCCATCGCCGAAACCTCGCTCACCATCGAGGGCGTGCGCGTCGTGATCGACAGCGGCCTCGCGCGCGTGCCGCGTTACGAACCGGACCTTGGCCTGACGCGGCTCGAGACCCGGCGCGTTTCGCGCGCGGCGGCGGACCAGAGGCGCGGACGCGCGGGGCGCACGCAGCCCGGCGTCTGCTACCGGATGTGGGAAGAAGCCGCCACCGGCGCGCTCGACGCCTTCACCGCGCCGGAGATTCTCTCCGCCGACCTTTCGGGCCTCGTGCTCGACCTCGCGGCCTGGGGCGCGCGCGATCCCGCCTCGCTGGCCTGGCTCGATCCGCCGCCCGCGCCCGCGGTCAGGGAAGCCCGCGCGCTGCTGCGGGGCCTCGGCGCGCTCGACGCGGAGGGCGCCATCACCGCCGGGGGCCGCGCCATCC
>CAISEY010000214.1 GCA_903884435.1 uncultured Hyphomicrobiales bacterium | reverse complement strand
CGGCCACGAAGGCCGGATCGGCGAGGGTTTCCGCGAGCGCCTTTCGCAGAATGTCCCGACGCTCGGCGGGCACGTCCGGCGGCGCCAGCAGCGGCCGGCCCATGTCCTGCGGCGCCGCGAGAAGCTCCAGCAACTGGCGCTGCTCTTCCGTCCGGGCGAAGTCGAGCAGCAGCGGCACGTCCCTCAGCGCGGGATGCCGCTTCGTCGCGTTTTGCGCGAGGATGCGAATTTTGCCATCGCGCAGCCAGTCCGCCTTCGCGACGTTGAGCGCCGTCCATCCGACGCCGCAGGCGCCATCGACCTCGCCGCGCTCGACGGCGAGGAAAATATCCTGCGTGCCCGGATAGCCGGTGACGATGCCGATCTTCGTCCCCAGAAGCGCGTTGGCGACCCGCGGTTCGACGACGGGCGTCGCGCCGGACCCCGTCGCGCCAAACCTCGCCTCGCGCGTGACGAGGTCGCCGAAAGCCGTGACGGGCGATTGACGCCAGACGAAACAGGTCGTGATTTCCGAATTGAGCCCGATCAGCCACGTGAATTTGAGCGGATCGAAACGCACCGACTCCGGCGCGAAAAACGCCTCGAAGGGCAAGGCCGTCTCGATGCTGCCGATCACCGTGCCGTCGCGCGGCGCGAGCGTGTAGAGGTGATTGGCGAGATTGAGGCTTCCGGCGCCCGGCATGTTCTGCACGATGACCTGGGGTTCGCCTGGAATGCGCTTGCCGATGTAGCGCGCGAGAACGCGCGCGTAGACGTCGTAGCCGCCGCCCGGCGGGAACCCGACCATGAAGTTGATGGTCTTGCCCTGGTAGAAGGGCGTCTGGGCGATCGCCGGCGCCGTCAGCAGCGAAGCCAGCAGCGCGGCAAGCGCGCGAAATCCGCCACGCGATTTCAAAACCGGACTCATCGCGTCTTTCAGGTCCTTCCCTGCGACAGCGCCGCGAGCACCCGCGCGGGCGTCATCGGCAATTCCCGCACGCGAACTCCGGTCAGCGCGTAAAAGGCGTTGCCGATCGTCGCGCCCGTGAGCGGCACGCCATCCTCGCCGACGCCGGTCGGCTTGTTGTCCGTGGAGACGACTTTCACTTCAATATTCGGAACATCCTCCATGCGCATCACCCGGTAGTCGCCGAAATTCGACTGTTGCACGCGCCCGTCGACATGGGTGATTTCCTCGCGCAACACATGACCGATGCCGTAGACGACGCCACCCTCGATTTGCGTGATCGTGTTGAAGGGCTGGATACAGACGCCGCAATCGATCGCCGCCCAGACATTGTGAACCGTGATCTTGCCGGAGGCGCGATCGAGCGAGATTTCGGCGACGCCGGCCACGAGCGTCTCGTCCTTCTCCTCCATCGCGACGCCGAGGGCCGTTCCCTCGCGTTTCCTCGACCAGTCGGACATTTGCGCGACCGTGCGCAGCAGATGACTGGCGCGCGGATTTTTCGCGGTGAGTTCAAGCCGCAGCGCCAGCGGGTCCTTGCCCGTCGCGCGCGCGATCTCGTCGACGAACCCCTCGATGGCCGGCAGATTGTGGCCAACACCGACGCCCCGCCAGGGCGAAAGGCGAATGCCTCGCTGCTGGCGCACGAATTCCGCGCGCTTGTTCGCGATGTCGTAGGGCGCGAGCGGCGAGCCCTTCATCAAAATATGATCCTTGCCGCCGAGCTGTTCGAGCCTCGCGGGCGGAGACGTGTAGGCGACCACCGATTCCGCGATGACGCGATGATGCCAGGCGACGAGCCTGCCTTCGCCATCGAGCCCGGCCTCGATGTAATGCGCGGTCGCCGGGCGGAACTTGCCGCCCTTCATGTCGTCCTCGCGTTGCCAGATCAGCTTCACCGGCTTGCCCGCCGCCTTCGCGAGCAACACCGCGTCGAGAATCACCTCGACCTGCGAACGCCGCCCGTAGGCGCCGCCGAGATAGTGCTGATGGCACGTCACCTTGTCGGGCGTCGTGCCGAGCAGTTGCGCCACAGCGCCGACGACGGCGCTCGGCCCCTGCGTGCCGCACCAGACCTCGG
>CAISEY010000213.1 GCA_903884435.1 uncultured Hyphomicrobiales bacterium | reverse complement strand
GGATCGAGGTCCAGCTCGACGAGGACGACTGGCTGACCGTGACCGACAACGGCCGCGGCATGCCCGTCGATCCGCACCCGAAATTCCCGAAGAAATCCACGGTCGAGGTCATCATGACCGTGCTGCACGCCGGCGGAAAGTTCGATTCGGGCGCCTACCAGACCTCGGGCGGCCTGCACGGCGTCGGCGTCTCCGTCGTCAACGCCCTCTCCGAACGGCTCGAGGTCGAGGTCGCCCGCGGACAGATGCTGTATCGCCAGGCCTTCGAGCGCGGCCACCCCGTCGGCAAGCTCGAAACCGTCGGCAAGGCGCCCAACCGGCGCGGCACCCGCGTGCGCTTCAAGCCGGACGCGACGATTTTCGCCAAGGGCGCGCATTTCCGCCCGGCGCGGCTTTTCCGCATGGCGCGGTCCAAGGCCTATCTCTTCGGCGGCGTCGAAATCCGCTGGAAATGCGCCCCCACGCTGCTGGAGGCGGGCTCCGCGATTCCTCCCGAGGCGGTGTTTCGTTTTCCGGGCGGGCTCAAGGATTACCTCGCCCAGGACATCGAGGGGAAAGAGCCCGTCGTCGATCTGGCCTTCACCGGCAAGGTGGAGAAGCCCGGCGGCCATGGTTCGGTCGAATGGGCCGTGACCTGGCTCGCCGACGACGACGGTTTCGTCCATTCCTACTGCAACACGATCCCGACGCCCGACGGCGGCACCCACGAGGCGGGCCTGCGCATCGCCCTGTTGCGGGCGCTGAAGGACCACGCGGAACGCATCAACCAGAGCAAGCGCGCCGCCAATGTCACCACCGAAGACGTGATGAGCGGCTGCGCCGCCCTGATCGCCGTCTTCATCCGGGAGCCGGAATTCCAGGGCCAGAACAAGGGTCGCCTCATGTCGGCGGAGGCCTCGCGCATCGTCGACCAGAACGTGCGCGACGCCTTCGACCACTGGCTCGCCGCGTCCCCCACCCAGGCGACCAGATTGCTCGACTGGACCATTGAACGCGCCGACGAGCGGCTGCGCCGCCGCGCCGAGAAAGACGTCGCCCGCAAGACCGCCGTGCGCAAGCTTCGCCTGCCCGGGAAGCTCGCGGATTGCTCGAACTCATCCTCGCAAGGCTCTGAAATATTTATCGTCGAGGGCGATTCCGCCGGCGGCTCGGCGAAGCAGGCGCGCGACCGCGCCAACCAGGCGATCCTGCCCCTGCGCGGCAAAATCCTCAATGTCGCCTCGGCCACGAAAGACAAATTGTCGGCCAACCAGCAATTGTCCGACCTGATCCAGGCCCTCGGCTGCGGCACGGGAACCCAGTACCGCGAGGAGGAACTGCGCTACGACAAGGTCATCATCATGACCGACGCGGACGTGGACGGCGCGCACATCGCCTCGCTGCTGATCACCTTTTTCTACCGGCAGACGCCCAAACTGATCGAGGCGGGCCACCTCTTTCTCGCGATCCCGCCGCTCTACAAGCTCACCCAGGGAACGAAGATCGCCTATGCCCGCGACGACGCGCACAAGGACGAGCTCATGCGC
>CAISEY010000212.1 GCA_903884435.1 uncultured Hyphomicrobiales bacterium | reverse complement strand
TGGCACAGCAACAGGCCGACGCCGCCCGCGGCGGCGTGGACGAGGATCGTGTCGCCCTTTTTGACCCGGTGAACCTGGCGCAACAGATATTGCGCGGTCAGGCCCTTGAGCATCATCGCGGCGGCGGTTTCGCAGGAAATCGCCTTTGGCAGTTTCACCAGCACGTTTGGCGAGATCAACCGTTCCTCGGCGTAGGAGCCCGGCGTCGCGGCGTAGCCGACGCGGTCGCCGACCTTGAAACCCTTCACGCCCTTGCCGATGGCGACGATATCGCCCGCCCCTTCGTTGCCAGGCACGAAGGGGAGCGTCGCGGGATACATGCCCTTGCGGAAATAGACCTCGATGAAATTGAGGCCGATCGCGCGGTGACGCAACTTGACCTGCCCCGGACCCGGATCGCCAACGTCCACGTCCTCGAGCTGGAGGACTTCCGGCCCGCCCGTCTGGTGAATGCGAATGGCTTTTGACATTTTCGCCTCCCTGCCGAAGCGCGCCGCTGAAGGGGCGCGCCGCGCGTCAATTCATCGCGTAACTTTAGGATGGCGATTATCGCCCCGCAATGGCAACCTCCCGTCGCGGCGGGGATTCGCCGCCTTCTCGCGTCAACCGGCGGCCCAATGACTTCAATCGCGGATTCCGGAAACACCGTTCGCGCGCCATCGTTCAGCGAAATGTTCACGCCCAAGCTCGTGACCGTCTGGCGCGAGGGCTACACGCTGGCGAATCTGCGGTCGGACGCCATCGCCGGCCTCACCGTCGCGGTTGTCGCCCTGCCCCTCTCCATGGCCATCGCCATCGGCTCCGGCGCGAAACCCGAGAACGGTCTCTACACGTCGATCGTCGGCGGTTTCCTGATTTCCGCGCTGGGCGGCAGCCGGTTCCAGATCGGCGGCCCGGCGGCGGCCTTCATCACGCTCGTCGCGACGACGACGGAGGCCTTCGGCCTTCAGGGGTTGATGATCGCGACAATGATGGCGGGTCTGCTGCTGCTGGCCGTGGGCTATCTCAGGCTCGGAACATACATCAAGTACATTCCGCATCCCGTCACCATCGGTTTCACGGCGGGCATTGGCGTCATCATATTCGCGGGCCAGCTCCATGATTTTCTCGGACTGAAAATCGACAGGGAGCCCGCGGCCTTCCTGCCCAAGCTCGCGGTCCTCTGGAGCGCGATCCCCACTTACAACGTCGCCACGCTGGCGATTGGCGCCGCCTGCGTCGCGATCATTCTCTCCATGCGGAAGCTGGCGCCGCGGTTTCCCGGCCTGATCGTGGCCATAGGCCTCGCGGCGCTCGTGACCTGGGGCTTCTCCCTGCCGGTCGAGACCATCGGGACACGGTTTGGCGGCGTGCCGGGCCTTCCGCCCCTGCCCGCCTGGCCGGATTTCCCGCTGGCTCGGGTGCCCGAACTCGTTCCCGTGGCCATCGCATTCGCGATGCTTGGCAGCGTCGAATCGCTTTTGTCCGCGGTCGTCGCCGACGGCATGACCGGGCGCCGGCACCGCTCCAATTGCGAGCTTGTCGCGCAGGGTTACGCCAACATCGCCTGCGGCCTGTTTGGCGGCATTTGCGCGACTGGCACCATCGCGCGCACCGCGACCAACATCCGCTCCAACGCGCACGGGCCGGTTTCCGGCATGCTGCATTCGGTGTTCCTGCTGCTGTTCATGCTGCTGGCGGCGCCGCTGATGAAACACATTCCCCTCGCCGCTCTCGCCGCCGTGCTGCTGACGGTCGCCTGGGGCATGGTGGAAAAGAGCCAGATCGCCGCCATCCTGCGCCACGACCGGGGCGAGACCGCGGTGCTCGCGGCGACGTTTTTTCTCACCGTGTTCCGAGATCTCACCGAGGGCATCGCGGTTGGCGTGACGCTTGGTTCGATCCTGTTCATGCATCGCATGGCGCAGCTGGTGGAAGTGACGACGCACCAGCAAATCATCGACCAGGACCAGGGCGATTACTCGGGCCGCGAAAGGACCGCCTACGAGGGCGTCGATGAGTCCGGCGTGCTCGTCTATCGCATCGCTGGTCCCTTCTTTTTCGGCGCGGCGGGCGCCGTGTCCGAAGTGCTGGAACGGATCGGGCAGACGCCCAGGGCCTTTATTCTGGATCTCTCCGCGGTGCCGTTCATCGACGCGACGGGCGTCGAGGCGCTGGGCGCCTTCGTCAAAAAGGCGAAAAAGGCGGGCGCGAAGGTGCTGCTGGCCGGCGTCGCGCCTGGAGTCGCTCGCACGCTCCAGCATGGCGAACTTTCCGACGGCGTGGCCTGGTGCGACACCGTCGAGGCCGCGCGCGCGCGGGCGCTGCTGGCGATTTAGGTCAGGCTCGATCGATTTCGCGAGCGCCAGACCGTCAGCGCCAGAAAATACAGGCCCGAGCAGGCAAGGCCAATTTTCGCGAGCGGTCCGCCGGACATCCCCGGCGCGATCGCCGCCGCGGCGCAGGCCAGCCAGGCCATCGTCACGCAGAGCGTCAGCGCGCGAAATCGCTCGACGCGAAGCGGATGGACAAAGGCCACCGGCGCGAACATGAGCCCCGTCAACACGGCGACGAGGGCCGCGTTCACGCCTGGCGGCGGCGAAAACACGAAAAGATAGAGCGCCACGACGTTCCACAGCGCGGGAAAACCGCGAAACCAGTTGTCCCGGGTTTTCATCCGGCGATCGGCGAAATACAGCGCGGCGGCCATGACGACGAGGGGACACAACACGTCCCCGATCCCGGACGCGAGCAACCCGCTCCGCCAGATCGCCAGCACCGGCACGAGAACGTAGGTCAGAAAATCCACGACGAGATCCAGAAGAGCGCCGTCGATCCAGGCCGCGTGGGTTTTCACGCCGACGGCGCGGGCGAGCGAACCGTCGATTCCGTCGATGAACAGACAAAGCCCGAGCCAGGCGAACATGGCGGGAAAATCGCCGTCGAGCGCCCGCGACAGGGCGAGCATCGCCGCCGCCGCGCCCGCCGCCGTGAACAGATGCACCGCGACGGCCGCGGCGCGGCGGGCGGCTTTGCCAGTGGCGTCCATCTCTCCGCCTTTCTGGCGGGAATGGATCACGAGAACGTGGCCGCGACAATCTCGCGGCGCGCGCGTCTCGCCAGCGGGTCCGCGCCGCGCTAGAAGGATTCATGGTCACGAAAGCCGATATCCTCATCGCGGGCGCCGGGGCCGCCGGTCTCACGGCGGGCGTGGCGCTGGCGCGAGCGGGCTTTTCCGTCGCGGTGCGCGGCGAACCCGACACGCGCCGAAACGGGCGCACGGTCGCCCTGTTCGAAGCTTCCTTGCGGCTTTACCGGGCGCTCGGCCTCCTGGACCGGCTCGCGCCGCTCGCCATGCCGATCGAGACCATCCGCATCATCGACGACACGGGATCGTCGCTGCCGACGCCGCCGCTCGAACTGCACGCGGAGGAAATCGGCCTCGACGCTTTCGGCGCGAACATCGAAAACGCCGCGCTGGTCGGCGCGCTCGCGGAGATCGCGCGCGAAACCCCCGGGCTCTCGCTGGAAAATGGCTTGCTCGGCGACTACGCGTTCGGCGCCGAAAACGTCCGCGCGCGAACCAACGGCGGCGAGGACATCGAGGCGCGGCTCGTCGTCGGCGCGGACGGGCGCAATTCGCCGCTGCGCGCCGCCGCCGGGATCAAGTTCCGCGAATGGTCCTATCCCCAGGTCGCGCTCACCGCGCTGCTGTCGCACACGCGCACGCACTGGCGCGCCTCGACGGAGTTTCACACGCGGCAGGGCCCCTGCACGTTTGTTCCCCTGCCCCCCGAAGGCGACCATCGCCACCGGTCGAGCCTCGTCTGGCTGATGACCGCCGACGAGGCGAAGCGCCGCATGGCGCTGCCCGACGCGGAACTCGCCGCCGAGATCGAGACGCAAGTGCATCGTCTGCACGGCGGCGTGGCGATGGAGGGGCCGCGCGCCGCCTTTCCCATGTCCGGACTGAAATGCGAGCGGCTCGTCGCGCCGCGCGTCGCGCTGGTGGCGGACGCCGCGCATTATTTTCCGCCAATTGGCGCGCAGGGCCTGAATCTTGGCCTCCGGGACGTGGCGCAACTCGCCGAAAGCCTCGGCGCGGGCGGGCGCGACGACGCCGGACGCGAGGACGCGCTGCGCGACTATGACCGCGCGCGGCGCCTCGATGTCGGCACCCGGTCATTCGGCGTGGATATTCTCAACCGTTCGCTGCTGTGGGATTTCCCGCCCGTGGATTTCGCGCGGGGCGCGGGCATTCTCGCGATGACCGCCATTGGCCCGCTGCGGCGCGCGCTGTTGCGCGAGGGCGTGGCCCCGCCCGGCCGGTTGCCGCCCCTCATGCGCAAGCCGGCCCGGGCGCGGTGAACGCCGCATGACGCCCCTGCTGACCGCCGCCCGTCACCGGCTGGAATACGCGGTCTTCCTCGCCATTGGCCGGATTTTCGGGGCCATGCCTGTCGAGCGCGCGTCCGCCGTCTCGGGGTTTGGATGGCGCGTCATCGCGCCGCTGACGAGCCGCCACCGTCGCGCGACCGCGCATCTGCGACGCGCGTTTCCGGAAAAAACCGCGCGGGAATGCGACGCGATCGCGCGCGCCATGTGGGAAAACCTCGGAAGGACGTTCGGCGAGTTCTTCCATCTCGACGAAATCGCCGCGAGCGACCGGTTGATCGTGGAAGACCCGAACGGGACGCTGGCCGGGATTTCGCCCGACCGCGGGTTCATCGCGTGCGCCGCCCATCAGGGCAATTGGGAAATCGCGGTCATGGGTCTCTCCTATCGCGCTGTTGGCGTCGCGGGCCTCTACCAGCGGGTCAAAAATCCGCTCGTCGACGCCCTGGTGCGGCGAAAGCGGGAAAAGTTTTACCCGGGCGGCCTGTTTGAAAAGCGGCCGGCTTCGGCGCTCCGGCTCATGCGTCACGCGCGCGATGGCGGCGGCGTCGCGATCCTCTCGGACCTGCGTGAGCGCAAGGGCCTTCCGGCGCCGTTTTTCGGCGCGCCCGCGCCATCGACTCCCTTTCCCGCGACTCTCGCGCGCACGCTGGACGTGCCGCTCTTCGCGGCGACCATGGTGCGCGAACCCGGCGTTCGCTTTCGCCTGCGGCTCGACCCCGTCGAGGTTCCCCGCACGGCGGACCGGGACGACGACATCGCGCGCGCCACGGCCAGAATCCACGCGGCCTTCGAGGCGAGCATCCGGCGCCGGCCGGAACAATGGATGTGGGCGCACCGCCGCTGGGGCTAACGCGCGCGCGCCGACATGCTAGACTGACGCGTCTTTTCGATGGGAAAACAGCCTTGCGCATCGCAACCTGGAACGTGAATTCGGTTCGTCAGCGCACCGAACATCTGCTCGCTTACCTCCGCGAGACGAAACCGGACGTGATGTGCCTGCAGGAAATCAAGTGCGTCGACGAGGCCTTTCCGCGCGCGGAGGTCGAGGCGCTCGGCTACAATGTCGCGACGCATGGACAGAAGACGTTCAATGGCGTCGCGATTCTCTCGAAGCAGCCGTTCGAGGCGACGCGCGGGCTGCCGGGAGACGAAAGCGACGGGCAATCGCGCTACATCGAGGCGATCATTCCCTTCGGTGAGACGATCGTGCGCGTGGCCTCGATCTATCTGCCCAACGGCAATCCGCCGCTGACGGAGAAATATTCCTACAAGCTCGCTTGGATGGACCGGCTCATCGCGCACGCGCGCGATCTGTTGAAACTCGAGGAATGTTTCGTGCTGGCGGGCGACTACAACGTCATTCCCGACGCGCGCGACGCGAAGGACATCGCGGCCTGGGCCGGCGACGCGCTCTATCTTCCGCCGACGCGCGAACGCTTTCGCGAATTGCTCAACCTCGGCCTCGCCGACGCGTTGCGCGCGACGACGGACGAGGCCGGCCTCTATACGTTCTGGGACTACCAGGCCGGCGCCTGGCAACGCAACAACGGCATCAGGATCGATCACCTGCTGCTGTCGCCGCAGGCCGCGGACCGGTTGCAATCCGTCGTTATCGACAGGCACATGCGCGCGCTGGAAAAGCCCTCGGATCACGCGCCCATCCGCGTCGATCTCGCGTGAGAGGCGCGGGCGGACCGTCCCGAAACGACGCTCTGGGTTAATGGCGCGCGATGGCGCCGCGCGCGCGAACGCCCGTGCGACGCCCGTCGCGGGCAAAAGTCCCCGCGCGCGCCGCCATATCTTGCGCGAACGGCGCGGCAACCACGCAAGTGAAGCGATTCGTGCATGTGTTGTTCGCGGTTTCGCCGATTTGTTAACGCGGGCTTCGCGAAGCGCGCTCCTCGCGGCGCCTTGCTTGTCGTCCCGAATTGAACCAGTGACTTAACGGGCGGTCGCGCCAGCTCGCGCCCCGAGGCGACATCCCGTCGCGTATTTCGTGGCGGAGGCGTCGCCAGTTCCACGATATGGAGGGAATGATCCGCGAACATTCGCCATTCAGCGATTCGTGCATGGCCTGTTCGCGGTTTCGTCGAAGCGTTAACGCGCGTCGCCGCCCGTGTTTTCGCCTTCGATTCATCGAACAACGCGCGCGCGAAACAGGCGCCCCGAAACGAAACATCGTGTTTACGCGGAAGGCGCGCGTTCCGCGTTTGGCGCGCGCGGCGAGACGGACAGGGTCATGTATCTCGCGCCACCGGTCGCGATGCGCGCAACATCGAGCGTGAACGCGCGGGCAACGCGCGCGTGTCGATGATTCGTGCGCGGCCTGTTCACCGTTCCGGCCAGAGGTTAACGGGCGTCCGGAAAATCAGTCCAGTTCGACGACGAATCCGTCGCGCAACGTCACGCGGCGATCCATGCGCGCGGCGAGATCCATGTTGTGCGTCGCGACGAGCGCGGCGAGGCCGGTCGCGGACACGATCTGTCCCAGCGCGTCAAAGACGTGTTCCGCCGTCTTCGGGTCGAGATTTCCCGTGGGTTCGTCGGCGAGCAACACACGCGGCGCGTTCGCGACCGCGCGCGCGATGGCGACGCGTTGCTGTTCGCCGCCGGAAAGTTCCGCCGGTCGATGCTTTTCGCGCGCGCCGAGGCCGAGCCAGGCGAGCAACTCGCTCGCGCGCGCGGTCGCTTGCGGACGCGCGAGGCCGCGGATGAGTTGCGGCATCATCACGTTCTCGAGCGCCGTGAACTCCGGCAGCAAATGATGGAACTGGTAGATAAAGCCAATTTCGAGACGGCGCAGTTTCGTCCGCTCGGCGTCGTCCATGCGCGCGGTCGCGGCGTCGCCGATGAACACTTCGCCGCCATCGGGCTTTTCGAGAAGGCCCGCGAGATGCAACAGGGTCGACTTCCCCACGCCTGAGGGCGCGATCAGCGCGACCGTTTGTCCCGGCAGGAGCACGAGATCCGCGCCGCGCAGAATCTCGAGCGTGCTCTCTCCCTGCCGGTAGCGGCGCTCGACCTTTTCGAGCGCGAGAGCGTGGGTTGATTGTTCCATCATTCGTACCGCAGCGCCTCGACGGGATCGAGCCGCGCGGCCCGCCAGGACGGATAGATCGTGGCGAGCAGCGACAGAACCAGCGCCAGAACGGTGATCATCAGCACGTCTCCGGGCACGATGACGGACGGCAACCGGCTCAGCAAATAGAAGTTCGGATCGAAGGCGTTGATGCCGAAGAAGCGATTGATGGATTGCCGCACGCTCTCGAGGTTGTGCGCGATGAGAAGACCGATCAGCACGCCCGCGAGCGTGCCGGTGACGCCGATCGCCGAACCCGTGAGCAGGAACACGCGCATCACCGACCCGCGCGTCGCGCCCATGGTGCGAAGAATCGCGATGTCCCGCCCCTTGTCCTTCACCAGCATGGTGAGGCCGGAAATAATGTTGAGCGCCGCCACGAGCACGATCAGCGTGAGGATGAGAAACATCACGGTGCGCTCGATTTTCAGCGCCTCGAAGAAGGAGCGGTTGCGCTGGCGCCAGTCGGTCATGATCATCGGGCGCTGCACGGCGGCGTTCAGCCTGTCGCGCATCCGGTCCATGTCCTCGGGGTCGGTGACGAAGGCCTCGATGACCGTCGCCTCGCCATCCTTGTTGAAGAAGGCCATGGCCTCCTCCATCGGCATGTAGACGAAAATACCGTCGAATTCGGTGACGCCGATCTGGAAGATCGCGACGACCGGATAGGCCTTGATGCGCGGCGCCATGCCAAAAGGCGTGGCGGCGCCGCGCGCCGTCATGATCGAGATGTTGTCGCCGACGCCGACGCCCAGCGTCTCCGCCATCTTCTTGCCGATGGCGACGCCGCCCAGCGCGTCGAAGGCGTCGAGCGTACCCGACAAAATGTTCTTGGAAATGCCGGGCAGGTTCCGGATGTCGTCCTCGCGAATGCCCCTGACGAGCGCGCCGGACTGGTAATAGGGCGAGGACACGCCGGCGGCGCTCTCGACCATGGGGATCGCCAGCGTCACGCCCGGCACTTTCAGCACCCTTTGCGTGACCTCGTCGTAGTCCGTCAGCGGCGTCTCGACGCCTTGCAGAAAAACGTGGCCATTGATGCCGACGATCTTGTTCATCAACTCGATGTGAAAGCCGTTCATCACGGACATGACGACGATCAGCGTGCCGACGCCGAGCAGGATGCCGAGAAAGGAAAAGCCGGCGATGACCGACACGAACCCCTGCGCGCGCCGCGCCCGCAGATAGCGCAGCGCGATCATCCACTCGAAGGACGAGAAGGGTTTCGTGCCCTCCGGTTCGCCCCCGGCGAGCGCCGGCATGGTGTCCCGCGCGGTGGCTTTCATCCACGCGCCGTGAGTTTGTTGAGGGCTTCCTCGGGCGACAGCGTCTCGCGGGCGCCGCCGCGCCGGTGTTTCAGCTCGATCTTGCCTTCGGCGAGTCCCTTCGGGCCGACGATGAGCTGACGGGGCAGGCCGATCAGGTCCATGGTCGCGAATTTCGCGCCGGGACGGTCGTCGCGATCGTCGTAGAGCACGTCGACGCCGGCCTTGCCGAGCTTCGCGTAGAGATCCTCGCAGGCCGCGTCGACTTTCGCGTCGCCGGCCTTCAGATTGACGAGTCCGACACTGAAGGGCGCGACGGACTCAGGCCAGATCGCGCCGGCCTCGTCGTGGTTGGCCTCGATGAGCGCGGCGACGAGCCGCGAGGGGCCGATGCCGTAAGAGCCCATCTGCACCGCGACGTCCTTGCCGTCCGGGCCGTTGACCACGGCCTTCATCGCGTCGGAATATTTCGTGCCGAAATAGAAAATATGGCCGACCTCGATCCCGCGCGCCGACACGCGGTCGGATTCGGGCAAGGCCGCGAAGGCCGCCGCGTCGTGCATTTCCGAGGTCGCGGCGTAGCGGCCCGTCCAGCGGTCGAAGACGCCCTGCATCACGGCGCGGTCGTTGAAGTCGATGTCCTCCGGCGGCGTGTCCATGCCGACGAAATCCTTGTGGCAGAAGACTTCGCTTTCGCCCGTCGAGGCGAGAATGATGAATTCGTGGCTGAGGTTGCCGCCAATCGGGCCGGTGTCGGCGCGCATCGGAATGGCCTTCAGGCCGAGGCGCGCGAAGGTGCGCAGATAGGCCGTGAACATCTTGTTGTAGGAATGACGCGCGCCTTCCGCGTCGAGATCGAAGGAATAGGCGTCCTTCATCAGGAATTCGCGCGAGCGCATCACGCCGAAGCGCGGGCGCACCTCGTCGCGGAACTTCCACTGGATATGATAGAGATTGAGCGGGAGATCCTTGTAGGAACGCACGTAGGCGCGGAAAATCTCCGTGATCATTTCCTCGTTGGTCGGACCGAACAGCATTTCGCGCTCGTGACGGTCCCTGATGCGCAGCATCTCCTTGCCATAGGCGTCGTAACGACCGCTCTCGCGCCAGAGATCGGCGGACTGGATCACGGGCATGAGCAGTTCGATGGCGCCCGCCCGGTTCTG
>CAISEY010000211.1 GCA_903884435.1 uncultured Hyphomicrobiales bacterium | reverse complement strand
TGGACGAAAATCGGAGGTCTCATCCAACTCGTCACGCCGGATGAATGCAGAAACTACTTCGCAGCCTCAGGTTACGATCCAGAATGATCGGATTCCGCTCTAGTGAAACATCTGTTGCCGACATGAAAGCCGGGCTCGCGGCCCCGGGTCCCGCGAAGCGGATGAAAACATATCGTTTCAGGAACTGGGGCATTGTCTTTCTTGAACTCGCGGTTGCGGCGGCGGCGTTCTGGTTTGCCGCGAGGCGCGGCGCTTCTCCGGTCGGGCTCATCGCCCTCGTCGTCGGCGTCTACTGCCTGTGGTCGGCGTTCGCCGAATTCCGAGGCGTGTATATTGGCAGGTCCGGCTTCGCGTGGCCGGCCAAACGTCTTCGCTGGTTTCCGCTGGTCCTGTCCGGACGGAGAAAACTCGACCTTGAAGACGTGTCGGAAATGACGGTCGCGCCAAACTGGGCGGGCCATCACATCCTGATCGTCGAGGGAGGCTTTGGCACGGACCTTTTGATGTTTTCCAGCCGCGAATCCCGGATGAAGTTTTTCGAGGCCGTGAAGGAACGCGTGCCCAACGTGAAAATCTACCGTTTCAGCTGGTGAAACCGCGAATTACTTCGTCGTGAAGAACCGGACCCTGTCGTCGTCGAGCGCTACGCAGGTCAGGGCGCCGGTCACGAAAGCGCCCGTGTCGATGTTGATCCGGTTGGCGCGCAGTTCCGGCTTTTCGACGGGCGTGTGCCCATGCACGACTCGTTTGCCGAACGAGTCCGGGTGATTCAGGAATTCGCCGCGGATCCACAGCAGGTCGGCGGATTCCTGGTCCGCGAGCGCGACGCCCGGGCGCACGCCGGCGTGGCAAAAATAATAATCGCCGATCTCCGCCGTGAGGCTCAGATTCTTCAGGAAATCCAGATGCTTGTTGGGCAACCGGGCAGCGAGTTCGTCGCGCGCCACGTCGAAATTCTGGCCTCGCATCACGTCGGCGACCGACACGCCATAGGAATGCAGCGTCTCGAGGCCGCCATATCGCCGCCAGGAATCGAGCTGGGATTCGTCGTCCAGAAACTTGAGCAGCATTTCCTCGTGATTGCCGCTCAGCGTCGTGATTTCCGTTGGAAACGCGCCGCTGCTCAGCCGTTCCAGCACGCCGCTGGAGTCGCGGCCGCGATCGACGTAATCGCCGAGAAAAATCGTCACGGCGGGGATCGAATCGCTCGCGAGATCGCTGGCGACCCATTCCGCGACCTGGTCGTAGAGGTCGCTTCGGCCATGCACGTCGCCCACGGCGTAGACGCGCGTTCCCGCCGGAACCCTGGCGGATGCGCGGGCCGTCGTCTGCTCGGAGGGCGAGCTCTTCTTGAAAAACCGGGAAAACAAACTGAACGGGTCCGTCTCGATGGCGCCCGCCGGCGGCGTCCGCGTCTGTTTCGCGAAGCCGCCGCGCAAGCGTGTCGCCGCGTTGGCGGAATGGTTCTTTTAATACGCGATGGCGCGAGGCTTGAACAGCGGTTATGACGCGGCGGAGGATTGCGTCTCCGCACGACTGACCTGGTTTTGACACATTGTCCGGGCGTCAATCCTCGTGCGTGAGTCGCGGGCGGAACAGTCCGCCGCCAATCTGGAACCCGGCCATGATCGCAATGAAGCAACGCGGAATCACGGACGCCGGCCGCGGGAGCGTCCTGGTCGCGAGCGCCGCGTCGCTCGTGCTGGTCGTGATCGCGACGGACGCGCGCGCGCAGGCCCAGCGCGGCTCCTTTGTCTACGCGTCGGCGGAGCAATGCGCCTCCGATCGCAAGATCAGCCAGGAATTTTGCGCCAACGCGGCGGCCAACGCGGCGGCCGAGTTCGACGAAAAGGCGCCGAGGTTTCCCGCCCGCGAGGCCTGTGAACGCGTGTTTGGCGCCGGTCGGTGCAGCCTCGGCTTCGGCGGCCCGGGCGCCGGACCGAAATCGAAGGGCGTCTATTTCAGCCCTCGCATGCAAAGCTTCTCCATCAAGGTCGTGCATGATCGGGACATGTCCGTGACCCCGGTCGTGACGGGCCTCAACGTGTCGCCCCGCTCCATCCTGCGTCGCGACACCCACATCAATCCGGCCGTCGCGCAGCAGGCCCGCCAGAATCTCCAGCCGCAAGCAGCCGGCCCGGCCGCCGTCGCCGGCGGCGGCGCCTTTGGCGTCGCGCGTCCCGACGCGCCGGTGGGGCCCGTGCCTCCGCGGCCCTCGCTCGATCCTAATTTCGATTGCGCCTCGGTGCTCGAGCCCGGCGCGCGCGGCGGCGGCGACATCGGCTGTTATCCCGCGAAGACGCACTGAGACGGACCGCCGCCTTCTCGTCCGGCGCCGATTTCGCCGGCATGCGCGAATCCCGCCCGTCGATCGACGCGCCGTGACCGTCCCGCCCTGCCTCCAGGAGTCCTCGCGTTCAATTTCCCGCGACCTGGCGTCCGGGAAGGCGAGACACCGGCGATTTTTCGGTGCATACACCGTCGGTCCCGCCGAACGAGCCGGGGCCAAGCGTCGGGGGCGCCGGCTCGCCCGGAGCGCGGTCGCCAAAACATATTTCCCGTTCAACCTCCAGGTGTTTCATGCGGCGCGCTTTTGCCTTGTTTATCGTGGTCCTGCTGTTCGCGGGACTCGTCGGTGGCCTTGGCTATTTCCAGTTCGTGTTCAAGCCTCGCATGATCAGGGACATCATTTCGAAGACCCCGCCGCCGGTCCCCGTCGTGGCCGTGGTGGATGCGAAAACCGAGACCTGGGCCACGCGGGTCTCCGCCATCGGCACGCTTCGCGCGGTCGCCGGCATCGACATTGTTTCCCAAATTGGCGGCGTCATCGCCACGCTCAATTTCGACCGGGGGCAGGATGTCGAGAAGGGGGCGGTGCTTGTGCAGATCGACGATTCGGTCGAACGCGCCGACCTTCAGTCAAATCTGGCGACGCTCAAGAACGCGGAAATCACGCTGGACCGGCAAAAATCCCTCGTGGTTGGCGGCAACACCTCGCGCGCCACGCTCGATCAGGCGCAAGCCGCCCGCGACACGGCGGCCGCCGCCGTCGAACGATCGAAGGCGCTGATCGCGCAGAAGACGATCGCCGCGCCTTTCGCGGGGCGCATCGGCTTGCGCACCGGCAACACGGGACAATACGTGGCGCCCGGCGCGAGCATCGCCAACCTCCAGCAACTCGATCCGATTTTCGTCGATTTTCCGGTTCCCGAGCAAACGCTGTCCTCGATCAAGGTCGGGGCGGCCCTCGAGGTGACGGTTGACGCCTTTCCGGACGCGGTCTTCAAGGGCGCTGTCGTCGCCATCGACGCGCGCGTCAGTTCGGACACGCGCAACGTTCTCGTGCGCGGCGAGTTGAAGAACGCGGCGAGGACGTTGTTGCCGGGCATGTACGCCAGCGTCTCCGTGACGGCGGGCGCGCCTCGCGAGGTTGTGACAATCCCCCGGACAGGGGTTTCCTTCTCGCTCTATGGCGACACGATTTTCGTCGTGAAACGGGCGCCGGGCGAACAGACCGGAACGGTCGAGCGCCGCGTCGCCCACGTTGGCGACGCACGCGGCGACCGCGTGGCCGTTCTCGACGGGCTCGCGGCGGGCGAGACCATCGTGTCCGAAGGGCAATTGAAGTTGCAACCCGGCATGAGCGTGCGCGTCGACAACGCGTCGGCGCTGCCGCCGCCGCCCTCGCCGCGTCCGAAAGAGTGACCGCGCGATGAACTCCTTCACCGATCTTGTCATCCGTCGTCCGGTCCTCGCGACGGTCGTCAGCCTGTTGATCCTGCTCGTCGGGGCCCAGTGCGGCCTGCGTCTGCAAATCCGGCAATATCCCGAACTGTCGCAGACGACGATCACCATCACGACAAGCTATCCCGGCGCCAACGCAGACCTGATCAAGGGCTTCATCACGACGCCCATCGAGCAGGCCGTCGCCAGCGCGGAGGGCGTCGACACCCTGGTTTCGAGCTCGCAGCAAAACGCCTCGACGATCACGCTCAATCTCCGCCTGAACGCCAATCCCGATCGGGCGATGACCGACGTTCTCTCGAAGATCAATCAGGTCAAGAGCGTGCTGCCGCGCGAGGCGAACGACCCGGTCGTCGTCAAGAAGACGGGGCAGGGCTTCGCCCTGATGTATCTCTCCTTCAATTCCGCGAGCATGTCGGCCTCGCAGATCACCGACTATCTGACTCGCGTGGTGCAGCCCGCGTTGCAGACGGTGGAAGGCGTTGGCGACGCGCAAATCCTCGGCGGCCAGACCTTCGCGATGCGCGTCTGGCTGGATCCTGACCGCATGGCGGCGCGCAACATCACGCCCGCCGACGTTCGCGCCGCGCTCGCCGCCAACAATTTCACCTCGGCCGCCGGCCAGGTGAAGGGCGACTGGGTGCAGACCAGCATCAACGCCCTGACCTCCCTCGACAGCGCCGAAGCCTTCTCCCAGCTCGTCGTCTCCGCGCGCGGCGACGCGCTGACGCGCATCGGCGACATCGCGAAAGTCGAGCTCGGTCCGCAAAGCGTCGACTCCTCGTCGGTCTTCGACGGATTGAAGGCGGTTTTCGTCGGCGTTTACGCGACGCCGACCGCCAATCCGCTCGACATGATCGACAACGTTCGCAAGGCCTATCCCGCCATCAAGGCCAATCTTCCCTCGGGACTCGAAAGCGCCATCGCCTACGACGCGACGGAATTCATCCGCGCGTCCATCAGCGAGGTCGCCAAGACCCTCGGCGAGGCAGCGCTGATCGTGATTCTCGTGATTTTCCTGTTCCTCGGCGACTTGCGTTCGACGCTCATTCCCATCGTCACGATTCCGCTGTCGCTGGTGGGCGTGATGATCATGCTGCTGGGACTCGGCTATTCAATCAATCTTCTGACGCTGCTGGCGCTCGTTCTCGCCATCGGCCTCGTCGTCGACGACGCGATCGTCGGCGTGGAAAACATCTATCGCCACATCGTGGACGGGTTGACGCCGCACGACGCGGCGCTCGTCGGCGCGCGCGAGATCGCGCTGCCCGTCGTCTCCATGACGATCACGCTCGCCGCCGTTTACGCGCCCATCGGGTTCGTCACCGGCGTGACGGGATCGCTGTTCCGGGAGTTCGCCTTCACGCTCGCCGGCGCGGTCTTCGTGTCGGGAATCGTCGCGCTCACCCTGTCGCCAATGATGTGCTCGAAATTGCTGAAACCGCACGCCGGCGCCGAAAAGGCCGGTTTCGCGGGCTTTCTCGACCGCCTCTTCGAACGCTTGCGAGGCCGTTACGAGCGCCGTCTGCACAGGACGCTGAATTTCCGGCTGATGACGGTGGTCGTTCTGCTCGGCGTGCTGGGCCTCACGGGCGTCATCTACGCCTCGACCCAGCGCGAACTCGCGCCCGAGGAAGACCAGGGCTTCATCATCTCGATCCTGAAGGCGCCGCAATACGCGAACCTGAATTACATGGAGCAGACGACCGACGAGTTCAACAAAAAGCTCCGGGCTGTTCCCGAATTCGCGCATTCCTTCGCCATCAATGGCGCGGCCGGCCCGCAACAGGCCTTCGCGGGCCTCATCCTCAAGCCCTGGGGAGATCGCGAGAAGACGCAACGGCAGGTGTTGCAGGCGCTCCAGCCGCTTCTGCTTTCGCTGCCGGGGGTGTCCACCTTCGCGATTCCTCCGCCGGCCCTTCCCGGCTCCAGCGGAGGCGCGCCAATCCAGTTCGTGATTCGCACCACCGGCGATTACCGCCAGCTCGCGCAGGTGCTCGCCGATGTGTTGCAGGAAGCGCGCGCCAGCGGCCTCTTCATTTTCACCGACAGCGACCTCAAGTTCGACACGCCGCAATTCGAGCTGAAGATCGACGCCAGCAAGGCCAATCGCCTCGGCGTCAGCATGCAGGACGTGGGTTCGTCCCTCGCCACCCTGCTGGGCGGCAACTTCGTCAACCGGTTCAGCCTTTACGGGCGCAGCTATCAGGTGATTCCGCAAGCGCCGCGCGAGTTCCGCCTCACGCCCGACTGGCTGTTGCGCTACCAGGTTCGCACCTCCTCCGGCGAACTCGTGCCACTCTCGGCCGTGGCCACCCTGTCCACGACAGTGCAGCCAAACGCGCTCACGAGCTTCCAGCAGCTCAGCTCGGCGACGCTTTCCGCGGTGCCGTTTCCCGGCCGCACCATCGGCGAGGGCGTCGATTTCCTGAAACAGCAGGCAGCCTCGAAATTTCCCGATGGCTATACGTTCGACTGGCAGGGCGACGCGCGCCAGTATGTGCAGGAGGGCAACACGCTCGCCGTGACCTTCCTCTTCGCCCTGATCGTGATCTTCCTCGTGCTGGCGGCCCAGTTCGAGAGTTTTCGCGACCCGCTGATCATTCTCATCGCCTTGCCAACCTCGATGTTCGGCGCGTTGCTGCCGATGCTCGTGGCCTCGATGATGCCGCCGGGCGTGGGCGGGCCCTTCGCCGGGCTCACCATGAACATCTATTCGCAGATCGGCCTCGTGACGCTGATCGGCCTGATTTCGAAACACGGCATTCTCATGGTCGATTTCGCCAACCGGTTGCGCGACGAGCAGGGCATGTCGCCGCGCGAGGCGATCGAACACGCGGCCGGCGTTCGTCTGCGCCCGATCCTGATGACCACCGCGGCCATGGTGGTTGGCATGATCCCGCTGATCGAGGCCGCCGGCGCCGGGGCGCGCAGCCGCGTCGCCATCGGCATGGTCATCGCCTTCGGCATGGCCATCGGCACGATGTTCACGCTGTTCGTGACGCCCGCGATCTACACGCTGCTGTCGCGCGCGCACCGGATCGCGCCAGCGGAGACGCAGGCGCCGTGAGGCAAACTCCGCCGGGCGGGCGTGGCGTTGCCTTCAACCCGCCGGTCTTTCAATCGTTGTCCGGTTGACCGGCTCCTGATCGCGCCGCCGGTCACCGTGCGCCGGATGCTATTTGCGAGGACAGGTGTTCAACCCGACCAGGCTGTAGAGCGGGCAAACTCCGAACACCGCCGTCAGCAAGGGGATGACGCCGATCCAGCCGACCCAGTTCCAGCCCGTATTCGCAAACCCGAGCGGGATCGCCCAGGCGATCAGCGCGAGGCCGATGACGATGCGCAGGACCTTGTCGACGCCGCCAACATTCTTTGCCATTTTGGATGCTCCCGTGGGGTTCGCGCGCCTTGTTGTTTCTCGCCGGTCGCGCGCCCGGCGAGAAGGAGTCAGGTGTTTCCGGACGCCAGTGGACAGAAGCGCGCGAAGGTCGCCTGGAGCGGATTCAATCCGGCGAAGGCGGTCAGAACGAAAAGCCATCCATTGACCGGAACCGTGAGGGCGACGCTGACAAGGATCATGGCGGCGGCGAATGCGATGATGATAAAATTAAAATTCATGGCCGCTTTCCCTTCCTGACGGCGGTTCCGGTCGCGGGATTGTCCTCGTCGTCGCAATTCCCGGTGCAGTAGATTTCGTAAAGCAACTTGATCACGCGCGAGACATGCTCGCCGCCGAGAGAATAGTGAATGGTCTGCGACTCGCGCCGCGTCGCCACGAGTCCGTCCTCGCGCAATCGCGCGAGATGTTGCGACAGCGACGACTGGCCGAGTCCGATCGCCTGTTGCAGCGCCGTGACCGAACGCTCGCCCCTGTGCAACTCGCACAAAATCATCAGGCGATGGCGATTGGCGAGCGCCTTCAGAAAAGTTTCGGCCTCGATGGCTTTCGGCGCGAGTTCCTGTAAATTCATTCTTGCTAATTTATATATACGTTATATATGTGTCAAGAACGAAATCGGGCGGTTTTCCATGCGCTTCATGTCACTCGTATTTGTCGCGGCGCTCGCGTCGCCGGCGATCGCCGCGGACTTCACGGTGAAGGCTTCGACGATCGAGGACCGCAAGGCGGTGATCGCCACCGTGGAACCGGTCCACCAACTCGTCGCGCGGGCGCGGCTTGGAGGCGTGATCGTCGCGCTCAAGGCGCGCGAGGGCGATGTCGTCGGCGCCGGTCAGGAAATCGCGACGATCGCGGATCAGAAGCTCGCGCTTCAAATTCAGGCTCTCGACCAGCGGATTCGTTCGCAACAGGCGCAACGCGATCAGGCGAAGTCGGACTTCGACCGGATTCAGGAATTGCAACGGCGCGGCGTCAGCGCGCAAACACAGCTCGATCAGGCGAAAACAGCGCTCGACGTGGCCGAGCGCACGCTCGCGGCCATGCAAGCCGATCGCGGCGTCATCGAGCAACAGGCCGCCGAGGGGGCGGTGCTCGCGTCCGGCGCCGGTCGCGTGCTCACGGTTCCCGTCGCCGAGGGCCGCGTCGTTCTTCCCGGGGAAACCATCGCGACGCTGGCGGAGAATAATTACATTCTTCGTCTCGCGCTGCCCGAACGCCACGCGCAATTCATGCGGGCGGGCGACAGGGTGCTCATTGGCGCGCGCGGACTTCAGTCGGACGCGGGCGACGTCCGGCGGGAGGGCCGCGTGCGTCTCGTCTATCCGGAAATTCAGGGCGGTCGGGTCGTCGCCGATGTCGAGGTCGATGGTCTCGGAGACTATTTCGTCGGCGAGAGAACCCGTGTCTGGGTCTCGACCGGCGGACGACTGGCTCTCGTCGTGCCCGCCGCCGCCCTCTACCAGCGCGCGGGCGCCAATTTCGTCCGGCTCGGCGACGGTAGCGAGATTGTCGTGCAGCCGGGCGAGAAGAGCGCCGAAGGCGTCGAGATTCTCTCCGGCCTGAAAGTCGGCGACATCGTGGTCGCGCCATGAAGCCGGGCCTTTCCGGACATCTCGCGCGTGCGTTCATCGGCTCGCCGCTGACGCCGCTTCTGCTGATCGCGGCGCTGGTCGTCGGCGCCATCGCGCTCGTCGCGCTGCCGCGGGAGGAGGAGCCGCAAATCAGCGTTCCCATGGTGGACATCGTCGTCGAGGCCAACGGGTATCGGGCCGACGCCGCCGTCGAACTGGTCACGCGCCCGCTCGAGGATCTCGTCAAGGGCATCAATGGCGTCGAACACGTCTATTCGCGGACGCTGGACGACAGGGTTCTGGTGACGGCCCGGTTTTTCGTCGGCACCAGCCAGGACAACGCGGTTCTGCGCGTGCATGACAAAATAAGGGCGAACATCGCGGGCCTGCCGAAGGGCATTCCGGAGCCGCTGATCGTGGGGCGCGGCGTCGATGATGTCGCGATCGTGGTTCTCACGATTTCTCCCGGACCCTCCGGCCACGACGCCTGGACCGACAATGGCCTCTATCAGGTCGCCGGGGAACTCCAGCATGAACTCGCCAAGGTCGACAATATTGGCGATGCCTACATTGTCGGAGGCAGTCCCGACCAGATCCGCGTGGAACCCGATCCCGGGCGGCTCTCCCTCTTCGGGATCACGCTGAACCAGCTCGTCGACAAACTGACGAACGCAAATCGCTCGTTTCAGGCCGGCGTCTTCCGGGATGGCGGACGTTCGATTCCCGTGCTCGCGGGCCAGACCTTGCGGGGCGTGCCCGACATTGGCTTGCTGCTGCTGACATCGCGCGACGGCCGTCCGGTTTACGTGAAGGATGTCGCCGATGTTCGCGTCGGCGCCGCCACTCCCGAACATCGCGCCTGGACCATGACCCGCAAGGCGGACGGCTCGCTCGACAAGCGTCCCGCGGTCAGCCTCGCGCTCGCCAAGCGCAAGGGCGCCAACGCGGTCTTGGTGGCCGAAGACATCCTGCGTCGCCTTGAAATCGTCAGGGGCCGGATCGTCCCCGCCGGTCTCGACATCGCGATCACCCGAAACTATGGCGCGACCGCGTCGGAGAAGGCGGACGAACTCCTGTTTCACCTCGCGCTCGCGACGGTTTCGATTGTTCTGCTCGTCACGCTGGCGACGGGCTGGCGCGAGGGCGTCGTCGTTCTGGTGATCATTCCCACGACGATCCTGCTCACGCTCTTTGCTTCCTGGCTGATGGGCTACACGATCAATCGCGTCAGTCTGTTCGCGCTGATCTTCTCGATCGGCATTCTCGTGGACGACGCCATCGTCGTGGTGGAGAACATCGTTCGTCACTGGCGCGGGCGCGGCGACCGTGGATTGGCGGAGACGGCCGTCGAGGCCGTGGCCGAGGTGGGCAATCCCACGATCGTGGCGACCTTGACCATCGTCGTCGCGCTGCTCCCGATGATGTTCGTCAGCGGCCTCATGGGTCCGTACATGAGCCCCATTCCGGCGAACGCCTCCATGGCGATGCTGTTTTCCTTCTTCGTGGCCGTGACGATCACGCCCTGGCTGCTGATGAAAGTGTCGCGGCGGCGGTTCGAGGGATTGGCGGCGCCGTCCTTGCCTCGTCACGACGATTTCGGACGCATGGGTCGATTCTACAAGCGAATCGCGACGCCGCTCCTGCGCGGCCGTCTGCGCTCGCGCGTGTTTCTGCTCGTTGTCGGCGCCGCGACGCTGGCGTCCTGCGCGCTTTTCGCGACGAAAAGCGTTCGCGTGAAACTGCTGCCCTTCGACGACAAGTCGGAAGTCCAGGTCGTCCTCGACCTGCCGCGCGGGTCTTCGCTCGAGGACACGGATCGCGTTCTGACCGCGGCCGCGGCTCGCCTGAGGGATATTCCCGAACTCGCGTCGATCCAGGCCTACGCCGGGACGGCCGCGCCATTCAATTTCAACGGTCTTGTCCGCCACTATTATTTCCGCGAGAGCCCCGAGCTCGGAGACCTCGCCGTGAATCTCGCGCCGAAGGGCGAACGCAAGCGCGCCAGTCACGCCATCGCGCTCGACATTCGCGAGCGCCTGCGCGCGCTCGTCCTGCCCGCGGGTTCGGCGATCAAGGTGGTCGAGGTTCCGCCTGGACCTCCGGTGCTCGCGACCCTGCTCGCGGAAGTCTATGGACCGGACGCCGAAAGCCGCCGGGCGCTGGCCACGAAATTGCGCCAGGCTTTTTCCGCCGTCGATTTCATCGTCGACGTGGACGACGGTTTTGGCGCGCGCGGCGAACGTTTGCGATATTCGATCGATCAGGAATCGCTCGAGTTTCATGGCGTCGCCGAGCAG
>CAISEY010000210.1 GCA_903884435.1 uncultured Hyphomicrobiales bacterium | reverse complement strand
GTGCTCGTCACCGGCTTCGACATCATCTTCTTCTGGGTCGCCCGCATGATGATGATGGGCCTGCACTTCAAAAAGGAGATTCCCTTCAGGGACGTCTACATCCACGCCCTCGTCCGCGACGAGAAGGGCGCGAAAATGTCGAAGTCGAAGGGCAACGTCATCGATCCGCTCGTTCTGATCGACCAGTATGGCGCCGACGCCCTCCGGTTCACCCTCGCGGCCATGGCGGCGCAGGGCCGCGACATCAAACTGGCGACGAGCCGCGTCGAGGGCTATCGCAATTTCGCGACGAAGCTGTGGAACGCCGCGCGTTTCGCCGAGATGAACGGGTGCGCGCGCGTCGCGGGCTTCGATCCCGCGTCGGTGAAGGAAACGCTCAACCAGTGGATTCTCGGGGAGACCGCGCGCACGGTGTCCGAGATTTCCGGCGCCATCGAGGCCTACCGGTTCAACGACGCGGCGGGCGCGGCCTATCGCTTCGTCTGGAACATTTTCTGCGACTGGTACGTCGAACTGACCAAGCCGGTGGTGCAGGGCGCCGACGGGCCGGCGAAGGACGAGACGCGCGCGACGACAGCCTTCGTGCTCGACCAGATCGCCAAACTGCTGCATCCGTTCATGCCGTTCCTCACGGAGGAACTCTGGGCGGATTTCGCGGCGCGGGCCGGGCAGGGGAACGCCAGCCTGCTGGCGCTGGCGCCGTGGCCGGAACTCGCGGGCGTCGAGAACGCCGCGGCGGAGGCCGAGATCGGCTGGATCGTCGAACTCATTTCGGAAATTCGCTCGGTCCGCAACGAGATGAACATTCCTGGCGGGCAGCAAATTCCGCTCGTGCTCGTCGATGTTCCCGCCGAAGCGCGCGCCCGCGCCACGGCCTGGGACGAGACGATCCGCCGGCTGGCGCGTCTCTCGGGCGTGTCCTTCGCGGCCGAGGCGCCGAAAAGTTCGGCGCAGATGATCGTTCGCGGCGTCGTCGCCTGCCTGCCGCTCGGGGGCGTGATCGACATCGACCAGGAAACCGCGCGGCTCGCGAAAGAGATCGCGAAGGAGCAGGGCGAGGTGAAGAAGGTCGACGCCAAGCTCGGCAACGCGGATTTCGTGCGTCGCGCTCCCGAGGAAATCGTCGAGGAAAACAAGGAGCGAAAGGAAACCGCCCTCGCGCGCATCGAGAAACTTCAGGCGGCGCTGGCGCGGCTGAAGGGGTAGGGGGAGGGCGGCGTCGCCCGGCCATTGCGTTGCGTTCCGGCGCTCGCGCAAATCCCCGCCGCTGTTGCATCGGCGCAACAGCCCGGACCCAACTTCGCGCGGGGGCCGCGGTCCAGGACAAACGCCCATATTCAGCCATAAACAAAGCGCTTTTTCCGCAGTAATGAAAAGCAGTCGCGAAGCCGGGCTCCACGGAGCGCGGTTTTCGACGGCGACTTGAGCCGCACATGCGCTTGCGCGTTTGGCGGAACGCGTGGCAATGGGACAGGCTCGCCGTCCGGCGGGCTTTTCATGAAAAGGCGATCGGGACCGACCGGATGGATTCGCGCAGCTTCGACAAGGCAAAACTTCCCAGCCGCCACGTGACCGAGGGCCCCTCGCGCGCCCCGCACCGCTCCTACCTTTACGCGATGGGGCTGACGCGTCACCAGATCCACCAGCCGCTCGTCGGCGTCGTCTCGGCCTGGAACGAGGCCGCGCCCTGCAATATTTCGCTCATGCGTCAGGCCCAGGCGGTGAAGAAGGGCGTCGCCTCCGGTGGCGGCACGCCGCGCGAATTTTGCACGATCACCGTCACCGACGGCATCGCCATGGGCCACCACGGCATGAAGGCCTCGCTCGTCTCGCGCGAGGTTATCGCCGACTCGGTCGAACTGACCATGCGCGGCCATTGCTACGACGCGATGGTGGGGCTCGCCGGTTGCGACAAATCGCTGCCTGGCATGATGATGGCGATGGTTCGCCTCAATGTCCCCTCGATTTTCATTTACGGAGGCTCCATCCTCCCCGGCACCTTCAAGGGCAAGCCGGTGACGGTCCAGGACCTTTTCGAGGCCGTGGGCAAACACTCGGTCGGCGACATGTCTGATGAAGACCTCGACGAACTCGAACACGTCGCCTGCCCGTCGGCGGGCGCCTGTGGCGCGCAGTTCACAGCCAACACGATGGCGACCGTCTCCGAAGCGATCGGCCTCGCGCTGCCCTATTCGGCCGGCGCTCCGGCCCCCTACGAAATCCGTGACCAGTTCTCCATGGCGGCCGGCGAAATCGTCATGGACCTCATCGCGAAAAACATTCGCCCGCGCGACATCGTCACCCGCCGGGCGCTGGAAAACGCAGCCACCGTGGTCGCCGCTTCCGGCGGTTCGACCAACGCGGCGCTGCATTTGCCGGCCATCGCGCACGAATGCGGCATCAAGTTCGATCTGTTCGACGTGGCTGAAATCTTCCATCGCACGCCCTATATCGCCGACCTGAAGCCGGGCGGGAAATACGTGGCGAAGGACATGTTCGAGGTCGGCGGCATTCCGCTGATGATGAAGACGCTGCTCGACCACGGCTTCCTGCACGGCGATTGCCTCACCGTCACGGGCAGGACCATCGCGGAAAATCTCGCGAAGGTTCAGTGGAACGACGAGCAGGACGTCGTTTATCCCGCCAACAAGCCGATTACCGTGACCGGCGGCGTTGTCGGCCTCAGGGGCAACATCGCTCCCGAGGGCGCGATCGTGAAGGTCGCGGGCATGCCGGTCGAGAAGCAGGTTTTCGCCGGACCGGCGCGCTGTTTCGACACGGAAGAAGCCTGTTTCGAGGCCGTGCGCACGAAGCAGTACAAGGAAGGCGACGTGTTCGTCATTCGCTACGAGGGGCCGAAGGGCGGCCCCGGAATGCGCGAGATGCTGGCGACGACCGCGGCGCTCTACGGCCAGGGCATGGGCGACAAGGTCGCGCTCATCACCGACGGGCGCTTTTCCGGCGCGACGCGCGGCTTCTGCGTCGGGCATGTCGGCCCCGAAGCGGCGGTCGGCGGCCCCATCGCGCTGCTGCGCGACGGAGACATCATCCGCCTCGACGCGATCAAGGGCACGCTGAGCGCCGACGTGAGCGAAGAGGAATTCGCCGAGCGGCGGAAAAGCTGGAAACCACGGGAAACTTTTTACGGTTCCGGCGCAATATGGAAATACGCGCAGACGGTCGGCAACGCCCGCGACGGCGCCGTCACCCATCCCGGCCACGAAGGCGAAAAGCACGTCTATGCCGATCTCTAGTCGTTTTGTGTATCGTTGCGTCGCGGCCTGCGCCATCTCGATGGCGAGCATGGCCGCGTTCGCCGCCGACGAGAAGAAGACCGCGGCGATGATCGCCGCGCCAGCGGCGGCGCCCGCGTTCGAGACTCCGCAGCAGGCGCTGAGCAAGTATCTCGAGGGATACCGTTCGGGAAATCCGGCGTCCTCGATCGAGGCCTTGCGTTACGCGGCCGATGGCGGCGAACAGCTGGCGCGCTGGAAGCTCGGATCCATGTACGCGGCGGGCGACGGCGTGCCGCACGACGACCGGATCGCCTATAATTATTTTCTGAAGATCATCGAGGATTACGACGACAACGCGCCCGCGGCCCGGCAGCGCGGCGTGATCGCCAGCGCCTTCGTGGCGGTCGGCGCCTATTCGCTGACGGGCATTCCGAATTCGCGCGTCGCCCGCGATCCGCTTCGCGCGGTGGAGATGTTCACGGTGGCGGCGACCGAATTCGCGGACCCGCACGCCCAGTACAATCTCGGGCGCATGTATCTCGACGGCGACGGCATCCAGAAGGATCCGCGCCGCGGCGCGCGCTGGCTCAAGCTCGCCGCCGACAAGAACCACGTGGAGTCGCAGGCCCTGCTGGGCCATCTGTATTTCTCGGGCGCCGAGGGCCTGCAACGCCAGCGCGCCATGGGACTGATGTATCTCACGCTGGCGCGGGACGCGATCGCCGACCGCAAGAAGGGCAAGTGGATCGTCGATCTCTACGAGACCGCCTCGAAAGCGGCCAACGACATCGATCGCCAGGCGGCGCTGGTCTATCTCGAAAATTACGTCAGGGGCGGCCGCTGACCCGGCGCCGCGAAGCGGCGGGCGCCGGTTGAAATTGAAATTTGCGGGGCATCGCCGTATCGGGCGGGCGGGAACCCCGCCATGACGATCGCCGCCAGGCCAGCGCGATCCCGGTCAATTCACGAGCGCGTGGTCCGCGTCCTCGCGACCCTTCGCGCTTATTCCTTCACTCCGTATTTCTTCTCCAGCGTCCCGAGCGTCAGCAGCCGCGCCTCGAGAGCCCGCATTTCGTCGTAGTCCATCAGTTTCATGATGTCCTCGATGCCGACGGCGAGGTCGGGGCGGTTGGCGGGGACGCCCGACGCCATCGACTCCTTCATGGCCTCCAGCGCGCGTTGCATCCCCATGATGGCGGCGGCGGGCAACATGCGGGGCAACGACACGCGGCGCACGCCGAGCTTTTCGAGCTCGGGCAGCGGCATCAGCGGCGTCGTCGGCCGCGCCCTGATTCCAAATCCCATGTTGATGGTGACGGGCGCGCGGGCGGCTTCCACGAGGCGCGCGATGTCGTCTTTCGCTTTTGGCGCCTCGGGGAAGATCATGTCGGCGCCGGCGTCCGCGTAGGCGCGGGCGCGGCGCATGGCGCCCTCGAGGCCTTCGATGGCGAGGGCGTCGGTGCGGGCGATGATCACGAAATCGTCGTCGCGCCGCGCGAGGCAGGCGGCCTCGATCTTCTTGACCATTTCCTCCAGCGAGATGATTTCCTTGCCGGGCATGTGGCCGCAGCGCTTGGGATGAACCTGGTCCTCGATGTTGACCCCGGCGACGCCCGCCTCCTCGAAGAGTTGCACCGTGTAGTGCACGTTCATCGGGTTGCCGTAGCCGGTGTCGGCGTCGGCGGTGAGGGGAATGTCGAGCGAGCGCACGAGGCGGCGGCAATGATCGACGTTGGCGGTGAGATCCATCACGCCGATGTCGTCGACGCCGAGCAGGGAATTCGAGATGGCCGCGCCGCTGGTCGCCGCGTGTTCGAAGCCGGCGGCCTGAACGAGGCGCGCGCTGTAGCCGTCGTAGACGCCGGGCGCGAGGATCAGCCCGCCGCGCGCCAGAAGCTCCCGCAATTTCCGCGGTCCGCCCTTCGTGTGTTTCGACATATCGCGCTCCCTTGAAAGGTTATCCGCATAGCCCAACTTGCCCGGGGGGCAAACAAGGTGTTGAAAGAGCCCGCCGGGCGCGCGCCGCCCGCCACGCGAGGATGGTCATGACAAATCGGCTTGCGCTTGTGTCCCTTGGTTTGCTGACCGCGCTGTGCTCCGCGCCGGCTCTCGCGCAGACCCCGTATTACCAGGGCAAGCAGGTCAGGGTTCTCGTCGGCTTTTCGCCCGGTGGCGGCACCGATCTCTTCGGCCGGATCGCCGCCGAGGGGCTGGCGCGCAATCTCGCCGGCAAGCCCTCCGTCGCGGTGCAGAACATGCCGGGCGCGGGCAGCGTCGTCGCCTCGAATTTCATGAGCCAGCGCGCGCCGCGCGACGGCACGACCCTGCTGATCGGCACGGGGCAATTGCTGTTCCGGATGATGCTGGGCCTCGATGGCGCGAAGTCTCGCCCGGACGAATTCGAGCCGGTCATCGCCAGCCCGATGGGACGCGTCACCTACGCGTCCACCGCCGCCGGCTTGCAGGACAAGAAGAAACTCCTGAACCCTCCGCAACCGCTGATCCTCGGCGTGCCCGAGGTCATCGCCACCATCGACGCGGTGCTGGGCCTGAAAGTGCTCGACGTGAAATACAGGTCGGTCATGGGCTATCCCGGCAAGAACGAGACGCGGCTCGCGTTGCAACAGGGCGAAGTCAATCTCGACGGGCAGACGACGCCCCTCTACGACAGCGGCGTCGCGCCGCTCGTGAAGGAGGGCAAGGCCATGCCGTTGTTCGCGCAGGGGCTGCTCGACGGCGAAAACCTCGTGCGCGATCCCGCCGCGCCGACGATTCCGACGGTCGTCGAGGTCTATCGCGAAATTCACGGCAAGGAGCCGGACGGGCCGGCGTGGGAGGCCTACAAGGCCGTCGTGCGCGCCATCGGCAATGGCGGAAAAATCCTGATGATGCACGCGGACGCCCCGCCCGCCGCGCGCGAGGCGCTGTTGCAGGCCGCGCGGGCGATGCTGACGGACAAGGAGTTTCTGAAGACCGCCGAACAGGTGCTCGAAGGCTATCCGTTGCAGGCGGGCGAGGCCTTGCGCGCCAATATTTCCGCCGTGGGGAAAACCACGCCTGAAACGATCGCGTGGTTGCAGGATTACCTCGCCCGCGACTTCGACATGAAGTTCCGTTAGCCCCGTGGCGGCTCTGGCGCGATTTGACGTCGATGGCGTCCCGCACGGATTTCACGACGTTCGCGCGGCGGTCGGGCCCGCCGCTTTCGCGCGGATGCCCTTCGTGGCGCGCGTTCTGGCCGAGAACATCCTGCGGCACGGCGGCGAAGACGCGCCGGACTGTCTCGCGGCCCTGTCGTCGCCGGCGGCGCCCGACTCCGTCGTGCTTCCCCTGCGCGGGCCGCGCGTCATCCTGCCGGATTCCTCCGGCATTCCCGTTCTGATGGACCTCGCGGCCCTGCGCTCGGCGCTGGCCCGGCGGGGGCTCGATCCCGCCAGCGTCGATTCGAGCGCGCCGATTTCCTTCATCGTCGATCATTCCCTGCAGGTCGACGAGGCGGGAACGCCGGAGGCGGAAGCGCGCAACCTCGCGAAGGAATTCGAGCGCAACGCCGAACGCTACCGTTTCGTCAAATGGGCGATGTCCGCCTTTCGCGGCATCGAGGTTTTTCCGCCTGGCAGCGGGATCATTCACCAGATTCACCTCGAAAAAATCGCGCGCGTGACGCGGCTCGACACGAGCGGCGACTTGCCCGTCGCCTTCCCGGACTTCGCCATCGGCGGGGATTCGCACACGCCCATGGTCAACGCGCTCGGGGTGCTCGCCTGGGGCGTCGGCGGGCTCGAGGCCGAGATGGCGGCGCTGGGCGAGCCCTTTTTACTGCCCAATCCCGAATTCGTCGGCGTGCGCCTCGAGGGCGCCCTTCGCGAGGGCGTCACGATCACCGACGCCGCGCTGACGCTGACGCAAATCCTGCGCGCGGAAAAGGTCGTCGGCGCTTTCGTCGAGTTTTTCGGGCCGGGAGTCGCCGCGCTCGGCGCGCCCGACCGGGCGACGCTCGCCAACATGGCGCCGGAATATGGCGCGAGCACGGGGTTCTGGCCCGTCGACGAGGCGACGCTGGCCTATCTGCGACTGACCGGGCGGCCGGAGTCGCATGTGCGTCTCGTGGAGGCGCACGCACGGGCGGCGGGCCTGTTCCGCGAGGCGGGCGCCCCGGAGCCGGACTATCATCGCGTCGTGCGCGTCGATCTTTCGACGATCGCGCGGTCGCTCGCCGGGCCCTCGAAGCCGCACAATAGGATCGCGCCGGCGGAACTCGCGGCGGCGTTTCGCGCGAGGGCCGGCGGCGGACCCGTCGCGGACGCGCCGGGCGAGGTTCCGGACGGGGCCATCGCCATCGCGGCCATATCGTCCTGCACCAATACCGCCAATCCCCGCGCCATGATCGCCGCCGGGCTGCTGGCGAGAAACGCCGTCGCGCGCGGGCTCTCCGCCGCGCCCTGGGTCAAGACCTCGCTCGCGCCGGGGTCGCGGGCCGTGACGGCCTGGCTCGAAACCGCGGGGCTTCTGGCTCCTCTCCAGGCGCTCGGCTTTCACGTCATCGGCTATGGCTGCACGACCTGCGGCGGCAAGTCGGGGCCGCTGAAGCCAGCGGTCGTGGAGGCCATCGAAAGCCGGGGGATTTCGGTCGCGGCCGTGCTGTCCGGCAACCGGAATTTCGACGGGCGCATCCATCGGCTCGTCGCGGCGAGCTTTCTGGCCTCGCCGGCGCTGGTCGTCGCCAGCGCCCTCTCGGGGACGACGCGGATCGACGTCGACGCGGAGCCGCTGGGACGGGATCGAGCGGGCGAGCCGGTGTATCTGCGCGAACTCTGGCCCTCCGACGCCGAGATCGACGCAACCGTCGCGCGCGCCGTCACGCCGGCGCAATTCGCCTCCGCGGGGCAGGGCGCCAGCGCGCTCTGGGACGCGGTCCCGGCGCCGGAAGGTCCGTTGTTCGAATGGGATCCGGACTCGACCTACATCGTCGAGCCGCCGTTTTTCAATCCACAGGATCCGGCCTTCGCGACCCGCGACGTGATCGAAGGCGCGCGGGCGCTCGGCGTCTTCGAGGACGGCGTGACGACGGATCATATTTCTCCCGGCGGAGAAATTCCGCCCGAGAGTCCCGCGGGGCGGTATTTGCAGGAGCTTGGCGTGGCGCCCGCCGCCTTCAACTCCTATGTCGGCCGGCGCGGCAACCATCATGTTCTCATGCGCGGCGCCTACGCCAACGTGCGCGTGAAAAACAGGATGGCCTCCGGCCGCGAGGGGTGGTGGACCAAATTGCAGCCATCCGGCCAGATCGTGCCGGTGTTCGACGCGGCCCATTATTATTTCGAGACGGGCACGCCGCTGATCGTGCTGGGCGGACGCGATTTCGGCTCTGGCTCGAGCCGCGACTGGGCCGCCAAGGGGCCGATGCTGCTCGGCGTCGGCGCGGTGCTGGCCAAATCCTTCGAGCGAATCCACCGATCCAATCTCATTGGCGTCGGGATCGTGCCGCTGCTGTTTCCGGAGGGGCTGGGGGTCGATGAACTCGGCCTCGACGGCGGCGAAACTTTCACGTTGCGCGGCGTCGCGGCGGCGCTCGCCGCGGGCGGGCCCGTCGAGATCGAAATCGGCACGCGCGCCGGGGAGACCATCGTTCTCGAGGCGGCGATCGACGTTCGCTCGCCCGCCGAGGCGGACCTGCTGCGGGCGGGCGGCGTCTTTCAGGCGGCGGTCCGGCGTTTCACGGAACGCGGGCGGGAGGCGCCGGGCGTTTTCGTTCCCATATAAGGCTCACGGGACTCCGGCCACGAGGGCGAGATGAACCACGGGTTACACTGGCGCTGGCTGTTCCTCGCTTTCGCGAGCATTTGCGTCGCCATGGGCGTCTGGTACGTCTTTGTCGCGCCGACCATCTTGCGGATCGCTGTCGGCCCGGAAAACAGCCCGCTCATTCGCAACGCGCGGGCCATCGCCGACGCGCTGGCCGATTCGCGTCAGCCCTTCCGGCTGAAAATCGTCGTCACGGACGGTTCGAAGAACAGCGCCGTCGCGCTCGACGCGAACCAGGCCGACATCGCCATTCTCAGCAGCGCCGATCCGAATTCGAAGGAGGCGCAGTCCGTCGCGCTGGTTCAGCGGCGCGCGGTCGTGTTTCTCGTGCGTCAGGATCGAGAGATCGAGTCCATCGCCGACTTTCGCGGGCGGAAGATCGCGATCGTCTCG
>CAISEY010000209.1 GCA_903884435.1 uncultured Hyphomicrobiales bacterium | reverse complement strand
CTGCTCGGCGTCACGCGCGAACCGCTCGCCGTCGCCGCGCCCATGCTGGGGTTCGCCGCGGCGTCGATCGCCGTCTGGCCGGCGGGGCCGGAGCGGATCCCGCGCGTCGCCGCGCTGCTTGCCCTCGGCGCGGCCGCGGGCGCGGGCCTCGTCGTTTTCGCCCAATCGCGCGAGACGCGAGACTGGACCGCGGCGCTCGCCGGACGCCGGATCGTGCCGGCGGCCCAGGCGGACCTCGCGGTCGGCGCTTTTCTCGCGGGGCGCGACGACGTGCTGATCGACGCGATTTCGGCGCCCGCCGTCCTGGCGGGACGCGGCTCGGCGCTCGGACTGCGCCTGCCGACACAACCCGCGTTCGACATGACGCGACTGACGAAACGCGCCGACGCTGGCTATCTCGCGGTGCGTCGAGCCGGCGAGGCGTCCGCGGAAGCCGACGCCTTGCACGCGATTTTTCCGGATCTCCACGAAAAGGGCATGCCGAATTATTCGCGCGTTTACGACCACGGCGGCTGGCGCGTCTACCGGCGCGACCCGTCGATGGCGAGGCGGGGAGGCTGATCCATGCGCGTCATGATCGTCGCCGAATCCCGGGAGTTTCGCGAAGCGACCCGCGCCGCGCTGGCGACGGCGGGCTTCGACGACGTGATCGGCGCGGCCTCGTCGCGCGACGCGCTGGAATTACTGACGGCCGACCGGACGCGGCCCGCCGTCGACGCTGTTCTGCTCGACATGCGCCTGCCGGACGCGGACGGCGTCGAGACCTGCGCGACCATTCGCCTGCAATCGCTTTATCGCGACACCCCCGTCGTCGTCCTCGCGGAACCCGGCGACACGCGGAGCCTGTCGCAGGCCTTCGTCGCGGGGGCGAGCGACTATCTCTTCAAGCCGTTTCACGACATCGAGTTGCAAGCCCGGATGCGTTCGATCCTGCGCCACAAGGTGCAGATCGACCGGCGGCGCGACGGCGAGCGGGAATTGCAGCGACTGCGCCGCCCCGGCTCGATCTGGCGGCAGGCGGAAGGCCCCGTCGTCGACGCGGAATCCGGGCTGCCGGGGCGCGCCGCGCTGACCGGTTCGCTCACCTGGCACGCCGGGCGCGAGGATGGCGCGCCGCTCGCCGTGATCGTGGCGCAGATCGACGCGCTGACGAGCTACCGCCACCTGCACGGCGCCCCGGCGACCTCGGACATGCTGAAGCGCGTGTCGAGCACGCTGGGCGCGATGAACGCGCGGCTCGATTCGCTCATCGCGGCGTTCGAAACGGGCGGCTACGCCATCGTTCGCGCCTGCGCCGGCGGCGACGCGCGGAGCTTCGCCGAAGAGGTCCGCGCCCGCGTCGAGGCGCTGGCGATTCCGCATCTCGAATCGGCGTTTCACGATTGCGTCAGCGCCAGCGTCGGCGTCGCCGCGGGAGCGCGCGCGACGCGCGAACGCGTGGCGCAACTGCTGCCGGACGCGATCTGCGCCGCGGAACAGGCGGCGGCGGAAGGCGGCAATCGCGTCGTCGTCGCGGAGGACCCATGATGAAACGCGTTTTCAGCGGCGCCCTCGCCGCCTGCCTCTGCGCGGGCCCCGCCCTCGCGGGCGCCTTCAACCAGGACGAAGGCAAGGGCCAGATCATTTTCTCGCAAATGTTTTCCTCGGCGGGACAGGGCTACGACGCCGCCGGCAAACTGACCGCGGCGTCGCGGTTCCAGAAATTCGAGACGACCGCTCTCGTGGAATATGGCGTCGCCGACTGGCTCACCGCCATCGTCAAGCCCGCCTTCGTGAACTGGCGCACGTCGGGTACGCCGGACGCCTCCTATACGGGCCTCGGGACGACCGAGGCCGGCGTTCAGGCGCAAGTCTTCAAACAGGGCGCCGCGGTTTTCGCGGTGCAGGGCATTCTGCGGATTCCCGGCGCGCCCGACAGTTCCAATCTCGCGTTGCAGGGCGCCACCCGCGTCGAGCAGGACGTGCGCGCGCTCGCGGGACATGGATTCCAGATCGCGGGATGGTCGTCCTTCGTCGACACGCAAATCGGCTACCGGTTCAGGCACGGTCCGCCCTCCGAATGGCGCGGCGATTTCACGATTGGAACCCGGCCGGCGGCCGACTGGATGCTTCTGCTGCAATCCTTCAACACGATCTCGCGGTCCTCGTCCTCGGCGGTGTTTCCATCGAATTCCTCGAGCAAGTTGCAGGCGAGCGTCGTCCACGACTTCACCAGAACCATCTCCGGGCAAATCGGCGGCTTTGAAACCGTCGCCGGCAAGAACGCGCTGAGGGAGCGCGGGCTGATCGCGGCGGTCTGGCTGAAGTTCTGAACGCTCCGGGTTGCAACCGCCGGCGGCCTGTCGGACATTGCGGGCGAGCAACCGGGACGGAGGCGGCATGGCGGCGAGAGGATTTCGACTTCCGGGCGGGCTCCTCGCGATGATCGCGGCCCTGCCCGCCCTCGCGCAGGACGCCGCCGACTTCTACCGCGGCAAGACCGTCACGATCATCGTCGGCGCCGGCGAAGGCGGCTTCTACGATCAGAACGCGCGGCTGATGGCGCCCTTTCTGCGCAAGTACATTCCCGGCTCCCCGACCGTCATCACGCAGAACATGCCAGGCGCGTCGCAATTGCGGGCGACGGAACACGCCTACAACATCGCGCCACGCGACGGCACGGCGCTGCTCGTCGCGCAGCCCTACGTGATCCTCAACAAAATCCTCAATCGCGACCTGAAATTCGAGATTTCGCGCATGTCCTGGATCGGACGCGCCGGCCAGATCGACATGGGCGGGCTCGTCTCGGACTCAAGCCCGGTGAAGACCTTCGACGACGCGCGGCGGATGGAGGTCATCCTCGGCGGCAACGCGGCGAACGGGCCCGCGTCGATGATTCCCTGGGCGCTCAACCGCCTCGCGGGCGCGAGGTTTCGCGTCATTCTCGGCTACCAGTCGGAGTCCGCCGAAGGGCTCGCCATCGAGCGCGGGGAAATTCAGGGGATCGGCAACGGGTCGCTTGGCGATCTCGGCGCGCGCCACAAGGTGCGGGTGCTCTATTCATCGGGCGTCGCGCGCATCAAGGCGTACCCGGACACGCCGACGATCCTCGAACTCGTCGACGGGGCCGAGCGTCCCGTCATGGATATTCTCGGCTCGATGTCGACGCTGGGACTCACGCTGGCGGGCGCGCCCGACATACCCGCCGACCGGCTCGCGGCGTTGCGCGGCGCCTTCGACCAGATGTCCCGCGACCCCGCCTATCTCGCGGGACTCGCGCGGCTGAATTTCGAGCCGGGCCCGATGAAAGGCGCCGAGCTCGCCGATTACGTCCGGGCGCATTTCATTCCCCCCGACGCGCTCATCGAAAGATTGCGGCGCGCCACCGCGCCGCAATGATCCGTCAGGCCTTTTTCGCGTCACGGATGGCGCGCCACACGCGATCCGGCGTCGCCGGCATTTGCAGGTTGCGCACGCCGACGGCGGCGAGCGCGTCGTTGATGGCGTTCATCACCGCCGGCAGGGCGCCGACCGTGCCGCATTCGCCCGCGCCCTTGACGCCGAGCGGATTGGAGGTCGCGGGAACGGGGCTGCGGTCGAGATCGAACATCGGCAGATTGTCGGCGCGCGGCATGGCGTAGTCCATGAACGAGCCCGTGAGCACCTGGCCGCTGCCCTCTTCGTAAACGATCCGCTCCATCAGCGCCTGGCCCGCAGCCTGGGCGATGCCGCCGTGAACCTGGCCCTCGACGAGCAGCGGATTGAGTTCCACGCCGACGTCGTGGACGGAGGTGTAACGGTCGATTTTCACGACTCCGGTGTCGGGATCGATCTCGACCTCGCAGACGTGGCAGGAATTCGGCAGGTTCTGCGCGTCCGGCGACCAGGTCGCGGTTTCATAGAGGCCGATCTCGATGTCCGGGCCGAGGCGATGCGGCTCGAAGGCGATTTTCGCGACTTCGGGGAAGGCGATGGAGCGATCGGTGCCGGCGACGCTGAACACGCCGTCCTCGAAATGAATGTCGGCGACGCCGGCCTCCAGAACGTGCGCGGCGATGCGCTTCGCCTTGGCGAGGATTTTTTCGGCGGCCTTGAAAACAACGGTGCCGCCAATGGTCGCGGTGCGCGCGGCGCCAGTGCCGGTGCCCCACGACAGTTTTTCCGTGTCGCCCTCGACGACGCGGATGTTCTCCACGTCGAGCCCGAGGGTTTGCGAGACGATCTGCGTGTAGATGGTCTCGTGGCTCTGGCCGCCGGCGGTGGAGCCGACGAGGATCGTCACGTCGCCGCCCGGATCGAACCGCAATTCGGCGGCCTCGGGAGAGGGCCCGGCGGACGGATCGATGGTGCAGGAAATGCCGACGCCGCGCAGCAGGCCGCGCGCCCGCGAGTCTTCCTTGCGCTTGCCCGCGCCCGCGTAGTCCGAACGCTCCAGCGCCCTGTCGAGCGCCTTGCGGAAATCGGCGCAATCGTAGGTCTCGCCGGTCGCGGAACGGAACGGCAGCGACTTCGCGGGAATGAGGTTGCGGCGGCGGATTTCGGCGGGATCGATGTTCATGTCCCGCGCCGCCATGTCGACGAGGCGCTCGATGATGCAGGCGCTCGGCGCGCCGCCGGGCGCGCGATAGTTCGACACCGGCAATGTATTGGTGAAAACGGCGCAGGCCTCGGCGAAGACGCCCGGATTGAGGTAAGGCCCCGCCGGATCCTTGATGATGTTGCCCGTCGTGAGAAAGCCGAGCATCGAAATATAGGCGCCGACATTGTTGCGCGAGGAGAAGCGCAGGCCGGTGAACCTGCCGTCCCTGTCGAGCGCGAGTTCAGCGTCGACGACCATGTCTCGGCCCTGGTCGTCGGCGACGAGCGCCTCGCTCCGTTCGCAGGCCCATTTCACGGGCCGTCCCACCTTTTTCGACGCCCAGGCGACGACGGGAACCTCCGGGTAGAGGCCACCCTTCATGCCGTAGGAGCCGCCCACGTCTCCGGCGATGATCGTCATGCGATTTTCGGGAATGTCGAAGACGAATTTCGACATCATGGAGCGCCAGACATAGGGACGCTGGTGGCAGGCGAGAATCGTGTAGTGCGCCCGGCCCCGGTCGTAGCTCGCCGCGACGGCGCGCGGCTCCATGGTGGAGGCCGCGACGCGGCTGATGATGAAACGGTCGCGCACGACATGCGCCGCGGCGGCGATCGCCTTGTCCGCCGCCTCGCGATTGCCGCGCGAGGCGTAAACCGGCTCGTTGCGCGCGCAATCGTCCCAGACGAGCGGCGCGGCGGGATCGTTGGCTGTCGCCGTCGACAGCGTCGCGGGCAGGATTTCGTAGTCGATCTCGATGCTCTCGGCGGCGTCCTTCGCCGCGGCGACGGATTCGGCGACGACACTGGCGACGGGCTGGCCGACGTGCCGCACGCGGTCGCGCGTCAGGCCGGGCCGGGGCGGGCGGAACATCGGCGAGCCGTCGCGACGCTTCGCCGGCGAGGGGCCTCGCACGTCGCCAAGCCCGTCGGCGGCGTAATCCTCGCCGGTGAGAATATCGAGAACGCCGGGCATCGCCTTCGCGGCGGAGACATCGACGCGCAGGATTTTCGCGTGGGCGTGCGGCGAGCGCAGGAAAACGGCGTGCGCCTGGCGGTCCATGAAATTGTCGTCGGTGAAGCGGCCCAGCCCCTTCATCAGCCGCGGCGCCTCGACCTGACGGACCGGCTGGCTGATCGAATAACGTGTCATGTGTGTCCCCAACCCTGTTTCGTTTCTCAAATTATGCCTGGGGCGGGCCCGTCCGCAATCGCGGCGCGCGCGCCTATCCTTCGATTTGCTCGCGCAGCATTTCCAGCTCCAGCCATTCTTCCTCGGCCTTCGCGATCTTCGTTTCGAGATCGCCGAGCTCCTTCGTGATCCTCGCGAAGCCCTGCGGATCCTTCGCGTAGAGGTTTGGATTGTCGAGCTTTTTTTGCAATCCGTCGCGAAGCGTCTGCATGTCCGCGATGCGGCCCGGAAGGGTTTCCAGCGCGTGTTTCTGCTTGAAGGACAACCGCGCCTTGCCGCCGCCGGCCGATTGCGCGCGCGCCACGGCGCCGGCCTTGAGTTTCGGCGCGGGCTTCGGGGCCGCGACGAGGCCGGAAAGGCCAAACCCGCGCTGCGCCACCATGTCGGTGTAGCCGCCCGCGTATTCCCGCCACTTGCCCTCGCCCTCGGCGACGATCACCGAGGTCGAGACGCGATCGAGAAAATCGCGATCGTGGCTGACGACGATCACCGTGCCGGGATAGTCGGAGATGGTTTCCTGCAACAGGTCGAGCGTCTCGAGGTCGAGATCGTTGGTGGGTTCGTCGAGCACCAGCAGGTTCGAGGGCAGCGACAGCGCGCGCGCCAGGGTGAGCCGCCCGCGTTCGCCGCCCGAAAGGCGCGAGACCGGCGTGCGCGCCTGTTCGGGCATGAACAGAAAATCGCGCATGTAGCCGATGACGTGTTTCTTCTCCCCGTTGATCTCGACCCAGTCGCCGCCGCCGCCGGTGAGCACGTCCTTGAGGCTCGTGTCGCCCACGAGCGCGGCGCGCTTCTGGTCGAGGCTCGCCATTTCGATGTTGGCGCCGAGCCGCACGGCGCCGGAATCCGGCTCCAGCGTTCCGATGAGCATGTTGACGAGCGTCGTCTTGCCCGCGCCGTTGGACCCGACGATGCCGATGCGGTCGCCGCGCAGGACGCGAATCGAGAAATCATCGACGATGACGCGCTCGCCCCAGGCCTTTGAAATATGTTCGGCCTCGATGACGAGCTTGCCGGAGACCTTGCCCTCGGCGACGCTCATCTTCACCTCGCCGACGGCGCGGCGGGCCTCGCGGAATTCCTTGCGCAGGTCGCCAAGCCGCGCCATGCGCCCGACGTTGCGCTTGCGCCGACCGGTGACGCCATAGCGCACCCAGTGCTCCTCGTTGACGATCTGGCGTTGCAGCTTGTGGTGATCGCGCTCTTCTTCCTCGAGCACCTGGTCGCGCCATTCCTCGAAATCGCCAAAGCCGCGGTCGATGCGGCGCGTGCGGCCGCGGTCGAGCCAGACCGTGGCCCGCGACAGGTTTTGCAGGAAACGCCGGTCGTGACTGATGATGACCAGCGCCGAACGCAGCGAGGACAGTTCGTTTTCCAGCCATTCGATGGCCGGCAGGTCGAGATGGTTGGTCGGCTCGTCGAGCAGCAGCACGTCCGGCTGCGGCGCCAGAACGCGGGCGAGCGCGGCGCGGCGGGATTCGCCGCCCGAGAGTTGCGAAGGATGCTCGTCGCCGGTGAGGCCGAGTTCGGTGAGAAGGTAGCGCGCGCGCCAGGGATCGTCCGCCGGACCAAGGCCGGCCTCCACGTAGGCGAGCACCGTGTCGAAGCCGGAGAGGTCCGGCTCCTGCGGCAGATAACGCACGCTGGCGTCCGGCTGGAAAAACCGCCGCCCGCCGTCCGCCTGGATCTCGCCGGCCGCGATTTTCAGCAGGGTCGACTTGCCCGAGCCGTTGCGGCCGACGAGGCAGAGCCGTTCGCCGGGCGCGACGGAGAGTTCGGCGCCCTCCAGCAGCGGCTTGCCGCCGAGGGTCAGGGTGATGTCTTGCAGCGTCAGGAGCGGGGCGGCCATGGGGTCCGGTGATCTGGAGAAGGCGGACCCTTAGCGCATAAGTTTGTGCGCCGCACCCGAAACCTCACTCAAACCCGCCATCGGGGGTCACATAGCCCTTGAAGGCGACATAACCGCCATCCACAAGCAGGTCCGTCGCCGTGACGAAGGAGGCGTCGCCGCTCGCGAGATAGAGCGCGGCGGCGGCGACTTCCTCCACCGTGCCGGGGCGGTTGAGGAGGTGGCGGCGACCGTTCGCCTTCGCCGCTTTGGCCTTGCCGCCGACCCGCTTGCTGGAACGTTCCGTCAGAATGAAACCCGGCGAAATGGAATTGACGCGGATATTGTCCCGCGCGTGGTCCATGGCGAGCACGCGCGTCAGGTGCAGCAAGGCCGCCTTCGAGGTGCAATAGGGCGCGCGGCCGGGCACGCCGAGATGGCCGAGCTGGGAGGCGATGTTGACGATGGCGCCGCCGCCGGCCTTCCGGATTTCCGGCACGGCGTATTTGCACATGATGAAGGGACCGGAGAGATTGACCGCCAGCGCCCGGTTCCATTCCTCCAGCGGCAGCGTCTCCGCCGTGCCATCCGGCGTCACCGCCGCGGCGACGTTGACGAGGATCGTGACCTTGCCGAAGGCGGCGGCGCAGGTGCGCACGGCGGCCAGGGCGCTCGTGGCGTCGGACACGTCGAGTTGCAGCGCGACGGCCTTGCCGCCCTTCGTGGAAATGCCGTCGGCCACGGCGCGGGCCTTGTCGAGATCGATGTCGGCGGCGGCGACCGCCGCGCCCTCGCGGGCGAACAGACGGGCGATGGCCCCGCCGATTTCACCGCCGCCGCCGGTGATCAACGCGACCTGTGAAGCGAGTCGGGACATGGGCTTTCCTTTCGGGAGGGCGTTCGGCGGCGCGGCGGCTCAGGCCTTCTTCGTCCAGCCCGGCGGGTTCGTCGCCTTCACGCGACGCGCTTCCTTGACCATTTCCTTGACCGCGCCGGAGAGCGGAAGGGAGAGCCCGGCCTGATCGGCGATGGCCGAAACGATCTGCATGTCCTTCAGCGCCCAGGTGAAGGTGGTCTGGTCCCAGTCCTCCAGCGCCTGGCTCTTGCCGGAGGAGAGCATCAGCGCGTCGCGCAGTTTCGGCAGGTCCATGCCCTGGGATTCGGCGACGCGGCCCGCCTCGATGAGGCCGATCGACGTGACCCACAGCAGCATGTTGTTGAGCCCCTTGGCGACCTGGCCATGACCCACCTCGCCGAGATGGGCGATGTCGGACGAGAAGGTTCCGTAGACCTCGCGTCCGCGCGCGACGACCTCGTCGCGCCCGCCGAACAGGGCCAGCAGCTTGCCCTCGTCGGCGAACCATCGACCGCGGCAGATGGGCGCGTCGAGCACGTCGCAACCCTTCGCGCGCGCCTTCGCGTCGAGATCCTTCACCGTGTCGGGCTTGACGGTCGAGGAGACCGCGATGATCGAGCCGGGTTTCAGCGACGCGAGAAGGCCGCGGGCGCCCTGCGTGACCTCGATGACTTCCTCGTCGTAGCCAACGCCGAGAATGACGAAACCGCAACCGGCGAGGCCCTCGGGGCTGTCGGCGACGCTCGCGCCCAGGGCCTTCGCCTTGCCGAGGTTTTCCGCGCTCGCGTCGACCGCGGTGACGTCGTAACCCTTCGCGATCATGTGTTTGACCATGGGCAGGCCCATGCGCCCGACGCCGATGATTCCGACCTTTTCCCTCGCGTTCGCCATGAAAGCCTCCCGATGCGTCAGACGCTCTTGCCGTAGATTTCCTTCGCCGCCTCGCGCGTGACGTAGCCTTCCGCCACGTCGGCGGCGACGCTCGCCGCGTCCCGCTCGCGCGGATCGCCATAGCCGCCGCCGCCCGCGCTTTGCAGAAGGAAGCGATCGCCCGCCTTCAGATCGTAACGGCCCGAGGCGCGCGTCTCGATTTCGTCCTTCGCGCCGACGCGCACGACGAAGCGCCCGCCCGCGCCGTTGGCGCCGCCCGCCACGCCGCCCGGCGGAAAGCGGCTCTTGTCGAACCGGCGGATGATCATCGCGTCCTCCAGCACTTCGTATTCACGCTGGAACGACACGCCGCCGCGCCATTTTCCGGCGCCGCCGGTGTCCGGCACCAGATTGAACTGGCGAATGCGGCAGGGATATTCGGATTCGAGAATCTCGATGGGCGTCACGTGCAGGTTGCTGAGATGCGCCGCGGTGAAGGAACAGCCGTCGTGGCCCTGGCCGCCGCCATAGGCGGAGCCGACGATCTCGTATTGCATGTTCGACTGGCCGGGCCGCGCCTTCGACCATGAAATCAGCAGCGCGCTGGAGGATCCCGCGTGCGCGTTGGCCCGCGCCGGATTGAATTTCGCCATCGCCTCGAGGATCACGTCGACGAGTTTCAGGTTCACCATCTGGTAGTTCGACACCGGCGAGGGCGGCGAGGCGTTCGTCACCGTGTTCGGGGCGTAGACGAATTCGACGCAATCGCGCATTCCGTCGTTGAAATGCAGCTTCGGTCCGAGGCTGCCGATGAGCGAGTAGAACACGCAGGCCTCGACCATCGACGGCCGCAGGTTGATCGGCCCCTTCGCCTGAGGATCGCTCTTCGTGAAATCGAAGATGGCGCGCCCGTCCTTGATGGTGATGGTGACGGCGAGCTTCACGGGCTTGTCGATGGCGACGCCATCGTTGTCGATCAGGCCCTCGGCGGAGGAGACGCCCTCGGGCAGTTTCGCGATGGCGCCCTTCAGTTCTTCCGCCGCGCCGCGCAGGATGGCGGCGAAGGCGTCGGTCATCGTGCCCGCGCCAAACCGCGCGCAGAGTTCCGCGACGCGCGCCGCGCCCATTTGCGTCACCGCGATCTGCGCGGTCATGTCGCCGCGCACCAGCGCGGGCTGACGGCTGTTGGCGAGAATGAGGCGCTCCACGTCGGGCAGGTGTCTTCCCGCGTCCCAGATTTTCACGGGCGGGACGAGAACGCCCTCGTGATACATTTCCGTCGCGTTGGCCGAGGTCGAACCCGGCACCGTTCCGCCCACGTCCGCCTTGTGGGCGATGGAGCCCGAGAAGCCGACGATTTCGCCATTGGCGAAGACCGGCGCGACGAAAGCCATGTCCGAAACGTGCGGCAGGCCGCCCTCGTAGGGGTGGTTGGAAACGAAAACGTCGCCCTCGCGAATCTGGTCGCCATAGAGTTCGCGGACGCGCCCAACGAGATGACGATAGACCGGCGCGTGGAAAAACATCGGCGGCGCGACGATCAGCCTGCCGGTCGCGTCCAGGATCACGCATGAGAAGTCGCGGCTCTCGCGAATGATCGTCGAGTAGCCCGAGCGATAGAAATGATAGTGCATTTCATCGACGAGGCTGGCGATCTTGTTGCGCAGGATCTGGATGGTGATGGCGTCCATGTCTGTTTTCTCAATCAAGCCAGTTTTCGACGTCGAGATCGGGTACTCTGGAAAAGTCCGCGATATTCCGCGATAGCAGCTTATCGCCATTGATGAGCACAATCGATGCAATCTTCAGATCCATCGTGCCGATGCGGACGCCTCGACGGCGCAGGTCAAGAAATCGGTCGGCGGCGGAGGTGGTCCAGGGCAGGAGGTTCCAGTCAGCAAAGCGCTCGATGCGACGTTGGAGGAGGTTGTAACCCTCGATCTGACGGTGAGGATCTTTGAAGCGATTAATTCTCGCAAGCCAACCGCTCAGTTGCTCCTGGACCGAAACGATAGTGATCGCCTTGTCCTCGATGGATTGGTCCAGTCGTGCCGCCAATTTCATCCCTGCACCGGATTGGCG
>CAISEY010000208.1 GCA_903884435.1 uncultured Hyphomicrobiales bacterium | reverse complement strand
GGCCGGCGCGGCGGCGGGCGCTGGCGCCGCGGGCGCCGGAGCCGCGCCGGCGTCCTCGCCATCGCCAACGATGACCGCGATTGGCGTATTGACCGCGACGTTGTCCGTGCCTTCCGCGACGAGAATCTGGCCGAGCACGCCCTCGTCGACGGCCTCGACTTCCATCGTCGCCTTGTCGGTCTCGATTTCGGCGATCACGTCGCCAGCCTTGACGCTATCGCCGGTCTTTTTGAGCCAGCGGGAGAGCTTGCCCTGCTCCATGGTCGGAGACAAAGCGGGCATCAGAATGTTGGTGGCCATGTTTTTCCCCGCCCTTACAGCGTGATGTCGGTCCAGAGCTCCGACGGATCGGGCTCCGGATCGTGGCTGGCGAATTCGGCGGAATCGTTGACGATGGCGCGAACCTTCACGTCGATCTGCTTCAAATCATCCTCGCTCGCGAGCTTGCCGTCGAGAATGCGCGCCCGCACCTGTTCGATGGGATCGTGCTCGTCGCGCATTTTTTGCACTTCTTCCTTCGAGCGGTATTTCGCGGGGTCGGACATGGAATGACCGCGATACCGGTAGGTCTGCATTTCGAGGATGAAGGGGCCCTTGCCCTCGCGCGCCCAGGCGAGCGCCTTCTCGCCCGCCGCCTTGACGGCGCGCACGTCCATGCCATCGACCTGTTCGCCCGGAATGTTGTGCGCCGCGCCGCGGCGCGAGAAATCCGTCTGCGAAGAGGCGCGGCTCACCGCCGTGCCCATCGCGTAACGATTGTTTTCGATGAGATAGACCACGGGGAGCTTCCAGAGCTCGGCCATGTTGAAACTCTCGTAGACCTGGCCCTGATTGGCGGCGCCGTCGCCGAAATAGGCCATCGTCACCGAACCATTGTCGCGATAACGGTTGGCGAAGGCGAGGCCCGTTCCGAGCGAGACCTGCGCCCCGACGATTCCGTGACCGCCGTAGAAATGTTTCTCTTTCGAGAACATGTGCATGGAGCCGCCCTTGCCGCGCGAATAGCCGCCGCGCCGGCCGGTCAGTTCCGCCATCACGCCGCGCGCCTCCATTCCGCAGGCGAGCATGTGGCCGTGATCGCGATAACCGGTGATGACCTGGTCGCCCTCTTTCATCGCCATCCGCATGCCGCCGACGACCGCTTCCTGGCCAATGTAGAGGTGGCAGAAACCGCCAATCAGTCCCATGCCATAGAGTTGCCCAGCCTTCTCCTCGAAGCGCCGGATGAGCAACATTTCCCTGTAGGCGGACAGTTCCTGTTCCCGCGTGAAGGGCGCTGGCCCCGAACTCGCGGTCCCCGTCTGTCGCGGGCCGGATTTCGCGGAAGACTGTTTGGAACTTAGCGCAGCGGTGCCTGCCATGGGAATCCTCGAATGCGCGCCCCTGCGGGCGGACTTCGGGCAAACTAGCCCATGGCGCGCGCGAAATCGAGACCCGCGCGGCGGGCCGCACGGCAATATTTTTTCAACCAAATCATTGATATCGTTTCGCTAACCCGGCAAAGCCCGTTTTTCCGCGAAATCAGGCGCCGCCATCCTCAGTTTCCCGCGGCTTTCGGCAGCAGGATGACAACCTCGTTCCTGTGCAGACGCCCCAGCGAAAGCCGGGCTTCCTCGTCGAGCAGATCGCGATCGACCGAATTGGTTTGCAGCATCCCGGCCTTGCGCTCAAGGCTCCTGTGCTCCGCGCGCAGCCCGTCGAGTTCGCTCGAGAGTTCGGCGATTTTCGCCTTGTTGGCGACACGCGTCTTCAAACCGCGCTCGCCGTTCATGGCGTGCCAGATGAAATAGCCGCCGATGCTCGCGGACAGCGCGTAGAGAACCAGCGGATAGGCGATGGCGCGAAAGCGCGTCTGTATAACCATGCGCCGAGGCTGGCCCGGCGCGGTTAATTTTTCGTCAACGCCCGCGGTCAGGCGGCGGGATAATCGATGTAGCCGGCGGGACCCTTGCTGTAGTGAGTCTTCGAATCGCCCTCGGCGAGCGGCAGCCCCTCGCGAAGGCGACGGGGAAGGTCGGGATTCGAGACGAAATACTTGCCATAGACGATGGCGTCGGCGCCGCCAGCGGCGAGCATCGCCTCGCCTTTCGGCCCGTCGAAACCGCTTCCCGCGAAATAGAGCCCGGAAAAAGCGGGACGCATCGCCGCGTGAACGTCGTAACGGCCCTGAAGGGCGCCATGGAGATAACCGATCCGCCGCGCGGACAGTTCACGCGCGAGCGCCGGATAGACCTCTTCGGCGTCCGGTTCGACGACGTCGTTGAACTTGATGCAGGGCGACACCTTGATCCCGACCCGATCCGCGCCAACCGCGGCGATGACCGCGTCGAGCGCCTCGAGGGGAAAGCGCAGGCGGTTGGCGATGGAGCCGCCATAAATGTCGTCGCGCGCGTTGATGGTCGAATCGAGGAACTGGTGGACGAGATAGCCGGAGGCGGCGTGAAGTTCGACGCCGTCGAAGCCGGCGGCCACCGCGTTCCTCGCCGCAGCGCCGAATTCCGCGACGATTCCCGCGATCTCGCCGGCGTCGAGCGCGCGCGGCACGACGTAATCGAGCGGCCCGAGATCCGTGTAGTTCTTGCCCTTGATCGCGATGGCCGACGGCGCCACCGGTTGCGCGCCGCCCGGCAACAGAGCGGGCACCGCGACGCGGCCGGTGTGGAAAAGTTGCGCGAAAATGCGTCCTCCCGCGGCGTGGACGGCGTCCGTCACCTTGCGCCAGCCGGCGACCTGCTCCGGGGAATAAAGGCCGGGAATGCGCGAATAGCCCTTCGCCATGGGCGAGACGCAGGTCGCCTCGCCGATGATCAGGCCCGCGCTCGCGCGCTGGGCGTAATAAACCGGCACGATGTCCGTCGGCACCCCATTTTCATCGGCGCGCGAGCGCGTCATCGGCGCCATGACGACGCGGTTTGGCAGGGAAAGCGGGCCAAGCTGAAGCGGGGAGAACAACGAGGGCATGTGATCCGACCGGGGTTGTGAATTTCAGAGACCGGACTCTAGCGGGATGGCGCGCCAATTGCGAGCCGCGTGTCCGGGATATAGAAACCTCGCGGGCGGCGCGCGGCGCCAGAGGGATTTCAGCGGGATGAGCGCGAGTTCGAATCAGGCGACGATCGTGGCCGACCACGCGGGAGACTTCCGGCGCGAGGTCCAGGTGGTGGGCGTCGTGAGCTTCGCGCATCTGCTCAGTCATCTCTACATGCTCGTGCTGCCGCCGTTTTTCCCGGTTTTGCGCCAGGAGCTCGGCGTGAGCTACGTCGAGCTGGGCCTCACGGTGACGGCCTTTTCCGTCACCACCGGGCTGCTCCAGACGCCGGCCGGATTTCTGGTCAACAGGATCGGGGGCCGGAAAGTCCTGATTGGCGGCCTCTTCATCAACGCCGTCGCGATTGGCCTGCTTGGCCTCGTGACGAGCTACTGGCATCTCATGGGCCTGATGCTGCTCGCTGGCGTCGGCTCGAGCGTGTTTCATCCGGCCGATTATTCCATTCTCGCCGCGCGCGTGAAAACGCCGCGCCTCGGCCGCTCGATGTCGGTGCACACGATTGGCGGCAATCTCGGCTTTGTCTGCTCGCCCCCGCTGATGGTCGCGCTCGCGGCGATATTCGACTGGCGGACCGCGATGATTTTCATTGGCGGCGTCGGCGTGATCCTCGCCCTCGTGATGCTCGCCTTGTCGGCGGTGCTCGGGGACGACGGAAAATCCAAGCGCAAGGAAGGCGACAGCTGGCGCAAACTCATCACGTCGCCGACGATCATGATGCTGTTTCTGTTTTATTCGCTGTCGTCCGCGGCGAACGCCGGCATGGTCTATTTCTCGGTTGTCGCCTTCAAGGATGTCTACAATCTGCCGGTGGCCGTGACCTCGACGGCGCTCACCGCCTATCAGTTGCTGTCGCTGCTCGCGGTGCTGCCGGGCGGATGGATGGCGGACCGCATCAAGAATCATGAATTCGCGCTGGCGGTTTCCTTCGCCCTGTCGGGCGTTCTCGTGGTGATCGCGGGCGTTGGCCTCCTGCCCTTCTGGCTCGCGGTCTGCGCGGTCGGCGTGGCGGGCGGTCTGCGCGGCCTCGTGAACGCCTCGCGCGACGTTTCTGTGCGCCACGCCGCGACGGAGGTCAGCGTCGGCACGCTGTTCGCCTTCGTGACGACGGGCTACAGCGGCGGGCAGATTCTCGGGCCGGCGATTTACGGCTGGCTGCTCGATTTCGGCCATCCGCAACTCGTCTTCTGGACCTCGGCGGCGTTCTCCACGCTCGCCATTTCCACGATGATGACCGGACGCCTCTGGCGCGCGCGGGCCAAAGCCGCCTGACGAGCGCCTCCCGGACAACAAAAAAGCCGCTCTTTCGAGCGGCTTTTGTCGATGATCGCCGGGAAAGCGACGAATATCAGCGCTTCGAGAACTGGAAGCTGCGGCGGGCTTTCTTCTTGCCGTACTTCTTGCGCTCGACGACGCGCGAGTCGCGGGTGAGGAAGCCTTCGCGCTTGAGGGCGCCGCGCAGGTCCGGCTCGAAATAGGTCAGCGCCTTCGCGAGACCGTGGCGCACCGCGCCCGCCTGGCCGGACAGACCGCCGCCATGCGCCTTGACGATCACGTCGTATTGCGTGGCGCGGTTGGCGATGTCGAGCGGACGACGCAGGATCATGCGCAACACGGGACGCGCGAAATAAACCTCGACGGTCCGGTCGTTGACGGTGATCTTGCCGGAGCCCGGCTTGATCCAGACGCGGGCGATGGCGTTCTTGCGCTTGCCCGTGGCGTAGGCGCGACCG
>CAISEY010000207.1 GCA_903884435.1 uncultured Hyphomicrobiales bacterium | reverse complement strand
CTATCTCGATCTCTATCGCGAGACGGCGCTGCGAAAATACGGCTACGAGGCCGCGTCCGACCGTATCGGCTGGGGCGCGCCGGTCTATGTCGCCGACACCGATCAACAGGCCATCGACGAGGCGCGGCCGCACATCGAGGCCCTGTTCAACGTGTTCCTGCCCAAGGCGACGGAGCTGATGTTTTTTCCGCCGGGCTACATGAGTCCGGAATCGCTGAAGCAGATATTGATCCACAAGCGCGCCAATTCCGGCGGCGGCGTCACCATCGAGTCGCTGATCGAGCGCGGCATCATCGTTTGCGGCTCGCCCGACACGGCGCGGAAGAAGATTTCCGAATATCACCGCGACATCGGCTTTCAGGAACTCGTTGTCATGCTGACCTTCGGCACGATGCCGGGCGCTCTCGCGGAGAAGAACATCCGGCTGTTCGCCAGCGAGGTCATGCCGGCGCTGAAGCCCCTGTCGGACCGGGAATACCGGGGCTTCGAATTGCCGAAAGCGGCGGAATGATTTTCGCGCGGCGGACTGGCGCGGGCGAAATCCCGTCGGTATGAAGGATCGAGACTTTCGGGAAGGAATGGACATGGCTGCTCGCAAACCCTTCATCGTCGGCATTGGCGGAACGACGCGCGCCGGCTCGTCGTCGGAACAGGCGCTGGCGATGGCGCTGAAATTCGCGGCCGACGCAGGCGCGGAAACGCTGCTGTTCGGCGGCGCCGATCTCGTGAAATTGCCCATGTACGATCCCGATCCCGGCACGATGACCGACGAGGGCAAGAAGCTCGTCGAAATCCTGCGCAAGGCCGACGGCGTGATCGTCTCCTCGCCCTGCTATCATGGCGGCGTCTCGGGCCTCATCAAGAACGCCATCGACTACATCGAGGAAATGCGCGCCGATCCGCGCGTCTATCTCGACGGCCGCTCCATCGGCGTCATCGCCTGCGGCTATGGCTATCAGGGCCCCGGCCCGGTGCTCGCGCAATTGCGCCAGACGGCGCACGCCCTGCGGGGATGGCCGACCCCGCTCGGCGTCGGCATTAATTCCGCCGTGGTGAAGTTCCAGAACGGCGAATGTTCCGAGGCGGGCATCGCCAAACAGATCGAGATCATGGCGCAACAGGTGACGGAATTCGCCCGGCACCGCATCGCCGCGATAGGGTAACGCGCCCGCCGCGCGCGCATCCGGGGCCGCCCATGAAAGCATCCCTCTTTTCCGCGGCGCGTTATCACGGCCCCGCCGAGAACGTGAGCTGGCCCGTCGCCGGCACCGTCTATTCGGCGGAGGCGGCGCAAGCCTCCCTGCAATTCAGCCTCGACCAGTTCGCCATGGCGGATCAACTCGGCTTCGACTGGGTGTCGGTCGCCGAACATCATTACGCGCCGTTCTCGCTGACGCCCAATCCCATGCTGATCGCCGGAGCGCTGACGCAGATCGTCAAACGCGCCAAAATCGCGCTGCTCGGCGCCTCGATTCCCATTCTCAATCCGGTGCGCGTGGCCGAGGAATTCGCCATGCTCGACACGATCACCGGCGGGCGGATCATCGCTGGCATGTTGCGCGGCACGCCCAACGAATACGTCACCTACAACATCAACCCCGCCGAATCGCGCGGGCGTTTCGAGGAGGCGATGCGGCTCATCCAGATGTGCTGGACCGAGACCGAGCCCTTCGGCTGGCAGGGGCGCTATTACGAATACCGCTCCATTTCCATCTGGCCGCGCGTGGTGCAGAAGCCGGGCCCGAAAATCTACATGTCGGGCTCTTCCCCCGAATCCGGGGAGTTCGCCGCGAAACACCGCGTCGGCCTCGGTTTCGCGGTGACGAACGTGCCGCTCGCCGCGGCCGCCGCGGGGCACTACCGCGAACAGGCGCGGCGCTTCGGCTGGGAGCCGGAGCCCGACGACCTCATCTATCGCGTCGGCGTGCATGTCGGGCGCACCGACGACGAGGCCATCGAGGATTACAGCCATGCCCTGCGCACCGGGCCGCCCACCAGCCTGACGATGGCGAACCGCGGCCTCGAGAGCAACATCGCCGCGACCGGCTATTACGGGCGCGACGTGGACTCGCAACGCAACCGGCTGATGCCCGCGACCCTGCGCGACCGCGTCGCCGAGGGGCGGTTGCTGCTCGGCGGGCCCGACACGGTCGTCGCTCAGATCGAGGACATGTATCGCAAGCTCGGCGCCGGCGTGATCGATTTCACGGTGACGCACCAGATGGGCGAGAAGACGACGCGCTCCATCGAACTCTTCGCGCAAAAGGTGCTGCCGCGCATTCGCGGCTGGTGACGCGGCAAACCGGGGGCTCGCGACGATGACGATTTCGAAGACGCCGGCTCCGTGCTGGGTCGGCCCCGTGGCGGGCGGCGACGACGCGGGCGCGCGCCTCGCCGCGCGGCGGATGGACGCCGCCGGCCTCGCGGCGGTCTTGCGCGACGGGGGCGAACCCGCGCATGTCGTCGCGAGCGCGGATCACGCCAGGGTTCTCGATCTCTGCCTGGAGGCGCCGGCGCGCGTGGCGACGCTGACGCTGCTGTCGCCGCCGCCGTTTGAAAGCCTCGATCCCGCCTTCGTGGCGCGGCTGAAATCCCTGGAGGTTCCGACGCTCGTGCTGTTTGGCGCGCTGTCCTCGCACGAGCCCGCCGCGCCCGGCACGCGCTGGCGCCGCGCGCTCGGCAAGGCGTTTCTCGTCTATGTTTTCGACGCGGTCGATCCCATCGAGGCCTCGCGCCCCGGCGCGGTGGCGGACGTGACGGGCGATTTCATCGCGCGCCGCGACGGCTTTCTCGTGCGCGCGCGGGACGATAGACTGAACCCCTGACAGGGAGGCTTGCATGACCGACATCGATCCGGCGCTCGCGGCGCGTCACGCGGAGGCGGAATCGAAAAGCCGCAATTTTCGTTATGAAAAGCCCTCCGAACGCGCCTCGGGCCGCGCCTTCGTGGCGCTGGCGAAAACCGATTGCATGTCCGCGCGCGTCGTCGTGCTGAAAAAGGGCGGCGGCGAGAACATCCTGCATTATCACGACAACGGCGATTCCTGCTGGATGGTGCTGAAGGGCCGCGTGCGCTTCTATGGCCCGGACAATGTCGTCATCGGCGAATTCGGCCCGATGGAGGGCACCGCCACGCCGCGCTTCCGCCGCTACTGGTTCGAGAACGTCGGCGACGACGAACTCGAGATGCTGCATTTCTGGTCGATCGTGAAACCGGGCGACGTGACCTCGATCCCCGTGCCGGAGCCCGGGCAGACGAAAATGCCGGACCGCGTGCAGCATTTCGACGCCCGGGTGGAGGGGTAGGCGACCGCGCGGGGTGAAGCAGGAGGATCCGCGCACCGGATGGAACGCGGACATTGTCCGCGCGTCGATGATCCTTTTTGTCGACGGCGAAAGAGCAAAGACGCAGCGCGCCCCTTCTCCCGTGAAACGGGAAAAGGAGCGCGCCCGGAAACACCCGCGCCCCTCCGCGTCACGCGAACCGCGGAAACAGCTTCCCGGCGTTGCCGTAATCGATCGCGGCCAGTTGCTTCGCGTCGAAGAAGCCGCTGTTTTTCGTCGCGGCGATCATGTCTTCGGTCATGTCGTCGGGGCAATAGGGCCAGTCCGAACCGTAGAGTATGTGGTCGGGCGGGGCGATCTCGCGGGTGGTCGCCAGCGGCTGCCGGCCTGCGGAAAGAGCCGTCTCGTAATAGAATTTGCCGAAATCCTTCAGCACGGTTTCCTGCGTCAGGCCCGCGCCGTGGCGCGTCATGTAGGCGGACGGATATTGCGTGTCCCACGGCGCGTTGGTCATTTGCCGGCAGGCGATGTCGGAAATGCGCCAGGCGATGAACGGCGTGGTTCCCCCGGAGTGGCAGAGAATCCAGCGGATGTTCGGATAGCGGTGCAGAGCGTCGGTGAACAGAAGATTCAGCGCGGCGCGCGTCGTGTCGAACAGGAATTCGGCGAGGAAGTTGCCGATGCCATCGGAAAAACCCTTGCGCAGTTCGTGAACGCCGGCGGGGTTGTTGGGATGCACCAGCACCACCGCCTTGCGCTTGTCGAGTTCGGCGAACACGGGATCGAAACTCGGATGCCCCAGATATTTCCCCTCGTAGCTCGACAGCAGTCCGATGCCCTCGAGTTTCAGGTCGTCGAGCGCGTGGGCGACCTCGCGGCAGGAGCCCTCGACATCGGGAAGCGGCAGCGTGCCGAAGGCGCCGAACCGGTCCGGCCACTGCTTGATGTAACCCGCCGCCTCGTCGTTGACGCGCTTCGCGAGATCGCGCGCCTTCGCGTCGTCGCCGAGATGGGCGCCGGGCGTCGACAGCGAGAGAATGCCGGCGCGCGTGCCGTGCCGGTCCATGTGCGTCAGCGCGAGTTCGGGCGACCAGTCGGGAGTGCGGATGACGCCGCCGATGGCCTGAATGGCGGTGCGATAGGCGGGGCCCATGGAATGGGCGTGAACGTCGATGCGGCCTGACACTGATACCTCCCTGTTGGCGTGCCGGGGACGGTAAAGGCGGCGGGATGGGCTGGCAAGAGCGCGCGGAAGCGACGCGAATCGCGACCGGACTACTCCGCCGCCACCAGCACTTCCGCCTGCGTCAGGTCGACGCTGACGAGTTGCGAGACGCCGCGCTCGGCCTGCGTCACGCCGAACAATCTGTCCATGCGCGCCATGGTGATGGGATTGTGCGTGATGGTGATGAAGCGCGTGTCGGTCTTCTTGCGCATTTCGTCGATGAGATCGCAGAAGCGCTCGACGTTGGAATCGTCGAGCGGCGCGTCGACCTCGTCGAGCACGCAGATCGGCGAAGGGTTGGTGAGGAACACCGCGAAGATCAGCGACATCGCCGTCAGCGCCTGCTCGCCGCCCGACAGCAGCGTCATCGTCGAGGGTTTCTTGCCTGGCGGGCGCGCGAGGATTTCGAGCCCGGCCTCGAGCGGGTCGTCGCTTTCCACGAGTTGCAGTTCGGCGGCGCCGCCGCCGAACAGCGTCGTGAACAATTCCTTGAAATGGCCGTTGACCACGTCGAAGGCGGCGAGCAGCCGCTCGCGGCCCTCGCGGTTGAGATTGCCGATGGCGCCGCGCAACTTGCGGATGGCCTCGGTGAGGTCGTCGCGTTCGGCGGCGAGCTGCGTCTGCTTGCCCTCGACTTCCGCGAGTTCGTCGTCGGCGCGCAGGTTGACGGCGCCGAGACGCTCGCGGTCCTGCTTCAGGCTTTCCAGCTTGCGCTCCACCACGTCGAGCGCGGGCAGGTCCGCGTCGGGCGCGATTTCCGCGACGGCGGCGAGCATGTGCGGCTCGCATTCGAGTTCGCTCGCGATGGATCGCCCGATCGCCTCGTGCCGCGCGCGCAAGCCTTCGAGGCGGGCCTCGGTGCGGGCGCGCTCCTCGCGGATTTTGCCCATGGCGTCGAGCGCGGCGCGGGCCTGGCGGTCGGCGTCGCCAAGGCCGGTCTCGGCCTCGGCGCGGCGGTCCGAGGCTTCCTTGCGGGTGACCTCGGCGGCTTCGACTTCCGCCATCAGCGCGCGGCGCTTCGCGAGGAAGAGGTCGGGCGCCTCGGCGAGCTGCTCCTGCTCCTCGCGCGCGTCGGCGATGCGGGTCTCGAACTCGCGGATTTGCGAGGCGGCGTTGCCGCTGCGCGCGTCCCAGGACTGGCGCTCGATGGCGATGGTCTGGCGGCGGCGCTCGCGCGTCTCCGATTCGCGGACGAGGCCCTGCACGCTGGCGCGCGCCTCGGCGGCCTCGGCGCGCTCCTGGGCGGTCGCGGCGCGGGCGCGGTCGAGCCGGCCCGTGAGTTGATGCGTCGGCGCGAGATCGGCCAGCGCCTTTTCGGATTCGATTTTCTTCTGTTCTGCCTCGAGGCGGCTCGCGCCGAGACGGGCGGCGGCTTCCGAGAGGGCCGAGAGGCGCGCTGAAACCTGCGCCCGGCGGCGTTCCAGCGCGCCGGCCTTTTCACGGGCTTCCTCGACCGCGCGCAGGGCGGCGCGGGACTGCTGGCGGGCCTCCGCCTCGGCGGCGGCGGCGGCGCGCAGGGCGAGCGTGCTCTGCTCGGCGCCGGCCTTGACCTTGTCGGCCTCCTCGCGGGCGCGTCGCGCCTCGATGGTGAGATCGCCAAGGCGGTTTTTCTCCACGAGGCGGCGGGCGGCGGGCGTCGGCGCCTCGGCGGCGGCGACGAAGCCGTCCCAGCGCCACAGGTCGCCTTCTTTCGAGACGAGGCGCTGTCCGGGCTGGAGCAGCTTTTGCAGATGCGCGCCCTCGCCGCGCATGACGATGCCGATTTGCGCGAGGCGGCGCGCCAGCGCCCCCGGCGCCTTGACCAGAGTCGCGAGGGAGGTGACGCCCGGCGGCAGCGCCGGATCGCGCGAGGCGTCGCCCGGCGCGCCCCAGTGGGCCGGAGCGGAGGAATTGGTGGAGGCGTCGAGATCGTCGCCGAGCGCCGCGCCAAGAGCGGGCTCGTAGCCCTTCTCGACGGTGATTTCCTCGACGACCGGCGGCCACAGATCGCTCGCCGCGTTGGCGAGCAGGTTGGTGAGCGTGCGCACTTCGGTTTCGAGCCGCTGGGCCTTGCGTTCGGCGTCCGCGAGCGGCGCGCGGGTGCGGGTTTCCGCGTCGCGCGCGTTCGCGTGCGCCTCTTCCGCGGCGAGCACCGTTTCCTCGGCGATCTGCGCGCGTTCCTGCGCGATTTCGAGCCCCTCGGCGGCTTCCATCATCTCGTCTTCGCCGCCGGCGCTCTCGCGCAGGGCGGCGAGTTCGGCCTCGACGGCGGCGAGTTCGATGACGAAGCGCTGATAGCGCAGGGTTTCCTCGCGCACCGCCTGTTCCAGCGCGCCGCGGCGGGCGTTCTTGTCGGAGAGCGCCGATTGCGCCTCGGCGAACTTGCGCTCGGCTTCGAGCAGCCGCCCCTCGGCGTCCGCGAGCTTCGCCTTGGCGTCGAATTCGATCTCGGAGGATTCCTCGGCCTGATCGGCGAGTTCCTGGGCCTCCGCGTCGAGCTTTTCCAGCACGCCGGCTGCGTCCGCGATCAGCGCGTTCTCGCGCGCGAGATCCCGCGTCAACTGGGCGAGGCGGCGTTCGAGTTCGGCGGTGCGCTCCTGGGCGCGCTTTTCCTCGCCTTCGAGGGTCTCGCGGGCCAGCATCAGGCGTTGCAGGGCGGCGCCGGCCCTGGCCTCCTCCTCGCGCAGGGCGGGCAGCCCGTGGGCGGCGATGGCCTGCCGGCGCGCGGCCTCGGCCTGGGCGAGGGTCGCTTCGGCCACGTCGCGCACGTCGGCCTCGAGCTTGCGCTCGGCCTCGGCGAGGTCGCGGGTCGAATCGCGCCAGGCGATGTGAAACAGCAAGGCCTCGTGGCGGCGGATCTCGGCGGCGAGCCCCTTGTAACGGGTCGCCTGCCGCGCCTGCCGGCGCAGGCTGTCGGCTTGCGAGTCGATCTGCTTCAGGACGTCCTCGAGGCGCGTCAGGTTTTCCTCGGCGGCCTTCAGGCGCAGTTCCGCCTCGTGGCGGCGGGAGTGAAGCCCGGCGATGCCCGCGGCTTCCTCGAGAATGCGGCGGCGCTGCTGCGGTTTCGCGGCGATGATCTCGCCGATCTGGCCCTGGCGCACCAGCGCCGGAGAGCGCGAACCGCTCGACGCGTCGGCGAACAGAAGCTGCACGTCGCGGGCGCGCACTTCCTTGTTGTTGACCTTGTAAACGGAGCCTTCCTCGCGCTCGATGCGGCGGGAAACCTCCAGAATTTCGGAATCGTTGAAGGCGGCCGGCGCGCTGCGGTCGGAATTGTTGAGGGTCAGCGTGACTTCGGCGGTGTTGCGCGAGGGCCGGTTGCCGGAGCCGGAGAAAATCACGTCGTCCATGCCCGAGGCGCGCATGGACTTGTAGGAATTCTCGCCCATCACCCAGCGCAAGGCCTCGACGAGGTTCGATTTTCCACAGCCGTTCGGACCGACGACGCCGGTCAGGCCCGGCTCGATGTGAAACTCGGTGGGCTCGCAGAAGCTCTTGAATCCGACGATGCGAAGCCGGTCAAATTTCATGGTTCGTCATTCCCGCACGCATACATACAATCATCCGAATCGGGCCAGGGCCGGATCGGGAATGACGTTACAATGCGTCACAAGGAGGGCGGCGGCGCAAGGCGAACGGGCCAGTTTCCTGTGTGAAACCGGCCCTCCACAGGCTTTTGCGCGCCGTCCGCGGGACGGGCTTGACAGGTCAGCTCTTGATCAGCGGCGCGATGACCTTGTCGAGTTCGTCGGGCGAGAGCGCGCCGGAAACCTTCTTGCCGTTGAAGAAGAACGTCGGGGTGGAGTCCACGCCGAACTTCTGCGAGCCGCGGTCGCGCACCGCGTTGACGTTGTCGTAGAGCTTCTGGTCTTTCAGGCAGGCGTCGAAAGCCGCCTGGCTCATGCCGGTCTGCTTCGTCAAATTCACGAGGCCCTGCAGAGGCTTGTCCGAGAATGCCCAGTTTTTCTGCTGGGCGAACAACAGATCGACCATGGCGTCGCGCTTGTCGTTCGAGCAGCGCGCCAGCATGAAGGCGGCGACGGCCAGCGGATCGAAGGGAAACTCGCGCAGCACGAACCGCGCCTTGCCCGTGTCGATGTATTTGCTTTTCAGCGCCGGCATTCCCTCTTCGTGGAAGTGCGCGCAATGCGGGCACGTCATCGACGCGTATTCGATGATGGTCACCGGGGCGTCGGCCTTGCCCTGCCAGATGTCGGTGAGCGCGCCTTCCTCGAGCAATTGCTCGATAGGCACGTCGCCGGACGCCTGCGCGAAAGCTTGTCTCCCGAAGCCGGTCGCGGCGAGGCCGGAGCCCGCCGCCAGTTCGAGAAATTGCCTGCGGGTCGCCGCCTTGAAGATTGTCATAGAGTGCCTCGTGTTCGCGTTGGCTGGATCGGGGCCGCCCTTCGGAGGCGCCGCGCGCTGTCTTGTTTGAAAATGCGGCAGATTCAGGGGCGGCGCAAGCGGCCCCGGATCACGGTTTCGCGCGTTGCCATGAAAGCACCCGCCCGCCGAGCCGCGCCAGCGCGCTCCTGAGGCCCTCGTCGCCGATGTCGGCGACCATCGCGGCGGCGGCGCGCGCGGCCTCCGGTCCTGGCGGCGGCGGCTTTTTCGGGCGCGCGTCCCGCCGTTCGAGAGGCCCCTGGCGCAACGCGACGCGACCGATGCATCTCCAGCCGAGATGCCCGTTGACGCGCTCGATCAGCACCGGCGCGAGATGCTGAGCCTCGAGCGCGAAGGCGCCCTCGACGCGCAGAACCAGGATCGCGGGTTCGGCCTTTGCGTCCGGCGCGGTTTTCGGGCCCCGACCGGGCCACTGGATTTTGACCGGTTCGCAGACGGCGGCAAGGCGTTCGCCGGCGATCTCGTCCCAGTTGAGGATGATATCGGCCTCGCCAAAGCCGTTTTTGGCCAGTGCCGGACTCATCGCCGCCGTGACGAATTCGGCGAGCGGCTGCGACCAGGGTCGTCGTTTCGGGGGCGGGCGAAAATTCATGGGCGTGTCCAGTCTGGCGGGCAGGCTACACGAGAAGGCCGCGAGCGCGAAACGGCCTCCGATTCACATGATCATTCCCGTGGACTTGATCCGCCGCCAGACAATCGAGGAGCGGATCGGAAACAGCAGGCCCGTGATCGCGGGAAACGGTCCGTCGTCGAGGCGCGCGCGGCGCGGTGCTTCACGCCAGCGCGGACATTTTCGCGAGGCGACGCTTCATCTCCGCCGGCTTCACGTCCTCGACATGGGTCTGGATCATCCAGACATAGCCGAACGGGTCTTCCATCAGGGCGCTGCGGTCCCCGTAAAACTCGTTTTGCGGCGGTCGGATGACGCGTCCGCCGGCCTTCACGGCGCGGACAAGGGTCTCGTCGACGTCCTTCACGTAAATCTGGATCGTCACCGACGACTGGCCGATGGTGACGGGCCCCACCATGTTCATTTCGGGAAATTCGTCGGAGACCATGAAGAGGCCCTTGCCGATCGCGATCTCGGAATGGCCAACGCGTCCGTCCGGCATGTCGAGGCGCAGGCGCACCTTGCCGTCGAAAACGCGGGTGTAATATTGCAGCGCCTCGACCGCGCCGCCGATGCGCAGAGTCACGCAGACCCGCGGGTAATTGTCGGGAATGGCCTTGACGCGGGGCTTGCGCGGTTTCGCCGGCGCGGCGGGCTTTTTCCCGATGGCGGCCTTTTTCACCTGACGCGCCATGAGCGATCCTTTCGCGCGGATGTGCGAGGGGCGTTGGCGTGAATCGCCCGCGCCGCTATGAGTGATCCATGGTACGGCACGGGAAAGCGGCTGCAAAGCAGCCGGGCGCGGCGGAATTGCTCGCCTGGTACGATCGCCACGCGCGCGAGCTGCCGTGGCGGGCGGAGCGCGGCGCGCGCGCCGATCCCTACGCCGTCTGGCTTTCCGAAATCATGTTGCAGCAGACGACCGTCG
>CAISEY010000206.1 GCA_903884435.1 uncultured Hyphomicrobiales bacterium | reverse complement strand
CGCGCCGCCGGGCGTGAAGGCCAGCGTGTCGGCCCGCCCCGCGAAGGCGACGAGGCTTTCGAGGTCATGCCAGCCATCGGCGCGGCGTCCGCCGACGCGCAAGGTGAGATTGACCTTGGCGGGCGCCCGCTCGACCAGCGTCGGGGCGATCATGCCCGGCGCGCCTCGTCCACGAGGGCGGCCATGCGCAGGGACGCTTCGTCGCCGCGAGCGCGCAGCCCTCGGGAGACGCCGGCGCGATCCGCGTCGGACCGGTTCTGGCTCGCCTTCCATTTTCCTTCGATGCGGCCAATCCGGATTTCGATCCCGACGATGGCGCCGAGCATCTGCTCGATGAAATCCGGCGGCGCGTCGCCGACTCGCCAGGGATTGGGCTCGTGCTTCTCGTGCTCCGCGGTCAACGCCCCGACGAGGCCGGACAGCCAGTCGCGGTCCTCGATGGCGCGCAGGACGCCATGAACATGCACGGCGGCGTAGTTCCAGGTCGGCACGACTTTTCCATGTTCGCGCTTCGAGGGGTAAAATCCTGGCGACACATAGGCGCCGGAATCGTGAAACACGACGAGAACCCCGGAATTCGCTGCCTCGCGCCAGAGCGGATTGGCGCGCGCGACATGAGCGCGCAACACGCCCGCCTCCGCGTCCAGCAAAAAGGGAATGTGATCCGCCGCGAGACCCGCCGCGCCCGCGCGGCAAATCAGGCCAAGCGGCCAGGCGCGGACGAGCGCGTAAAGCGACGCGGGATCGTCGCGCCGGTGCGGCGCGGGCTGGTGCATGGGCGGCGAACGCTCCGGTCAGCCGCCGTCTTTCGAGGGTTCGGCCTCGGCGGCGGCGGGCTTTTTCTCTTCCCCGAGGCCATTCTCGATCTTTTTCAGAATGACCTCGAGATCATCCGGCTCCGGGTTGAGGTCGCGCGCGTGATTCCACTGGAACCGCGCCTCGAGCTTGCGGCCGACGCGCCAGTAAATGTCGCCGAGATGATCGTTGATGACGGGATCGCCGGGCTTCAACTCGATCGCCTTCTCGAGCTCGCGCAACGCCTCGTCGTAGTTGCCCAGCCGGTAATGCGCCCAGCCAAGACTGTCGATGATGTAGCCGTCCGTGGGCCGCAGTTCGACGGCGCGGCGCAGAAGCCGGAAGCTTTCGTCGAGATTGACGCCCTGATCGACCCAGGAATAGCCGAGATAATTAAGCACGAGCGGCTGGTCGGGAAACAGTTCCAGCGCCTTCCTGAAGTCGGCTTCGGCCTTCGGCCATTGTTTCGAACGTTCGAAGGCGATGGCGCGGAAATAGTAATTCGTCCAGTCGGCGCGCGAGGGGGTTCCAATCGCGTCGATCACCTTCGTGTAGGTCTCCGCGGCGGCGGCGTAGTCCTTGCGCGCGCGTTGCAGGTTGCCGAGCGCGCCGAGCGCCTCCACGTCCGCGGGACTCGCGGCGGCGATGGCCGTCAGGTGTTTCAGCGCGGCGTCGGACTTGCCCATGGTTTCGAGAATGAGGCCCGACTGGATTTCGGCGTTGGAGCGCAGGGGCGACGCGGCCGGGACGGTTTCGTAAACGTCGATGGCGCGTTCGTATTGCTTGATGCGCTCGAACACGTCGGCGAGCGTGATGATCGACAGCGCGTTGTCCGGCGCGAGGTAAAGGCTCATGCGCAGGTAGATCATGCCGATGAACGAGTCGTTCTGCTGGCTGCCGAGCGCGCCGATCTGGTAGAGCACCTCGGCGGCCCCGGCGACAGCCGTGGGGACGTTCGACTCAAGCGTCTTTCCGGCGGCGAGATCGGCGAGGGCCGCCTGAACCAGCGGATGCCGGGGCGCCAGCTTGTCGAACTCCTGGTAAACCTTTTTCGCTTCGTCCCGGTCTCCCCGGCGCGACAGAAAGCGCGCCCAGGCGTCCACCATCCGCAGGCTGCTTTTTTCGCCCTCGTAAGCCGCCTTGAGCCGCTTCGTCGCCTCCGGGACATTTCCGGCGAGATCGGCGATCAGGCCCATGTGGTAGTCGCGGAACGGGGCGAAGCGCTCGTCCTTGAGCTTGTCGAGGGTCTCGAGCGCGCGGCGGTTGTCGCCGGCTCCGGCCCAGGACCAGGCCGTCAACAGGCTCACGGTGAGATCGCGCTGGCGCCCGCCGCCGCCCTTGCCGATTTCGGTCCGGGCGGCGCCAAATTGTTTCGTCTTGAAGCCGCGCACCCCGAGCGCCAGATGGACGATGCCGTTTTTCGGATCGATCTTGCCGAGCCGTTCGCCAAGCTGGAAGGCCTGGGCCATGTCGCCATTCGACAGCGACGAGATGAAGGCGCGCTCGATCAGTTCGCGGTTGCGCGGATCGTAGCGCAGGGCCTCGCGCGAATAGGTCGAGGACGCCAGCGTGTCGCGGTCGGCGCCGGCGATCAGCGCCGACAGGTAATTGCCGGCGGGGCTGGAGCTGACCTCGAAGGGATCGGAAATGGCGACGCTGCGCTTTTTCGGCGGCGGCGGCGCGGCCGCAGGGGCCTGCGCGAGGACGGGCAGGGCGAGGCCGAACGCGGTCAGCGCCGGAATGGCCAGACTGATGAATTTCCTTGGCGACACGATCCCGACTTTCCGATCTGACCGGCCGCGCGGCGGCGCGGCGCGATGTCCTGACTCGCGCGAGAACATGGCGGTTTTGGGCCCGCGCGGCAAGGGGCGGATGAGCGACGCGACGTGCGCCCGCGAGGGTTTCGAGGCCAGCCGTCCGCGTCAAAACGTCGTGATCCGCGCGCCGGAAGCGGCGTTCCGCCACTTTCGGCGCCGGTCCTCACCCCAGATCGATCATCCGCTGCACGCTCGCCCGCGCGCGTCCGGCCAACGCCGGGTCGATCGTGACTTCCTCGCGCATGTAAACGAGGCTGTCGAGAATCTTCGGCAGGGTGATGCGCTTCATGTGCGGGCAGAGATTGCACGGCTTGACGAATTCGGTGAAGCCGCCAGTCTCCGCCGCCACGTTGTCGGCCATCGAACATTCCGTCACCAGCACGACGCGCTTCGGCTTTTTCGTCTTCACGTAGTCGATCATCGCGGCGGTCGAGCCGGCGAAATCGCTCACGCCGACGACCTCCGGCGTGCATTCGGGATGCGCGATGATGGTGATGGAGGGATCGTCGGCGCGGTAACGCAGCAAATCCCGCGCGGTGAAGCGCTCGTGAACCTCGCAGGCGCCATGCCAGGCGATGATCTTCACCTTCGTCCGGGCCTGGACGTTTTTCGCGAGATATTGATCCGGCAGGAAGATCACGCGCTCCGCGCCGAGGCTCTCGACGATTTTCAGGGCGTTCGACGAGGTGCAACAAATGTCGACCTCGGCCTTCACCTCGGCGGAGGTGTTGACATAGGCGACGACGGGCACGCCGGGATAGCGCTGGCGCAGCAGGCGCACGTCGGCGCCAGTGATCGATTCGGCCAGCGAGCAGCCGGCCTTCGAATCCGGGATCAGCACGGTCTTGCCGGGATTGAGCAGTTTCGAGGTCTCGGCCATGAAGTGCACGCCGCCCTGGACGATGACGTCGGCTTCCGACGCCGCCGCGAGCCGCGCGAGTTGCAGCGAATCGCCAACCACGTCCGCGACGCAATTGTAGATTTCCGGCGTCTGGTAATTGTGCGCGAGAATGACGGCGTTGCGCTCGCGCTTGAGATCGTTGATCGCCTTCACGTAGGGCGCGTGGAAGGGCCATTCGACCGAGGGGATGACGGCCTTCACCTTTTCGTAGAGATGCGCGGTCTCGCGCTCGACCTCGGGCGTCCAGGCGAGGTTTGGCATTGGCAGGACGCCGTGGCGGAGCGCGGCGCCGGAGAGGGCTTGCCCCGGGAAACGGCGCATCGACGCGGCGCCGGCGAGGGCTGACTCTGCTTGCATGGCGCTCTCCCGAATTCATTATGCTCAATATGAGCATAAAAGGGTTCCGAAAAAGCCCGCCAACGGGCGAGCTCGCGCGACCATGACAAGGACGCGACAAACGTTAATTATACTCTTTGCGAGCATAATGGTAGGGGGCGCCGAAAAAAGATTCGGCGACGGAATTATCAGGGCTGGCCGGGCGTCCGGTCGGCCTTGGCGATATATTTCGGCTTGTTTTTCTTCGGCTTTTTCTCGACCGGCTGACTGTCGGCGCTGGCGCCCAGCCGTTCGACGCGAATGTTCTCGCCGCCCGGTTTGGCCATGTTCTTCGCGAACAACCCCGCGACGGACTCCGAAATCTCGAATTTCGTTTCATTGTCGAAGATGCGGATGGCGCCGATGTCCGGCTTCGTCACGCCGCCCTTGCGGCACAGCATGGGCAGAAGCCATTTCGGATCGGCGTTGCGGGTGCGTCCAATATCGAGTCGAAACCAGACGCCCGCGCCGCCGGCGGAGCGCTCGCGCTGCGGCTTGAACGTCCGGGGCGGCGCGTCGCGCGCCTCGCGCGGCTCGCGGCCCTCCCGGAAGGCGGGCTCGGCGCCGGGATCGGTCACGTCCTCGAGGGCCGGCAGGCGGGCGCGCCACACGCGCACCAGCGCGGCGCCGAGTTGCTCGGCGGTGTGATGCCCCAGCAATTGCCGGGCGGTTTCGATTTCCTCGTCGGCGGGCGTGTCCGTCAGCAAGGGGTCGCGCAACATTCGTTCGCGGTCGAGCTTGCGAATCTCCTCCGCCGTCGGCGGGCCGCTCCAGATCGCGCGCACGCCGAGGTCGCGCAACATCATGTCGACGCGCCGGCGGCGGATGGCGGGAACCAGAATGGCGCTGACGCCCTTGCGTCCCGCGCGTCCGGTGCGCCCGCTGCGGTGTTGCAGGGCTTCGGCGTCGTGCGGCAGTTCGGCGTGGATGACGAGATCGAGATTGGGCAGGTCGAGGCCGCGGGCGGCGACGTCGGTGGCGACGCAGACCCGCGCGCGTCCGTCGCGCAGCGCCTGCAGGGACAGGTTGCGTTCGTGCTGGCTGAGTTCGCCCGAGAGCAAAACCGAGGAGAAGCCGCGCTCCTGAAGCGTGGCCTGCAAGTGCCGGCTGGCTTCGCGGGTGTTGCAGAAGACGATCGCCGCCGGCGCCTCGACGAAACGCAGCAGGTTGACGACCGCGTGTTCGGTCTCCCGCGGGGCGACGCGAATGGCGCGGTATTCGATGTCCGCGTGGCCCCGCTCGCCGCCGGCGACGTCGATGCGCAGCGCGTCGCGCTGGTAACTGCGGGCGAGCGCGGCGATGCCCTTCGGGATCGTGGCGGAGAACATCAGCGTGCGCCGTTCCTTCGGCGTCGCCTCGAGAATGAATTCGAGATCCTCGCGGAAGCCGAGGTCGAGCATTTCGTCGGCCTCGTCGAGGACGACGGCGGCGAGGCAGGAAATATCGAGCGCGCGCCGCTCGATGTGGTCGCGCAGGCGTCCGGGCGTGCCGACGACGATCTGGACGCCGTCGAGCAGCTTGCGGCGCTCCACTTTCGGGTCCATGCCGCCGACGCAGGAGACGATCCGCGCCCCGGCGTATTGATAGAGCCAGCGCAATTCGCGCTCGACCTGGATGGCGAGTTCGCGCGTCGGCGCGATGACGAGAGCGAGCGGAGCCGTCGAGGCGCGCATCGCGCCGTTGGCGTCGAGCAGGTCCGTCGCCATGGCGAGGCCATAGGCGACGGTCTTGCCGGAGCCGGTCTGCGCGGAGACGAGGGCGTCGCGTCCGCCGGAGGCTTTCGCGAGCACCGCGGCCTGGACGGGCGTCGGTTCGCTGTATTCGTGCTCGGCGAGGGCGCGCGCCAGCGTCGGGCTGAGATCGGCAAAATTCACGTGGAGGACCTGAAGGGCGAGAGGACCGGGGCGGACCGCGCCGCGCCGGAAAAATGACAGGGGGGGCGAACCCCGACTTGCGCCAGCGTCCGGGATCAAACCGCCGTCCGCCCGTGTTCATAGCGCGAACGGGGACAAAGCGCCATCGCGGATTGAGACGTCGCGGCGCGGGAGCCTATTCGTCCTCGCCGAACCGCGCGGCGACGAGAGCGGCGATGGCGTCGAGCGCCTCCCCGGCCTGCTCGCCCTTCGCGGCGACCTGGATGGTGGAGCCAATGCCGGCGCCGAGAGTCAGGATTCCCATGATGGAGGCGCCGCCGACGGTTTCCCCGCAGCGGCAGACAAAAACCTCGGCGTTCCCGAATTTCTCGACGCACTGGACGAATTTCGCGGTCGCCCGGGCGTGCAGGCCCTTTTTATTGACGATCGTCAACTCGCGCACGATGCATCCGGGAAACTCCGGGGCGGGCGGACAATCGCAATCGGGACAATCGTCGGTCATTTTCCCGTCAATATCTTGCTGGCGATGGAAATGTACTTGCGTCCCGCGTCCTGCGCCTGGCACGTCGCCTGTTCGAGACTGGCGGCGTCGCGCACGCTGGCGAGCTTGATCAGCATCGGCAGGTTAATGCCGGCGACCACGTCGACCTTCGCGCCTTCCATCACGGAAATCGCGAGATTCGACGGCGTCCCGCCAAACATGTCCGTCAGAACCACGACGCCCTGCCCGGAATCCGCCAGTCGCACCGCCTGGATGATGTCCTCGCGGCGGGACTCCATGTCGTCTTCGGGGCCGATACTGACCGTTTCGATCTGTTTCTGCGGACCCACGACGTGTTCAAGCGCGGCGCGAAATTCCGTCGCGAGACGCCCGTGGGTCACAAGGACCATTCCGATCATCGGATAAATTTATCCCCGCGGCGCCGGGTCACGCGCGCCATCGGGCGGCGGCCGGCGAAGGAGGGCCATTTTGTGCATTGCGAGGCTCTTGGCAAGCGAAATAGCGTGGCGCGCCCCCGTCGCCCACCGCCATCGACGCCAGAGCCCGCCCCGGCGGCGGCGCGGACCTCCGGGCCGGCCTCAGCAATCCAGGTTTCCGAGAAACGACAGAACGCGCCGCGCGCCCTCGTCGGGGCCGACATCCGCGCGCAGCGCGAGACGGGGCAGGGAAACCCCGGCGATGTTGCGCGTCATGTCGGCGGGTTCCGGCGACCGGGGCGCGTCATCCACGCCCGGCGAGACGACGCAGACGATTCGCGCGGCGGGTTCATGGACGCACTCCCGAAGCCCCGCGCCCCGCTCCTCGATCAGCCCGGCGATGACCGGATGGGGCCGGGCGAGGACGCGGCCATTTGTCACGCCCACGAGCACCCTGTCATCGCCAACCAGCCGCGCGAACTGGCCCCGCCGCGCGGCTTCGGCGAGCAGGGCGAGCGCCAGCCGGCTCTTGCCCGCGCCGGAGACGCCGCAAATCAGAACGCCCTGCTCGCCAATCGCGACGACGGTCGCGTGAATCGCGGCTGGTTTCGCGCCTGCCCCGGTCATCGCGCGCCCGGCAGCCAGACGATGAACCGCGCGCCGGCGACGCCGCCATCCGGCGCCTTGCGGTTTTGCGCGAGAATCGCGCCGCCATGCGCCTCGACGATCTGCCGCGAGATCGACAGGCCGAGACCCGAGTTCTGGCCGAAGCCCTGGCCGGGCCTGTCGGTGTAGAACCTCTCGAAAATCCGTTCGAAGGCGTGGGCCGGAATGCCCGGACCGTCGTCGTCGACGACAATCTCGACGCCCGGGTCGTTGTTCGCCCCGCCGCGCCCGGGCCGCAGCGCGACGCGCACGTGGCCGCCGCGCTCCGAAAACGACCGCGCGTTGTCGAGAAGATTGTTGACGATCTGCGCCAGCCGCGAATCGTGTCCGTTCACCCGGTAGCCGGACGTTTCGGCGCCCGTCCCCGGCGGCGCGACGTCGAGACTGACCCTGACCCCGTCGCCGCGATCGACGTTGTTGGCCATGCCGACGACGGCTCGCAGGAGTTTCTCGATGTCGACGGGCTCCATGTCGGCGCGCGCCAGTTCCGCGTCGAGGCGGGAGGCGTCGGAAATGTCGCTGATGAGCCGGTCGAGGCGGCGCACGTCGTGCTGGATGATTTCGAGCAGGCGCCCGCGCGATTCGTCGCTGCGGGCCCTGGGCAAGGTCTCGACGGCGCTGCGCAACGAAGTCAGCGGGTTTTTCAGCTCGTGCGCCACGTCGGCGGCGAATCGCTCGGTGCCCTCGATGCGGTTGTAGAGCGCGCGCGTCATGTCGCGCAGCGCCCCGGACAGGTGGCCGATTTCATCCGAACGCCAGGTGAAATCAGGAATTTCCTGGCGCGATTTCACGCCGCGCCGCACGCGCTCGGCGGCGTCGGAGAGGCGACGAATCGGCTCGGCGATCGTGCCCGCGAGAAACAGCGACAAAAGAAACATCACGCCGGCGGAAACGCCGAAAATCCGCAGGATCGCCCGCCGCTCCGCCGAAATAATCTTGTCGATGTCGTCGCCCTGCGTCGACAGCAACAACGCGCCGCGCACCATGCGGAAACGCTGCACGGGCACCGCGACGGAAATATTCGTCTCGCCGCGCGCGTTGACGCGCACGACGGTCGCCGGCGCGCCGCCAAGCGCGTCGCGCACCTCGGCGAAGGCGAGACCGTTGCCGGCGCCGGGCTCCTCCGTCGCGGGCGCGCTGGTGGGGCCGAAACGGCCGCGCAGCATGTTCCAGGTGCGCTCGATCAGCGTCGAGGACGAATCGTCGGGGCCGCGCGCCGGCAGTTCGAACCGCTGGATGCTGGAGCGCGCGATCAGCGACTGGGAATCAATCAGAAGATAGCCGTCGTGATCGAAGATGCGGGCGCGCGTGCGCGTTGGCGACACGAGACGACGAAGCAATTGCCCGACGCGCTCGGGATTGATGGAAAACTCGAGGGAATTGTCGGCGTCGTCGAGCGGGCCGTAGCTCTCGCCAGGCGCGAGTTGCAGCAGCTTTTCCGGATCGATGGTGATCGCGTCCGTGTCG
>CAISEY010000205.1 GCA_903884435.1 uncultured Hyphomicrobiales bacterium | reverse complement strand
TCGTCTTGATCGTCACGGGCGTGTCGGGAATGTTGAGCGTGCAGGAGGCCTCGCACGGCGCGGGACAGATGCGGCCCGTCACTTCCGGGAAGTTGTTGGTGGTGTGGAGGTTGCGCAGGGCTTCCTGCCACTCGCCCCTGTAGACGAGGTCGTTCCAGTCGGGGATCTGGTTGTTCACCGGACACCCGTTGTGACAATAGGGAATGCCGCAATTCATGCAGCGCGCCGCCTGGTCCTTCGTCGCTTCCTCGCTGAGCGGAAGGACGAATTCGCGATAATGGCGAATGCGGTCGGAGGCCGGCGCGTATTTGCGATCCTGCCGGTCGATTTCGAGGAAGCCCGTTACCTTGCCCATGACTTACTCCCCCGCCGGCGCCATGTCGCGGGCGCCGCCCTGCTGCGCCTCCAGTTCCGCCAGCGCGCGGCGGTACTCGACCGGCATGACCTTGCGGAACTTGCCCTTGTACGCGTCCCAGTTGTCGAGAATCTCCTTCGCCCGGGCGGAGCCCGTGTAGCGAAGGTGGTTCGAGATCAACTGATGGAGACGTTCCGCGTCGAAGCGGTTCATGTCCTTCATCACGTCGACGCGTCCGTGAACCTGAAGATCGCCGCCCTGGTGATGCAGGCGCTCGTTCAGCATTTCTTCTTCCGCCACCGATTCAAGCTCGACCATGGCGAGGTTGCAGCGTTCGGCGAAATTGCCGTCCTCGTCGAGCACGTAGGCGATGCCGCCCGACATGCCAGCCGCGAAATTGCGCCCGGTCTGGCCGATGACGACGACGACGCCGCCGGTCATGTATTCGCAGCCGTGATCGCCGGTGCCCTCGACGACCGCGATGGCGCCGGAGTTGCGGACGGCGAAGCGCTCGCCGGCGACGCCGCCGAGGTAGCATTCGCCGGCGATGGCGCCATAAAGCACCGTGTTGCCGGCGATGATCGATTCATGCGGCACGATCCGCGTCGCGGCCCGCGGCGGGCGCACGATGACGCGACCGCCCGAGAGGCCCTTGCCGATGTAGTCGTTGGCCTGACCCTCGAGTTCGAGCGTCACTCCATGGGCGAGCCAGGCGCCGAAGCTCTGGCCGGCGGTGCCGGTCAGCTTCACCTGGATCGTGCCGTCCGGCAGTCCCTTGTGGCCGTAACGGCGGGCGATCTCGCCGGACAGCATCGCGCCCGTCGTGCGGTTGGTGTTGTTGATCGTGGCTTCGATGACGACCGGGGCGCGCTCCTCGATGGCGGCCTTCGCTTCGGCGATCAACCGCACGTCGAGCGCCTTTTCGAGGCCGTGGTCCTGATCGACGGACTTGCTGATGCCGACGCCGGGGCCGGCCTTCGGCTTGTGGAACAGTTTCGTGAAGTCGAGGCCTTTCGCCTTCCAGTGATCGACGACCTTCGCCTTGTCGAGCATCTGCATCTGGCCGATCATCTCCTCGAAGCGGCGATAGCCGAGCGAGGCCATGATTTCCCGCACTTCCTCTGCGACGAAGAAGAAGAAATTGATGACGTGCTCCGGCTGGCCGACGAAGCGCTTGCGCAGCACGGGATCCTGCGTCGCGACGCCGACCGGGCAGGTGTTGAGGTGGCACTTGCGCATCATGATGCAGCCGGCGGCGATCAGCGGCGCGGTGGCGAAGCCGAATTCGTCCGCGCCCAGCAGCGCGCCGACGACCACGTCGCGTCCGGTGCGCAACCCGCCATCGACCTGAACCGAAATGCGCGAGCGCAGGCGGTTGGCGACGAGGGTCTGGTGCGTCTCGGACAGGCCGATTTCCCAAGGCGAGCCCGCGTGCTTGATGGAGGTCAGCGGCGAGGCGCCGGTGCCGCCTTCGTAGCCGGAGATCGTCACGTGATCGGCGCGGCCCTTGGAGACGCCGGCGGCGACGGTGCCGACGCCAACCTCGGAGACGAGCTTCACCGAGACCAGCGCCTTCGGATTGACGTTCTTCAGATCGAAGATGAGCTGCGCCAGATCCTCGATGGAATAGATGTCGTGATGCGGCGGCGGCGAGATGAGGCCGACGCCCTGCGTGGAGTGGCGCACGCGCGCGATCACCGCGTCGACCTTGTGGCCGGGCAATTGTCCGCCCTCGCCGGGCTTGGCGCCCTGCGCCATCTTGATCTGCATCATGTCGGAATTGACGAGATATTCCGTCGTGACGCCGAAGCGGCCCGAGGCCACCTGCTTGATGGCCGAGCGCATGGAATCGCCGTTCGCCATTTTCTTGTAGCGATCGGAGTCCTCGCCGCCCTCGCCGGTGTTCGACTTGCCGCCGATGCGGTTCATGGCGATGGCGAGAGTCGTGTGCGCCTCGCGCGAGATCGAGCCGTAGGACATGGCGCCGGTCGAG
>CAISEY010000204.1 GCA_903884435.1 uncultured Hyphomicrobiales bacterium | reverse complement strand
CTGGGCACGGGCACCGGGCGGATGCTGGAACTGCTCGCGCCGCGCGCCGGGCGCGCCGTCGGCGTCGACCAGAGCCCGGCGATGCTCAACGTCGCCCGCGCGCGGCTCGAAAACGCCGGGCTGCGCAACGTGCAATTGCGCCAGGGCGACATGTACGCGCCGCCGGCCGAGCGCGACGGCCACGATCTCGTGATCGTCCATCAGGTGTTGCATTATCTCGACGATCCCGCCCGCGCGCTCCGCGAGGCGGCGCGCGTGCTGAGTCCCGGCGGGCGGCTTGTCGTCGTCGATTTCGCGCCACACCAGAACGAGTTCCTCCGCGAGCAGCACGCGCACCGCCGCCTCGGCTTCGCGGCCGGGGAGATCGAGGCCTTCATGCGGGAAGCCGGTCTCGATTTCGTTATGCATCTCGATCTTCCGGGCAAGAAGGTCAGCGAGAAGCTGACGGTCTCGCTGTGGATCGCGCGCGATCCGCGGATCGTCGCCGATCCATTGCCCGCGACGCACAGGGAGTATGCGTGATGGCGCGCGACATGAATCGCCCCAGCCGCTCGGTCGGCGCCGGAATCGGCGTCTCCTTCGAGTTCTTTCCGCCGAAAACCGCGGAGATGGAAACGAGCCTGTGGGAAGCGGTGACGCGGCTCGCGCCGCTGGCGCCGAACTTCGTTTCCGTGACCTATGGCGCGGGCGGCTCGACGCGCGAGCGCACGCACGCCACCGTGTCGCGCATCGTTCGCGAAACGCCGCTGAAACCCGCCGCGCACCTGACCTGCGTCGCGGCGACGCGCGAGGAAGTGGACGACGTCATCCGTTCCTATCGCGCCGCCGGCGTGCGCCACATCGTCGCCCTGCGCGGCGATCCCGTTGGCGGCGTCGGCTCGACGTTCTCGCCGCATCCCGGCGGCTACGAAACCTCCACCGCGCTCGTCGCGGGCATTCGCCGCGTCGGCAATTTCGAGGTGACGGTCTCCGCCTATCCCGAGCGCCACCCGGAATCGCCGAGCCTCGACGCCGACCTCGACGTGCTCGAGGCGAAGATCGACGCCGGCGCGACGCGCGCGATCACGCAATTCTTCTTCGACAACGCGCATTACCTGCGCTACCTCGAAAAGGCGCGGGCGCGCGGAATCAACATTCCCATCCTGCCGGGCATCGTGCCCGTGCTGAACTTCAAACAGACCGCCAGCTTCGCGAAGAAAACCGGCGCGAGCGTGCCGCGATGGCTCGCCGACCGGTTCGAGGGGCTCGACGACGATCCGGCGACGCGCCGGCTGATCGCGGCCGCGGTGGCGGCGGAACAGGTGCTCGACCTCGTCGACGAGGGCGTCGAGGATTTTCATTTCTACACGATGAACCGGGCCGATCTCGTTTACGCGATCTGCCATTTGCTCGGCGTGCGTCCGCGCGCCCTGGCGGGAGTTCAGTCATGAGCGGCGCGCGCACGATCGACGGCAAGGCCATCCGCGCGGCGCTGACCGCGGCGGCGCGCGAGCGCGTGCTGGTGCTCGACGGCGCCATGGGCACGATGATCCAGGACCTGAAACTCGACGAAGCCGGGTTTCGCGGCGAGCGGTTCAGGGACTTCGGGCGCGACCTCAAGGGCAACAACGACCTGCTCAACCTGACTCAGCCCGACGCCATCCGCGACATTCACCTCGCCTATTTTCTCGCGGGCGCCGATCTCGTGGAGACGAACACGTTTTCCTCGACGACGATCGCCCAGGCCGACTACGGGCTCGAGCATTGCGTCGTCGATCTGAACTTCGAGGGCGCGCGGCTGGCGCGCGAGGCCGCCGACATGGCGCGGGCGAAGGACGGGCGGCAACGCTTCGTCTGCGGCGCGCTGGGGCCGACGAACCGCACCGCGTCGATCTCGCCCGACGTGAACGATCCGGGCTACCGCGCCGTGTCGTTCGACGAGTTGCGCGTCGCCTACGCCCAGGCCACGCGCGCGCTGGTGGAAGGCGGATCGGACGCGATCATCATCGAGACGATTTTCGACACGCTGAACGCCAAGGCGGCGCTCAACGGCGTGTGGGACGCGTTCGACGCGACGGGCAGCGACTTGCCGATCATCGTTTCCGGCACGATCACCGACCTGTCGGGACGCACGCTCTCCGGGCAGACGCCCGCCGCCTTCTGGCACTCGATCCGTCACGCCAGTCCCTTCGCGGTTGGCTTCAACTGCGCTCTTGGCGCGCGCGAGTTGCGCCAGCACGTCGCGGAGATTTCGCGCCTCGCCGACACGTTCGTCATCGCCTATCCGAACGCCGGCCTGCCCAATGAATTCGGCCTCTACGACGAAAGTCCGGAGTACATGGCGGGGATGCTCGGCGAGTTCGCCGACAGCGGCCTCGTCAACATCGTCGGCGGCTGCTGCGGGACCACGCCGGAACACGTGCGCGCCTTCGCCGAAAGGGTGAAGGGCGTCGCGCCGCGGCGTCCGCCGCGCGTCGAGCCGATGCTGCGCCTCTCCGGCCTCGAGCCCTTCACGCTGACGAAGGACGTGACCTTCGTCAACGTCGGCGAGCGCACCAACGTCACGGGCTCGGCGCGGTTCCGCAAGCTGATCAAGAATGGCGAATTCTCCGCCGCGCTCGACGTGGCGCGCGACCAGGTCGCCAACGGCGCGCAGATCATCGACGTGAACATGGACGAGGGGCTGCTGGATTCGAAGAAGGCCATGGTGGACTTCCTCAATCTCGTGGCGTCCGAACCCGACATCGCGCGGGTGCCGATCATGGTCGATTCCTCGAAATTCGAGGTGATCGAGGCGGGCCTGAAATGCATTCAGGGCAAGGCCGTCGTCAATTCCATCTCGATGAAGGAAGGCGAGGAAAAATTCCTCGAACAGGCGCGGATCGTGCGCCGCCACGGCGCCGCCGTCGTCGTGATGGCCTTCGACGAGCAGGGCCAGGCGGACACGATGGCGCGCAAGATCGAGATTTGCGCGCGCGCCTACAAGGTTTTGACCGAACAGGCCGGCTTCCCGCCGGAAGACATCATCTTCGATCCGAATATTTTCGCGGTCGCGACGGGCATCGAGGAACACAATAATTACGGAGTCGACTTCATCGAGGCGACGCGCGCGATCCGCACGGAACTGCCGCACGCGCATGTCTCGGGCGGCGTGTCGAACCTGTCGTTTTCGTTCCGCGGCAACGATCCGGTGCGCGAGGCGATGCACGCCGTGTTTCTCTATCACGCGATTTCCGCCGGCATGGACATGGGCATCGTCAACGCCGGCGCCTTGCAGGTTTACGAAAAGATCGATCCGGACTTGCGCGAGGCCTGCGAGGACGTGGTGCTCAACCGGCGCGCGGATTCGACGGAGCGCCTGCTCGCCATCGCCGACCGCTTCAAGGGCAAGGGATTCGAGAGCAAGGAAAAAGATCTCGCCTGGCGCGACGAGCCCGTCGCCAAACGCCTCGAACACGCGCTCGTCAATGGAATCACCGATTTCATCGAGGTGGACGTGGAAGCGGCGCGCGTCGCCTCCGCGAAGCCGCTCGACGTGATCGAGGGGCCGCTGATGGCCGGCATGAACGTCGTCGGCGATCTCTTCGGCTCGGGCAAGATGTTCTTGCCGCAGGTGGTGAAATCGGCGCGCGTGATGAAACAGGCGGTCGCCCATCTCATGCCGCACATGGAGGAGGAGAAACGCCGCGCCGGCGGCGACCAGCGCTCCACCGCCGGCAAGATTTTGATGGCGACGGTGAAGGGCGACGAGCACGACAACGGCAACAACATCGTCGGCGTCGTGCTCGCCAGCAACAATTACGAGGTGATCGATCT
>CAISEY010000203.1 GCA_903884435.1 uncultured Hyphomicrobiales bacterium | reverse complement strand
TTCGGACTTGTAGATGTCCGCCTGCAATTCGTCGGGCGTGGCCATCATCAGGAGGTCGCCCCAGGCGGCCGCCTCGGCGACGCCGAGCACCTGCAAGCCGTCGGCCTTCACCTTTTCGGCGGTCGGCGAGCCGGCCTTGAGCGCGATGCGCACGTCCTTGACGCCGGAATCCGTGAGGTTGAGGGCGTGGGCGCGACCCTGCGAGCCATAGCCGACAATGACGACTTTCTTGCCCTTGATCAGATTCACGTCGGCGTCACGATCATAATAAACGCGCATGGTGCTTTTCCCTTCTGGGGCGGCCTCGCGCCGCCTGAAACCGGACTCGGGGCCTTCTAGGCGGGGAACGCCGCGCCGTCAAAGGGGGCGGCGCTTCCGATGGCCAGCCCCTTGCGAGAGCGGGCCGGGCCCGCTCACATCGCTTGCTGTTCGGCGCGCACGATCGACATCAGCCGGCTCCGCAAATCCTCGAACACGTTTTCCGGCAAGCGATCGATGATCGGCGAGACGATGCGTCTCTTGTCGATAGCCTTGATCTGGTCAACCAGCACGCAACCTTCCACGGCGCCTCCGGCTGGGAGTTCCACGGCGAAAGGCCACGGTCGCCGCGTGCGCGTGACCGGACAGACCAGAATAAAGGAAGAAGGTTCATTATACCCGGAGATTGACATGACAAGCGCCGGTCGCCGGCCGGCTTGCTCGTGACCGAAGGCCGGATCGAAATCAACCCAGACCAGGTCGCCGGCGCGAAATACCGTCACCTCTGGCGTTCCGCTTCGCCAGCTTCGCTGTCGGGCCAGCGCGCCTCGACGTCGCTCCAGTCCTCCAGCCCTGGCTGATTTTCCCAACCAGCCGCGTCGGCTTCCGAGAGCAGCCTCTCCAGAAGCCTGCTTTCCGGGTCGTCCACGAGAGGCTTGAGCCGGGCCTCCCCGCCCACGACGGAGATCTCGATTTCCTGACCGATTTTGAGATCAAGCTCGTCCGTGATTGCCTTCGGCAGGCGCACGGCCGTGCTGTTTCCCCATTTGGCGAGATGAACGCGCATGTGACCGCTCCCGACGGGATATACAATGTATATCCCGTTTTGCCGTTTGTCCATTGCCTCGCGGACGGATGCAACTTGAAAGGCCTGAAACGCCGGCGCGATGACTGGCGCCGCGCGGGAAAGGCGCGGCGACGCGTCTACATGCCTTCAGGACCGCGCCCGATGGCGGCGACCCCGGTCCGCGAAAATTCGACGAGCCCGATCGGCCGCATGAGCTCGACGAATTCGTCGATCTTCTTCGGCGCGCCGGTCAGTTCGAAAATGAAGCTCTCGACCGTCGCGTCGATGACGCGCGCGCGGAAGGCGTCGGCGAGGCGCAGCGCGTCGGCGCGGTTCTCGCCCTTGCCGCGCACCTTGATCATCGCGAGTTCGCGCTCGATGGCGCGGCCATGCACGGTGAGGTCCGTCACCTTGTGCACCGGCACGATGCGCTCGAGCTGGTGCGAAATCTGCTCGATGGCCTCGGGCGGACCGGAAGTCACGATGGTGATGCGCGAGAGATGCTCGCCATGCAGAACCTCCGCGACCGTGAGGCTTTCGATGTTGTAGCCGCGGCCGGAGAAAAGTCCGACGACGCGCGCGAGCACGCCCGGCTCGTTGTCGACGAGCACGGAGAGCGTGTGGCTCTCGCTGTTGGATTTGCCGAGCGCCGAGGAATAGGGCGAGGGCGGAATGACGGGAGCGGGGGAAGGTGCGTTCATGGGATCACCGGTCTGGTTTTCGAGGATGGGAGACGGTTGGCGCGTTTGAAAGTCGCCTGGCTTTTTTGGCGAGAGGAACGTCGAAGGTCGCGAAGACGTCGGACCTGGCCGCCTGCGCGAGGTGTAACGCGTCCGCGAAATCCAGCCCGGCGCGGCTCCAGCCGATGGCCCGGTCAACCACTTCGCCATCCAGAGCCTCGACGCTTGGCAACTCCAGGAGCGACGCGAAGGCGTTCAGCACCTCGCCTTTGGGAAAATCATATGTCGATTGAAGGACCCAGTTGGCCTCGAGAAAAACAGTGGTCGAGATCGTCACCGGCCCTTCGGCAATCAGCGTCTCCGCGATCGAATACGCGTCCCGGTCGTCCTTCGCGAAGAATCGCACGAGAACGTTGGTGTCGATCGCGATCATTTCTTCCATTCCCGGCGAAACATGTCCCCGACCGCCTTGTCCATTTCGGCGATCGATTTCGGCGGACCGTTGTATTTCAGAATGCCCGCGACGCGGCGCACCTCTTCGAGAGTCGCACGACGCCGTTCGGGAACGACCCGACGCAGCGTGACGACGTCGTTTTCGAGTTCGACATCGACATCGGTGCCCTCGGACCAGCGCACCGCGTCGCGAATGGCCTTCGGAATCACCACTTGTCCCCTGCTGGAAACCCTGGTCCTGGCCATCTCCAATGCCCCCGCTCGCCGGTAAGACGAGCATCTTACCTCGGGAAACGCGTCGCCACAACGCCCCGCTCACACCAGCGCCTTGCCCTTCTCGTCGATGATGGCGCCCAGATCGACGCCGGCGTCGTCGCCGAGTTCGGCCAGGATCATGTCGTTGTGCGCCTTGCCCGAGGGAATCATCGGGAAACAGTTTTCCTGGCTCTCGACGAGGCAATCGAAGATCACCGCGTTCGGCGTCTCGATCATTTCCATGATCGCCCGGTCGAGGTCCGCCGGATCGGAGCAGCGAATGCCATGCGCGCCATAGGCCTCGGCGAGCTTGACGAAATCCGGCAGGGAATCCGTGTAGCTCTCGGCGTAGCGTCCGCCGTGCAGCAATTCCTGCCACTGACGCACCATGCCCATGTACTGGTTGTTCAGGATGAAAATCTTGACGGGCGCGCGATATTGCCGCGCCGTCGACATTTCCTGGATGTTCATCAGGATCGAGGCGTCGCCGGCGATGTCGACGACGAGCGACTTGGGATGCGCCATCTGCACGCCGACCGCCGCCGGCAGCCCGTAGCCCATCGTGCCGAGGCCGCCCGAGGTCATCCAGCGGTTCGGCTCCTCGAAGTGGTAGTACTGCGCCGCCCACATCTGGTGCTGGCCGACCTCGGTCGTGATGTAGCAGTCGCGGTCCTTCGTCAGTTCATAGAGGCGCTGGATCGCGTGCTGCGGCTTGATCGTCGCCTTCGACGGGCGATAGGCCAGCGACTTGCGCGAGCGCCAGACGTCGATCTGCTTCCACCACGCGGCGAGCGCCGCCTTGTCGGTTTGCAGGCCGCCGGTGCGCCACAGACGCACCATGTCCTCGAGCACGTGGCCGCAATCGCCGATGATCGGCACGTCGACGCGCACGTTCTTGTTGATGGACGAGGGATCGATGTCGATGTGAATCTTCTTCGAATGGGGCGCGAAGGCGTCGAGGCGACCGGTGATGCGGTCGTCGAACCGCGCGCCGACGCAGATCATCAGATCACAATCGTGCATCGTGTGGTTCGCCTCGTAAGTGCCATGCATCCCCAGCATCCCGAGCCAGTTCTTGCCGGAGGCGGGATAGGCCCCGAGTCCCATCAGCGTCGAGGTGACGGGAAAGCCGGTCAACTCGACGAGTTCGCGCAGCAGCATCGACGCGGGCTTGCCGGAATTGATGACGCCGCCGCCCGTGTAGAACACCGGCTTCTTCGCGGCGGCCATCATCTCGACCGCCAGCCGGACGCGTTCGAGATCGCCCTTCATCCGGGGCTGGTAGGTCTTGTGGCCGGACATTTTCGGCATCTCGTAGGCGCCCGAGGCGAATTGCACGTCCTTCGGCAGGTCGACGACGACGGGGCCCGGACGGCCGGACCGCGCGACATAGAAGGCCTCGTGCAGGATGCGCGGCAGATCCTCGATGTTGCGCACGAGGTAATTGTGCTTGGTGCAATGACGCGTGATGCCGACCGTGTCGCATTCCTGGAACGCGTCCGAGCCGATGAGATGCGTCGGCACCTGTCCGGTGAGGCAAACCAGCGGAATGGAATCCATCAGCGCGTCGGTGAGGCCGGTGACGGCGTTGGTGGCGCCCGGGCCCGAGGTCACGAGCAGCACGCCGACCTTGCCGGTCGAACGGGCGTAGCCCTCCGCCGCGTGCGCCGCGCCGCCTTCCTGGCGAACCAGCACGTGCTTGACGAAATTTTGCTGGAAGATCGCGTCGTAGATCGGCAGCACCGCCCCGCCGGGATAGCCGAACACCGTGTCCACGCCCTGGTCCTTCAGGGCCTCGACCACCATTTCCGCGCCGGTCATCTGTCTCGACATGTCCTGCTCCCTGTCCACTCGTGTCACGTCCGGAATTCGGGCAATAAAAAAGGGCCACACGGGGCCCTCGGTACGCGCCAGCGATGGGAAACCGGAGATTATCTCCGCCCCGCCTCCAGCGCCAAAAATACTACGAGCTTCGCGCGCATGCGCCTCTCTCCGGTTGTGAAGGATTTGTAGGGGAGGCGCGGGCGAGCGTCAAGAAGGATTTCACGCGCCGGTTTGACGCGCCGGCCCGGCGGGCGGAACATCGCTTCCGGCGCGAATCCGCGCGCGCCCCGGGAGCCGCCATGAATTTCGTCGCCATCGATTTCGAGACCGCCAACAATTCGCGCGACAGCGCCTGTTCGGTCGGCCTCGTGAAAGTCGCCAATTGCGAAATCGTCGAGACCGCCGTGCGCCTGATCCGGCCGCCGACGCGGGAGTTTCTTTACACCTTCATCCACGGCCTCGCCTGGAAGGACGTGGCGAAGGCGCCCGGATTCGGCGACGTCTGGCCGGAACTCGCGCCCATGCTGGCGGGCGCGCAATTCCTCGCCGCGCACAATGCGTCCTTCGACAAGAGCGTGCTCGCGGCCTGCTGCGCCAGCCACGGGCTCGCCCTGCCCGCCCTGCCCTTCAGATGCACGGTCCAGATGGCGCGACGCGCCTGGAACCTCTATCCGACGAAACTCTCCAATGTCTGCGAGGCCCTCGGCATCCAGCTCAATCATCACGAAGCCCTGTCGGACGCGATGGCCTGCGCGCAAATCGTGCTGGCGGCGGAGGCCGCGCCCGCGCCGGTCGCCGGCAAGGGACCGCTCGCGACGGCCCGCGCGGCCCGATAGCCGGACAGCGGGCCGCGCGCGCGAACGTCGCCGCCCCGCTCTCTCCGGTCAGATCACCACCAGCCCGCCATGGATCTTCTCGTGCCGCTCGAGCTGGCGCTTGTAGTAGGTCCAGAAGCCCGTCATCACGCCCGGGTGGCGGAACTTGCTTTCCTTGAAGGCGACTTCCTCGTCGGGCGGCACGAGAAACTCGTAGCCGGACGCGGCGAGTTGAAGTTGCTGCTTGCAGGCCTTCTCCAGCGTGATCGCGAGAACGCCCGCCTCCATCATCGACTTGCCGCAGAAGGTCACGCCGTGATTGTTCATGAACACTGCGGGACGGTCGCCGAGGGCTTTCGCGAGATCGCGTCCGAGCTCCACCGTGTCGATGAGATAGGCCGTGCCGTCGTAGCGCGGCACGTTGCCGCCGAAATAGCACGCCTCGTGGGCGATGCCGCGCAATTGCTCCTTCGTCCCCGCGAAGAGGCACGCGTGAAACGGATGCGTGTGGCCCACCACGCTGGCGTCGGGACGCGCCTTGAGAATCTCCGTGTGGATCGGCCATTCCTTGTGCAGCGCGCCCGTGCCCGCGAGCCTCTTGCCGTCGAAATCGACGAGCACGAAATCCTCGGGACCGTTGATCTCCGCGAGCCCGACATGGGCGCGTTTCAACCACAGGCCGCGCCCCTCCGGATCGCGCAGCGAGAGATGCCCCAGCGTCTTGTCCTCGTGCCCGTACATGGCGAGCACGCGGCAGCCCCGGGCCATTTCCGCGAGCGAGTCCTCGATGTTTGCTTCGGTCATTCGATGTCCTCTCGCCGCCCTCCGGCGGATGTTTTCAGATGGCGCGCAACGCGGGCAGCACGTCGCGCCCGAACAATTCCACGGAGCGCAATGTTTCGGCGCGCGTCATGTCACCAAACATGAATTGCCCCGTGACGTAGTCGATGTCCGCTTCCGGCACGCGCTTCTCGATGAAGCGCCGCACCGTGTCGGGCGAACCGGCGACGCCGCGCGCCTCGTTTTCGACGAGCTGGAACTCCGCCGGGCGCTCGCCCCAGACGGGAGCCCGCCCGTGCAGATGATAAAGATAATGGAAGCTCGCGTGCCAGGCCTTGTAGGCGCGCGTCGCGATCTCCTTCGCGGCCGCGTCCGTGTCGGCGACGACGATGAAGAGGCCGACGCCCACCTTCGGCTTCGGCGCCTCCGCGCCCTGCGTTTCCTTCCAGACCGCGCGAAACTTGTCCACGCGTTCGCGGTAGACCGGCGACGACAGCAGGCTGAGAATGTTCATGCCGCGCCGCGCGGCGAATTCGGCGTTCTCGACGGATTGCACGCCCATCCACAGAGGCGGATGCGGCGTCTGCGCCGGCGACAGCACCATTTCCACCTCGCGGGCGCTGCGATACTCGCCCTCGTGCGAAAACTTGCCGCCGGCCATCGCCTTGAGCAGGATGTCGAGCGTCTCCTCGTAAACCTTGCGAGACACCGCGAGGTCCGGATTCTCGCCGTAGCTTCGGCTTTCCAGCGGCGAGATGCCGCGCCCGACGCCGAGGTCGAGCCGCCCGCCGCTCATCTGGTCGAGCATGCAGATTTCCTCGGCGAGCCGCAGCGGATGATACAGCGGCAGGCAATAAACCATTGGCCCGAAGCGAAGCCTTTTCGTGCGCTGCGCCACGGCGGAGAGAAACACGCCCGGCGAGGCCGCCATGCCCAGCGGCGTGAAGTGATGTTCGGCGATGTGATAACTGTAAAAACCCGCCGCGTCGCAGGCCTCCACGAAGGCGAAACGGTCGTCATAGAACTTGCCGAGCGGCGCGCCGCTGCGATCGACGTGATCGAAAATACCGACTTCCATGATGACGGGCGGCTCCCTTGAGATCGTTGGCGCATCCTTTGTCGCGCGCCGCCGCCTGTCAACCGGCGCGACATATTGCCATGGTTCCGTAATTGATGTTCGATACTCTCGCGTCGCGCGTCGGGCGCGCGTGGAACAGGAGACACGCATGAGCCGATCCCATGGCGCTTTCGTCTGGCATGAACTGATGACGACCGACATCGACGCCGCGCAGAAATTCTACGCCGCCGTCGTCGGCTGGACCGCGCAAAAGGGCCAGACGCCCGGCATGGATTATCGCGAGTTCAGGGCGGGCGAGCGCATGGTCGCCGGCCTCATGGCGATTCCCGACGAGGCGAAGGCCATGGGCGCGCCGCCCATGTGGAGCGGATACGTCAGCGTCGATGACGTGGACGCGGCGACGGACAAGGTGGCGAGACTCGGCGGCAGGGTTTGTCGCCCGCCGCACGACATTCCCGGCGTCGGACGTTTTTCCGTCGTCGCCGATCCGCAGGGCGCCGTGCTGAACCTCTTCAAATTCGCCTCCCCGCCGCAAGGCGCGCCCGCGCCCGTGGGGACGCCGGGAACAATCGGCTGGAACGAACTTTACGCGCTCGATCGGGAAAAAGCCTTTGCCTTTTACAGCGACATGTTCGGCTGGACCAGGGGCGCGGCCATCGACATGGGGCCGGGGGGCGTCTACCAGCTCTTCGCGCACGACGGAAAAGACATCGGCGGCATGATGAACAAGCCGGAGTCAGTTCCCGTCGCCCTCTGGGACTTTTATTTCAACATCGAGAACATCGACGCCGCCATCGAACGCGTGAAGGCGAATGGCGGCCAGATCGTCAACGGCCCCATGCAGGTGCCCGGCGACGGCTTTGTCGCCCAGGGGCTCGATCCCCAGGGCGTCCTGTTCGCGCTCGTCGGCCCGCGCGCCTGACCCTCGGGCGCGCGGCGTTTGCGCCGCCGCGCGCAACCTGTAAATTCGCGTCCGACGCAAGGCGAGACGCGACATGCACCATCCAAAAGCCCTCTTTTTCGATATTTTCGGCACGGTCGTCGATTGGCGCGCGAGCATCGCGCGCGAAGCCGAAAGCCTGCTCGCCCCGCGCGGCCACGCGCTCGACTGGCTCGCTTTCGCCGACGCCTGGCGCGACGAATACCAGCCGGGCATGGAGGCAATTCGCTCGGGCCGGGCGCCCTTCGCGCGCCTCGACGTGGTTCACCGGCGCAATCTCGAACGCATCCTGCCGCGCTTCGGTCTCGCGGGCCTCGACGAGGCGACGCGCGCCGAACTCAATCTCGCCTGGCACAGGCTCGACGGCTGGGCGGATTCCGCGCCCGGCCTGCTGCGTCTGCGGCAAAAGTTTCGCCTCGCGCCCGTTTCCAACGGAAATATTTCGCTGATGGCCGATCTCGCGCGGCGCAACTCCTTCATCTGGGACGCCATTCTCGGCGCCGAGGTCGCCGGCGACTACAAGCCGAAGCCACGCGTCTATCTCTCGGCCTGCGAGGCCTTCGGTTTCGCGCCGGGCGACTGCGCGATGGTGGCGGCCCACGCAGGCGACCTGAAGGCCGCGAAGGCCTGCGGTCTGCTCACGGTCTTCATTCCGCGCCCGAACGAACACGGCCCCGGAAAGGGCGAGGCGACGCCGGACGCGCCCGTCGACATTGTCGCGAAGGATCTGATGGCGCTCGCGGACGCGCTGGGCGTCTGAACGCGCCTACTTCAGCGGGTGGGTGAAAAACCGCGCCTCCTGGCGGCTCCACGCGGCCGGATGGCCCGCGAACCCCTCGCGCATGCTGATGCTCGATGAATTGCGCGCGCCGGCCTGAATGACTTGCGGCCCCTCCTCGACGACGAGCGGATCGGGCTTGGCGTCGGGGCGCACGATGGCGATGTGTCCCGGCAAGTTCTCGTAATGGTTCTGATAGGACGCCACGACGAGTTGCCCGCGGTTGGCGAAGTCCTGCGCCGACAACGGATCGCCAATGCCGCGCCAGCCGGCGGCCGGCCCCTCGCCCAGCAGCCAGTCGAATTGCGCGTTGGCGAGCAGCGTTTGCCCGTGCTCCGGGGGGCGCAGGATGTAAACGCCGAGCCTTTTCGCCGCCGCGGCGACGAAGGCGCTGCAATGGGTGTGCTTGCCCTCGCCGGCGAGCGGGCGCCCGTCGGGATCGCCGGTTTCCCAATCGACGTGCGCGCCCGCGATCCAGTGCTTCTCGACCTCGAGCGCATCGAGCGCCGCGGCGAGCTTCTTGCCCGCGGGCGACAGCGGCAGCGCGAAAGCCGGCCGCGCGAGGCCGGAAAACGCCGCGGCGCCAAGGCCGCCGAGGAAGACGCGCCGCGTGGCCGGGAACGGGACGAACATTGTCATGCAAGCCTCCGGGGTTGGGGAGGGCCTTTATCGCCCGGAAGCGCGCGGCGGGGACGTGCGCGGGCGCACACCGGAGTCAGGCGCGCCACGCCTCGAGGAGCGACGCCAGCCGCGCCGGCGCCTCGTCCGGCGCCATCCACGCGAATTCCGGCAATTGGCGACGCGCGAACGTGTATTGGCGGCGCGCGTAATGGCGCGTGTCCCGCTTGCCGCGCTCGATCGCGTCCGCGAGGGTCGTCTCGCCGCGCAAAAACGCCAGCAGGCCCGGAACGCCATGGGCGCGCATGACGGGCAAGGCGGGATCGAGCCCGCGGTCGGCGAGAGCGCGCGCTTCATCCAGCGCGCCCGCCGCCATCATCGCGTCGAACCGCGCGTCGACTCGCGCGGTCAGGGCGCCGCGTTCGACATCGAGAAACACGCCGACGCAGCGCGCGGGATCGAGCAGCGGCGCCGACCGCGCGCCCTGAAACGCGGCGAGGCTGCGCCCGGTCGCCTCGAACACTTCCAGCGCGCGCAGGACGCGCTGCGGATCGCTGGGCCGCAGCCGCGCCGCCATGACGGGATCGCGCGCCGCGAGAATGGCGTGCAGGGCCGGCGCCGCGCGCCCCTCCGCGAGGCCTCGCACGCGGGCGCGAACGTCGTCGGGCACGGGGGGAATGTCCGAAAGGCCGCGCAACATCGCCTTGAAATACATGCCGGTGCCGCCGGCGAAGACAGGCGTCCGCCCCTCCTCGCGCAGACGCGCGAGGGCCGCGGCCGCGTCGGCGAGCCACAGCCCCACGGAATAATTCACCGAGCCATCGACATGGCCGAACAGCAGATGTGGCGCGAGCGCCTCCTCCTCCGGCGTCGGGCGCGCGCTGAGCACGCGCAAATCGCTGTAAACCTGCATGGAATCCGCGTTGACGACGGCGCCGCCGAACCGGCGCGCCAGCGAAATCGCCAGCGCGGACTTGCCGCTCGCGGTCGGTCCTGCGATGAGAATGGCGTCCGGCGCGCTCACCCGCGCCCCTTCCATGAAAGCCTGTCCGATCCCCGATGACCCATGTTTTGACGCTTGTCTCCGCTCCCGGAAAACCGCCCGCTCTCGACGAGGCGCTGCTGCTCGAACTCTCGGCGCATCTGCCGGGCGCCGGCGAACCCGCCTGGCTCGACCCGCGCCGCGCCGCCGACATTCCTTTCGCACCCCCGGCGGGAATCGACAACCGTCGCGTGCAGGACGCCATCCGCCTCGAGCTCGGCGACGCGCCGGTGGACGTGTTCGTCCAGAAGACGGCGCACCGCCGCAAGAAGCTGTTTCTCGCCGACATGGATTCCACCATGATCGGGCAGGAGTGTATCGACGAACTCGCCGATTACGTGGGCAAGAAGGCGCAGGTCGCCGCCATCACCGAACGCACGATGCGTGGCGAACTCGTCTTCGAGGAATCGCTCCAGGCGCGCGTCGCGCTGCTGCGGGGGCTCGACGCGTCGATTGTCGACACGGTGATCGCCGACCGGATCAGTCTGACGCCCGGCGGTCCGGAACTCGTGCGCACCATGCGCGCCCATGGCGCCTGGACGGCGCTCGTCTCCGGCGGCTTCACGGTGTTCACCCGCGTGCTCGCCGTGAAAATCGGCTTCGACGAAAACCGCGCCAACGTCCTGCTCGCCGAGAATGGCAAGTTCACCGGCAAGGTGGCCGAACCCATCCTCGGCCGCGAGGCGAAATTCGAGACGCTCGTCGAATTGCGCGCGAGGCTCGGCCTCGTGAAGGACGAAACCATGGCCGTCGGCGACGGCGCCAACGACCTCGGCATGATCGGCGAGGCAGGGCTCGGAATCGCCTTCCACGCCAAGCCCGCGGTCGCCGCCGCGGCCCACGCGCGGGTAGATCACGGCGATCTCACGGCGCTGCTGTTCGCGCAGGGGTACGAGAGGCGGGAATTCGTGGGGGCGTGAGTGGAGGAGTGCGGGCGCGAGGCAAGCATTTGCCAGAAAAACTGGCAGAAGGCGCGTCTGCTCACCGTGCAATGGACAAATCGAAATCCCCCGGATTTATAAGGCAGCGAAACTGAAATTCGATCCCAACCAGCTCTGGGGATAGACTACCATTCCCCCTTTCGAAAATCACTCCAGCGCCGACCCTGGTCGGCGCGCCCCGTGACGCACGCCGTGAATGACAACCTCGTCGCCGTTCGCCCGGTAGAAAATCAAATAGGGATAGGGAATGGCGACAATTCTGCGAAGTCCTGCCTTGTTCGTGAGACGACCGGCGTCGGGATGTTGCAAAAGCAGATCGATCATCGCCTGAATTCGCGACTGGACGCGCCGCGCTCCATTTGGCGAGCGCCGGGCGATATCGTCCAGAATGATTTCGAGTTCATCCGCCGCGCGAAGGGTGTACCGCAGCCTCACAGCCCGTGTTTCGTCCAGATTGCGCGAACCCGTTCGTCCGTCGCGAATTCGCCACGCTCGGCCTGAGCGAGAGATTCGTCCAAAGACGCCGACATTTCCTCGTCGAGAACGAGGACGGGTCCGTCCTCCCCAGCGAACTGTAACAAAACCCGCGCGAGGGCGTCCTGCTTTTCCGGAGGCAGGGCGCGCACGGTCTCCACGGCGCGTTCGAGAAGTCGGGTCATGTCGATGCCATGTCCTTGCCCCGGAACCACGAGGGCGGGAGGGCTTGCGCCCCGCCCCTACTTCAACGGAAGCGGCACGAAGCTCTTGTCGTCCTGCGGCGTCGCGACGAAGAGCAGCGCGTTGCGGCGGCCCTGCTGTTTCAGTTCCTCGATCTTCTTCGCGAGCTCTTCGGGCTTCGAGACCGCCTGCTGGTTGATTTCCAGAATGCGGTAGCCCGGCGCGATGCGCTTTTCGGCCGCGTCGGAGTTGGGATCGACGCTGGTCACGACGACGCCCTCGGCGCCTTCCTTGAGATTGAAGCGCTTGCGCGTGTCGGCGTTGACCGCGGCGAACTCCATGCCGAGCGCCTTCTGCACCACGCTGCGTCCCGGCGCCGCCGGTCCGCCATTCTCCTTGTTGTTGTCGAGCGCGGCCAGTTTCTCGCCGTCTTCGAGACGGCCCAGCTTCACCTTGATGTCGACTTCCTTGCCATTGCGCATGACGGTGACGGTGACGTCCTTGTCCACCGGCGCGACGGCGACCAGCTTCGGCAGCGTGTTCGAATCCGGCACGTCCTTGCCGTCGAACCTGACGATCACGTCGCCGGACTTGATGCCGGCGGGTTTCGCCGGGCCCTTGTCGTCGACGCCGGCGACGAGCGCGCCGCGCGCCTTGCCGAGCCCGAGGCTCTCGGCGATCGTGTCGTCGACGCTCTGGATTCGAACGCCGAGCCAGCCGCGGCGCGTCTCGCCATATTTCTGCAACTGGTCGATCACCGGCGTGACCGTCGCCGACGGCGTCGCGAAGCCGATGCCAACCGAGCCGCCCGACGGCGAGAGAATGGCGGTGTTGATGCCGATCACCTCGCCATTCATGTTGAACAGCGGGCCGCCCGAATTACCCTTGTTGATGGAGGCGTCCGTCTGGATGTAATTGTCGTAGGGGCCGCTCTGGATGTTGCGGTTGCGCGCCGAGACAATGCCCGCCGTCACCGTGCCGCCGAGGCCGAAGGGATTGCCGACCGCCATCACCCAGTCGCCGACGCGCATTTTCTCGCTGTCGCCAAACTTGACCGCCTTCAGCGGCTTCTCGGGCTTCACCCGGAGAACGGCGACATCGACCTTGGCGTCCTTGCCGATGAGTTCGGCCTTCAGCTTGTCGCCATTGGTGAAGATGACGGTGATTTCGGTCGCGTCGGCGATGACGTGGTTGTTGGTGATGACGATGCCGGCGGAATCAATGACGAACCCGGAGCCAAGCGAATTGCTGCGGCGCTGGCGCGGCGGCGTCGGCGCGTTGTTGCCCTCGCCCTGCTGCTGGCGCCGGCGGAAGAACTCCTCGAAGAGATCGTCGAAGGGCGTGCCCTGCGGCAGGTTCGGCGCGGCGCCGGCGCGGCGATCCTCCACGGTCTGCGAGGCCGAGATATTGACGACCGCGTCGCTGACGCTTTCGGCGAGATCGGCGAGGGAATCGGGTCCGCGCGCCAGGGTCGGCGTCAGCGACAGCCCGAAGGCGAGCACGGCCGCCGCCATGCCAAGCCGCCGGGAGGGCGCCCGCGCGCCGGAAGCCTGAATCGAAGCGCTGCCCATGTCTCGAATCTCCTGAAAGTCGCGCCGGGGCTCGCCGCCCCGGCCTCGTCTATCGAACCACAAAATCAGGCGGAAAAGCGACGAATCTTCCGCCTGTCACGAATAATTGTCCGCCAGACTACCGGCCGGGCGCCGGCGCCGCCGGCGCGGGAACGCCCGAAGGCCTGCCGAAAAACCGGAAGAACTCAGAATTGGGGCTCAGCACCATGCGCGTGTCGCTGGATTTCAGACCGGCTTCATAGGCCTGCATCGAGCGGTAGAAGGCGAAAAAGTCCGGATCCCTGCCGTAGACCTCGGCGAAGATGCGGTTGCGTTCCGCGTCGCCCTCGCCGCGCACCTTGTCGGCCTGCTGCTGGGCCTGGGCCCTCAGCACGACAACGTCGCGGTCGGCCTTGGAGGTGACGCGTTGCGCCTGCTCGTTGCCCTGGGCGCGGAACTCGGAGGCCTCGCGCGCTCGTTCGGTCTGCATGCGCTTGAACACCTGTTCGGAAATCTGCCGCGGCAGGTCGGCGCGGCGAATACGCACGTCCTGCACGGTGACGCCGAACTTCTGCGCCTCCGCCTCCACCTGGTCGCGGATGCGCACCATCAGTTGCGCGCGCTGGTCGCGCACGATCTGGGCGATCGTCGCCTCGCCGAGCACGCGGCGCACGGCGGAGTTCAGCACGTTGCCGATCTGGCTGTCGGCGTTCTGCGGCGTGCCCACGGACTGGTAGAATTTCAGCGCGTCGACGATGCGGTAACGCAGGAAGGAATCGACCTCCAGCCGGTTGTTGTCGGAGGCGAGCACTTCCTGTTTGGAGGTCTCGACGTCGAGGATGCGGTTGTCGATGTAAACCACGTTCTCGACGAAGGGCGCCTTGAAGTGCAGGCCGGGCTCCTTGACGAGCGTGCGCGGCTCGCCAAAGCGCAAAACCAGCGCCTGCTGGGTCTGGCCGACGGTGAAGAATCCGCCGGCGGCGAAGAGGATGGCCACGACGAGGGCGAGAAGGACTCCGAGGGCGGCGAAGGGGCTTTTCATCGAACGACTCCCCCCTGCTGCTGCGGCCTGGCCGCGGGCATCGGCTGCGAGTCGAGCGCTCCCAGCGGGAGATAGGGCACCACGCCCGCACCGCCGCTCTGGTCGAGAATCACCTTGTTCATTCCGCCGAGCACCCGTTCCATCGTCTCGAGATAAAGGCGTTCGCGCGTCACGTCCGGCGCCTTGCGGTATTCCTCGTAAACCTGGCTGAAACGCGAGGCCTGGCCCCTCGCTTCCGCCACGGTCTGTTCGCGATAGGCCTCCGCTTCCTGGAGAATGCGCGCCGCGCTGCCGCGCGCCTCGGGCACCACCTTGTTGGCGTAGGCTTCCGCCTCGTTGCGCAGCCGGTCCTGGTCCTGCTGGGCCGCCGTCACGTCGCGGAAGGCAGCGATCACCTGCTCGGGCGGATCGACCGACTGCAATTGCACCTGAATGATGTTGACGCCGGCCCGGTACTCGTTGAGCACCTTCTGCATCAGATCCTGAACGGCGGGCTCGATCACCTTGCGCTCTGCGGTGAGAATGCGCTGGATTTGCGTGCGCCCGACGACCTCGCGCATGGCGCTCTCGGCCACCGCCTTGATGGTGAGTTCCTGACGGCGCACGTTGAAGGCGAAATCCTCGGGCTTCAGCGGGTCGATCTGCCAGATCACCACGAATTTCACGTCGGCGATGTTCTCGTCGCCGGTGAGCATCAGGCTTTCCTCGGAGACGTCGAGCGTCGCCTGGTTGCCGGTGCGCGGGTCGATGCGGAAACTGAATCCGATGCTCGTGGTCTTGCGGTCGGTGACGGGCAGCTTGATGACGCCGCCCACGGGAGCGGGCCAGTTGTAGGACAGGCCGGACCCCACCTTGCCGACATATTTCCCGAAGACGGTCTTGAGCGCCATTTCGTTGGGCTGCACGGTGAACGTGCCGCTGAGCGCCCACACGCCGATCGCCGCGACCGCCAGCAAGCCAATCCCCTTGCCGCCGACCCCGCCAGACGGCAGAACCTGGCGCAGCTTTTCCTGTCCGCGCCGCAACAACTCCTCGAGGTCGGGCGGCGTCTGGCCGCCGGCATTGTTGCCGCCCCCCTGCCCCCATGGCCCCGGAGAGGGCTTCCATGGCCCGCCGCCCTGATTGTTATTGGTGTTCCACGGCATTCAGCGCCCTCGCGTCCTCGCAACACCGGTTGAGCTATGCTCCGCCCCCGCGGATTTCAACCGGTTGCGCCGCGCTTCTATCACGCCGTTCGAAAGTCACGAAACTAAATCCCGCCTCGTTGCCGCCGCCGGCCGGGTGCGTCTCACGCGCCGTTTCACGCCACACTTCGGGGTCGATTCGCGGAAAAACCGCGCTTCCCGGCGGCGTTAGATCGACTTCGGTAACGCAAAGCCGGTCGGCGCGCCCGATGATCTGGGCGTAGAGATCGCCCCCGCCCGCGACGACAATCTCCGACGCGCCCATGGCCCGGGCCCTCGCCTCGCCGATCGCCAGGGCCTCGTCGAGGGAGCGCGCGACATGCGCGCCCGCCGGATGAAAGTCCGCGTCGCGGGTCAGCACGATGCTTTCCCGCCCCGGCAGCGGACGTCCAATGGAGTCCCAGGTCCGGCGCCCCATCAGCAGCGGCTTGCCCATGGTGAGCGCGCGGAAACGGCGCAGATCGTCCGGCAGCCGCCAGAGCAGTTTCTCTCCATCGCCGATGACGCCATTGCGCGCGACCGCGGCCACGATGACGAGGGGGAGATTCGACACAATCGCCCTCCCCTAAACCGCCACGGGCGCCCGGATCGCCGGCCAGGGATCGTAGCCCTCGAAAACGAAATCCTCGTAGCGAAAATCGAACAGGGATTTCACCTCCGGGTTCATTTTCAGAACCGGCGACGGACGCGGCGCGCGGGAAAGTTGCAGCCGCGCCTGGTCGAGATGGTTGAGATAAAGGTGCGCGTCGCCGAGGGAATGGACGAAATCGCCGGGCTCGAGCCCGGTCGCCCGCGCCATCATGTGCGTCAGCAGCGCGTAGCTCGCGATGTTGAAGGGCACGCCGAGGAAAATGTCCGCCGACCGCTGGTAAAGCTGGCAGGACAGCCGCCCCCCGGCCACGTAGAACTGGAACAGACAGTGACAGGGCGGCAGTTTCATCGTCTCGATGTCCGGCACGTTCCAGGCCGAGACGATCAGCCGGCGCGAATCCGGATTGCGGCGAATTTCGTTGAGCACCCAGGCGATCTGGTCGAAGGTCCGGCCGTTCGCGCCCTCCCAGGAGCGCCACTGCTTGCCATAGACGGGGCCCAGATCGCCCCGCTCGTCCGCCCATTCGTCCCAGATGCTGACGCCGTTGGCCTTGAGCCAGGCGATGTTCGTGTCGCCCTTGAGGAACCACAGCAGTTCGTAAACGATGGATTTCAGGTGCAGTTTCTTCGTCGTGACCAGTGGAAAACCCTTCGACAGGTCGAAGCGCATCTGGTGGCCGAAGACGGATTTCGTCCCCGTCCCCGTGCGGTCGGTCTTCGTGGTTCCCTCGGCGAGAACGCGTTCGATGAGGTCAAGATAGGCGCGCATGTGTCCGTCCGGAAAAGGCCTTCTACCGCAAAACCGGCCCCCGCGCCGCGCCGGCCGGGATTTTCCCCGGCTTTTCCGTCAGTCCGGGAAAAGGATTTTCGCCACCAGGGCCGAACAATTGTAGATCCCGTGCATCAGGATGGTCGCGCGCACGCTGCCGCTCCGCTCCCGCGCGTAGCCGAGCAGCAGCCCGACGGGCAACACCGCCAGCGCGTAAAGATGCGTGCGCTCCCAGTGCGCGAGGGCAAAGAGCACCCCGGTGATCCCGATGGTCGCGCCGGCGCCAAGACGGACCCGCAGCGAGGTGTAAATCCAGCCGCGAAACAGCAATTCCTCCGCCAGCGGCGCCATGACCACGGCCAGCACGAAGATCGAGAGCAGCGCGATTCCGCCGCGCGGCAGCACCAGCCAGTCTTTCGCCTCCGGGTTGAGCTTGAGGACGACGAACCCGGCCAGAAGTCCGTAGGCGACCGCTCCGGCCACGCGCGTCCAGTAGCCCCCGTCAGTCGTGAAAGACCGCCAGCCCAGCAATTCCCGCCAGTCCGCCCCTCCCCGCCAGCGGGCGACGAGCAGAATGGCGAGCGCCGCGGCGAGATAAACCGCGCTGCCGAGACTGAAGACCGCCATCAGCACGTCGTCGGCCCGCCGCCCGGTCGGGTCGGACAATCGGCCCGACAAATCCGACAGACTCCCGAAGACGCCAGACAGATGGCCCGTTCCGTTCACCAGCGCGTCGATCCCGGCCGCGGCCGCGAGGGCGAGGGCGAGCAGCAAAACCGCGAGAACGCCAATCCCCGCGAGGCTGAACGCGAGCCCGACGGGCCCGCAGGGCCGCGCCCGCGGATTCATGGTCTCCGCTTCCGTCATTCTCGCGGCCCTCCGCCTCGCGCCGATTCGCGCGCGGCCACGTTGACCCGCGTCGCCGGCGCGCGCAACGCATTTCCCGGCGGGCGCGCGAGCGTGCTAAACGGAGTCTCAACGTGGCGCCCCGCGCCCGGCGAAGGACAGGAGACACCCTTGCGCGGACCAATCCTCAAGGCGCTCGCGTGCTGCGGCGCGGCGCTCGTATCCCAGGCGGCGCGGGGGCAAACCGTCGAGCAATTCTTCACGGGCAAGACCATCAGCTTCATCGTCGGCGCGGGCGCGGGCGGCAGCTACGATCTTTACGCGCGCGCGCTCGCCAACCACATGCCGAAATTCATTCCGGGCAAGCCGGCCATGGTGGTCAAGATCGCCGGCGGCGTCGGCGGCGGCATCTCGACCGCGATCTCCGTCGAACACGCCGCGCCGAAGGATGGCGCGACCATCGGCATGACCCAGCAGACCAACGTGACGAGCCAGCTCACCGAAGACTCGGTGAAGGGCAAGTTCGACATTTCGAAATGGCGCTGGGTCGGCAACATGGCGCCGCTGCGCAATTTCGTCGGCGTCTGGCGCACGGCGCCGGCGCAATCGCTCGAGGAAGCGATGACGAAGGAAGTGATCATCGGCGCGACCGGGCGCACCTCGCCCACCTTCATCGTGCCGCAAGCCCTCAACGAACTCATCGGCACGAAGTTCAAATTCGTGCTCGGCTACAACGGAACAGCGGACCTCAACCTCGCCATGGAGCGCGGCGAAATCCAGGGCCGCGGCGCCTCGTGGATCAGCGTCGTCACGCAAGCGCCGTCCTACATCAGCGAGAACAAGCTGAAGCCCCTCGTGGTCGATGGCCTCACCCGCGATCCGCTGCTGCCGGACGTGCCCACGCTTCTCGAGGTCGCCGTGACGCCCGAGCAAAAGGCCGCTCTCACAATTATTTGCGGCTCGTCTGAATTCGCCCGCGCCGTCTTCCTGCCGCCGGGCGTGCCACAGGACCGCGTCGACGCCCTGCGCCGCGCCTTCGACGCGACGATGACGGACCCCGACTTCCTCGCCGAGGCGGGCAAGATGCAATTGCCGATTGAACCCAGGGGCGGCGAGGCGCTCGACAGGATCGCCGCCGAAATCGTCGCGACGCCCGCGCCCGCGGTGGCGCTGGCGAAGAAGCTGCTGGGGGAGTGAACCCCTTTTCGCGGAAGGCGCGGAGAACATTTTGATGTCGGATGTCGGAAAAGCCCTGAAATGTCTCGCGGTCCTGATGGCCGCGCATGGCCTCGCCCCGCGCCCCGCGGGCGCGGAGACCCTGGCCGAATTTTACGCCGGGAAGAAAATCCAGCTCGCCATCGGCTTCGGCTCCGGCGAGGCTTACGATACCTACGCGCGCCTTCTCGCGCGTTTCATGCCGAATTACCTGCCGGGCAAGCCGCTGTTCGTGCCGCAGAACATGCCGGGCGCAGGCAGCCTCAACGCGGCCAATTCCATCTACAACACGTTGCCGCGCGACGGCACGGTGTTCGGAACGGCGCACCGCTTCGTGCCGCTGATGCCGCTGCTCGGCGTCCAGGGCCCGAAATTCGATCCGCTGAAATTCACCTACATAGGTTCGATGAACCGCGAGAACACGGTTTGCGTCTCGTGGAAGGCGTCGGGAATCGCCTCCATCGAGGACGCGAAAACGAAGGAATTCACCGTTGGCACCACCGGCGCGGGCGCCGAGCTGACGACGTTCAACGCGACGCTGCAACGACTGCTTGGCCTGAAGCTGAAGGTCGTCTCGGGCTACAAGACGAGCCAGGAGGTCAATCTCGCCGTCGAGCGCGGCGAATTGCAGGGCCGCTGCGGCGTCTCCTGGGGAACGCTCAAGGTCAACGAGCCCGAATGGCTCGCCGGCAAGAAGATCAACGTGCTGATCCAGCTTGGACTGACGAAGGACCCGGAGCTTCCCGACGCGCCGCTGTTCGGCGATCTCGTGAAGGATCCGCGCGACCGCGCGGCGCTCGAACTCATGCTGGCGCCGGCGGAAATCGGCCGCCCCTTCTTTGGTCCGCCCGGCATTCCCGCCGACCGCGTCGCGGCCCTGCGCGCGGCCTTCGACGCGGCGCTCGCCGATCCCGCGCTCGTCGAGGAGGGCCGGCGGCAAAGGCTCGACATCGCGCCGGTGTCGGGCCCGGCGATGGAGGCGCTGGTGGCGAAGGCTTACGCCGCGCCGGCGGCCGTGGTGGAGCGGGCGAAGGAGCTCGTGGGGAACAGCGGCGGGAATTGAGCCGCTGCCGCCTGATCCTCAATAATGCGGCGGCGGCGGTTCGGGGCCGTCGCGCCCCGGCGAGAGAGTTTGCATTTCGTCGCGCAGGCGCAGGAACGCGCGCTCCAGCGCGTCGATCTTGCGCCATTGCGCGGCGATCACGTCGTTGAGCTCGGCGAGGGTCGCGTCCTGGTGCGCGATCCTGATTTCCAGCGCGTCGAGCCGGGCTGAACTGGCGGTCGGATCGTCGCTCATGTCGCCCCTATGGCTTGAAGACCAGCGCCGCGCGCGCCTTCTCGACGATGTCGGCGGGCGTCGCGTAGAGCTTGCCGATCAGCGTCTGCAACTCGTCGCCCGCGGTCGGAATGGCGTCCACGTTGAGACGCTTCGCCTGGGCGACGAGATCGGGATCGGTCATCGTCGCCATGAAGGCCTTGCGCAGGGCCTCGACGCGGTCGGCGGGCACGCCCGGCGCGACCACGTAGGGCCGCCCGAAGGCCGCCTGGGAATAGACGAGTTCCAGCACCTGGCGTTGCTCTTCGGTCCTCGCGAAATCGCGCGCGAGCTTCACGCCCATGCGGTCGAGTTCGGGGTAGCCCGTGTTCGCCTCCTGCACGAGCGGTTTCACCAGCCCGTCGCGAAACCAGGCGGGATAGGTGGCGGCGACGCTCGACCAGGTCTCGCCGCAGCCGCCCTGCACCTCGCCTTTTTCGATGGCGAGGTTGATCTCGCGCGTGCCTGGATAGCCGGCGACGATCTTGAACTTCACGCCGAGCAGGTTTTTGAGCATGGAGGGAAAATCGCGCGTCGAGGCGCCTTCCGCGCTCGCGCCGACGACGAGTTCGCGCTCGAAGGCGTCGGCGAGCGTGTTGATTTTCGCGTCGGTCCGCACGAGGCAGACATAGGCGTCGACGTTGGCGTTGCCGATGTAGTTGAATTTCGACGTGTCGTGCGTCTGCCGCTTCTGCTCGCCGAACAGCGGATCGACCACGGCGCCCATGAAGATCGCGCCGATCGTCGCGCCGTCCTTCGGCGCGACGTTGTAGACGTAAGCCGCCGCGACGTTCGACGCGGCGCCAGGCATGTTCTGCACGACGATTTGCGGATTGCCGGGAATGTGCCGGCCCATGAACCGCGCGATGAGCCGTCCATAGAGGTCGTAGCCGCCGCCCGGCGAGGAGGCGACGACGATCGTCACCGTCTTGCCCCTGTAGAAGGAGGCGGCGTCCTGCGCCATGGCGCGCGGCGCGGCGAGACTTACGAGACTTAAAAGCGCGGCGGCGACGAGCCGGACGATCCGCATGAAGGCCCCCGTTGGCGAGTTTCGCGTTGCATACGCGCGGCGTCCGCCCGCCGCAAGCGCCCGCGGCGCCGCGGGCGCTTGGCTTGGCGCGCCAGGCCGGGCTAAAGTGGCGGCAACCACCCCGCCACGCGCTCTCCCAGGGAAACGCCATGACCATCACCGTGAAACCGCTCGACGCGCCGCTCGGCGCGGAACTCTCCGGCGTCGATGTCCGCAACATCACGCCCGAGGACGCGAAGGCGATTTTCGACGCCTACATCAAGTATCACGTCGTCGTCGTGCACGGACCCGTGATCGACGACGCCGAACTCGTCGCCTTTGGCAAGTGTTTCGGCGAGATCGAGGAAGCCCGCTTCAAGTCGCCGCTGACGACGCGAAACGACATCATGGTCATCTCGAACATCCGCGAGGACGGCAAGCTGCTGGGTTCGCTGCCCGATGGCGAAATGGCCTTCCATTTCGACCGAATCCACCAGAAAAAGCCCTGCCGCGGCGCGGCTCTGCACGCCATCGAAATTCCCTCCGAGGGCGGCGACACCTGTTTCGCCAACATGGTCATGGCTTACGAAACCCTGCCGGACGCGATGAAACAGCGGCTCCAGGGCCTCACCGCGCTCAACGCCTTCACCTATGGCTCGACGCAGCCCGGCATGAAGGACGACGCGGAAAAAGGCCCGCACGCGCACCATCCCGTCGTCCGGACCATTCCGCAGACCGGCAAGAAATCGCTTTATGTCTCGCGCCTGATGACCGACCGCGTCAACGGGCTGCCGCCGGAGGAAAGCCGCGCGCTGATCGACGAACTTTGCGATCACGTCGAGCAGCCGCGCTTCATTTACCAGCACAAGTGGAAGGTCGGCGACATCGTCGTCTGGGACAATCGCGCGACGAGCCACGCCCGCACGGATTTCTCCGACAGGGAGCGCCGGCTGATGAAGCGCGTCACCATTTCCGACGACGTGATTCCCTCGCCCTGAGGAGCACGCGCGGGTTCCCGCTTCCACGCGCCGGTCGATCCTTCCACGCGCCGGTCGGCGGCGGGCTCGTGCGTCCGATGGCCGGGCGGCTGGCGCGACGGGAGCCGCGGCGCCCGCGCCACTGGACAAGCGGGGCCAAACCCTCCACTGTTCGGTCGTTACCTCAATGCATGGACACGGGCGCGGGATCTTCTCCCCAAGACGCCCCGCCGAAGGAGACGCACATGAGCACCGTCAAGCGCCCGGAGGGCGCGTCCCAATTTGAACAGGTCGCCGGCAACGGCCTGCTGCATCGCCGGGCGCTGCTTGGCCGCGGTCTCGCGATCGCCGGCGCGGGCATGGGCGCGGGCCTCACGGGCGCCGCGGCCGAGCCCCTGAAGGAAGAGGAATGGAGCACCTATCAGGGCAAGACGATTGGCCCCGTCGGCGTGCGCTCGAAATATGTCGAAAAGAACGTGCGCATTCTTTCCAACCCCAATGGCGAGCCGCGCACACAGCACGCCCGCACGCCGCACGAGAAGCTGCACGGCTCGGTCACGCCGAACCATCTGCACTTCACCATCATTCACAACGGCATTCCGGACATCGATCCGGACAAGCACAAGATGGTCATCCATGGCATGGTGCGCCAGCCGTTGATGTTCACCCTCGACAAGCTGATGCGCTATCCGATGACGACGCGCCAGACCTTCGTCGAGTGCGGCGGCAATTCCTCGCCGATGTTCTCGAACGAACCGGTGCAGGCGTCGTTGCAGCATCTGCACGGCCTCGTTTCCAACGCGGAATGGACCGGCGTCCTGCTCTCGACCCTGCTCGAGGAAGCCGGCGTCGATCCGAAGGCCAAATGGATGCTCGTCGAGGGCGCCGACACCGCGGCGCTGACCCGCTCGGTGCCCCTGACGAAGGCGTGGGACGACGCGATTGTCGTCCTCTACCAGAACGGCGAGCCGCTGATGGCCGAACAGGGCTATCCCATGCGCCTGCTGCTTCCCGGCTGGGAAGGCAACATGAACATCAAGTATGTTCGCCGCATCAAGATCACCGACCAGCCGGCGATGACCTATTACGAGGCGCGCAACTACTCGCCGATCCTGCCGAACGGCAAGGCCTACAAGTTCTACTTCGTCAACGAGGTGAAGAGTTTCATTACTCACCCCTCTTTCGGCATGAAGATCAACGGGCCCGGCTACTATGACATTTCGGGCCTCGCCTATTCGGGCTCGGGCACGATCAAGCGCGTGATGGTCTCCGCCGACGGCGGCAAGAGCTGGGCGGAAGCCGCGCTGCAATCGAACGCGCAGGACAAGGCCTTCACGCGCTTCCACATCCCGTGGCGCTGGGATGGTTCCCCGGCGGTGCTCACGAGCCGCGCCGTCGACGACGGCGGCAACATCCAGCCCCTGCGCGCCGACTTCGTCAGGGAGCGCGGCGTCACGGAAAAGCCCGTCACCAACACGATGGGATTCTACAGCCAGCACTACAACAGCCTCACGAGCTGGGCGGTCGATTCAAAGGGAGAGATCAAGCATGTCTACGTTTAAAGCCCTCTCCCTCGCGTTCATTCTCGCGACCGGCGCGGCCGCGGGCGCGGCCCGCGCCGACGACATGAACGGACTCGGCAATCGCCCGAACCTCGGCGAAAAAATCACCGAGGCCGACATCAAGCCGTGGGACATTTCGATTCTCCCCGACGGAACCAACCTGCCGCCCGGCAGCGGCACCGCAGCCGCCGGCGCGAAGGTGGTCGCGGAAAAATGCGCGCTCTGCCACGGCGAGGGCGCGAAGGGCGGCAAGAACGCCGCGCTGGTCACGGACGCTCCATTGCCGCCCGGCCAGATCGAGGCGAACAAGACGATCAAGAACTTCTGGGCCAACGCCACGACGCTCTACGATTACGTCCGCCGCGCCATGCCGTGGAACGCGCCCCGCACGCTCACGGACCAGGAAGTCTGGGACGTCGTCGCCTACCTTCTCGCCGCCAACAAGATCATCGACGAGAAGACGGTGATGGACGCGAAGTCCCTGCCGCAGGTGAAAATGCCGAATCGGGACAATTTCATCGTCAGGTTCCCCGAGCGCATCTGAACGACGCCGCCCGACGATCGTCCTGTTTCGGGCCCCGGCGATCTCGCCGGGGCTTTCGTTCGCCGGGCCCGGCGTTTCAATTGACCTTCCCTCCCGATCATGGCTAGTCTTTCGCGGCGGCGTGGCGATCAACGCCGGCTTCGACAAACGACACGCGGGAGAGAAACATGGGCGCCTCGAAATCGCGAGGATCCGGGAGCGACGAACCGGTCGCCGGCAACGGACTGCTGCATCGACGGGCGCTGCTTGGCAAGGGCCTGATGATCGCCGGCGCGGCGGGCGTCGGCGCGGGCGTCACCGGCGCCGCGGCCGAGCCGCTGAAGGACGACGAGTGGAGCGCCCATCAGGGCAAGACCGTCCAGCCCATCGGCGTCCGCTCGAAATTCGAGGACAACACGGTTCGCGTCCTCTCCAATCCGAAGGGCGAGCCACGCACGCAGCACGCGCGCACGCCGCATCACCTGCTCAACGGCACGATCACGCCGAGCCACCTGCATTTCACCATTCTGCACAATGGCATTCCCGACATCGATCCGGACAAGCACAGGCTCGTCATCCACGGCATGGTGAAACAGCCGATGGTCTTCACCATGGACAGGCTGATGCGCTACCCCATGGTGACGCGGCAGACCTTCGTCGAATGCGGCGGCAATTCCGCGCTCATGTTCTCCAACGAGCCGGTGCAGCAGACCCTGCAATATCTGCACGGCGTTTGCTCGAACTCGGAATGGACGGGCGTTCTGCTGTCGACGTTGCTCGACGAGGTCGGCGTCGATCCGAAGGCGAAATGGGCGCTGCCGGAAGGAGCCGACACCGCCGCGCTGACGCGTTCGGTGCCGCTCACCAAGGCCTGGGACGACGCGATTGTCGTGCTGTACCAGAACGGACAGCGGTTGATGGCCGAACAGGGCTATCCCATGCGCCTGCTGTTGCCGGGCTGGGAAGGCAACATGAACATCAAATATGTTCGTCGCATCAAGATCACCGACCAGCCGGCGATGACCTATTACGAGGCGAGAAACTACTCGCCCCTGCTGCCGGACCTCAAGGCCTACAAGTTCTACTTCGTCAACGAGGTGAAGAGCTTCATCACGCACCCCTCCTTCGGCACGAAGCTGACGGAGCCGGGCTATTACGAAATCTCCGGCATCGCCTATTCCGGCTCCGGCACGATCAAGCGCGTGATGGTCTCCGCCGACGGCGGCCAGAGCTGGGCCGACGCGGCGATCCAGGGGCCGGCGCAGGACAAGGCTTTCACGCGCTTCCACCTGCCCTGGCGCTGGGACGGCCAGCCCGCGATTCTCACCAGCCGCGCGGTGGACGATGGCGGCAACATCCAGCCCCTGCGCGCCGATTTCATCAAGACGCGCGGGCAATCGCTGAAGCCCGTCGCCAACCCGATGGCCTTCGGCAACAACCACTACAACAGCCTCACCTGCTGGGGGATCAATTCGAAGGGGGAGATCGCGCATGTCTATGTATAAGGCTCTCCCGCTGGCCGCTCTCGTCGCCGCGAGCCTCGCGGGCGCCGCTTTCGCCGCCGACGACACGAAGAACGGACTCGGCGCGCGCCCGGGCCTTGGCCGGCCCATCACGGACGCCGAGATCAAGGCCTGGGACATCACCGTCCTGCCCGACGGCACGAACCTGCCGCCGGGGTCCGGCACCGCCGCGACCGGCGCGAAGGTTTACATCGACAAGGGCTGCAACCAGTGCCATGGCGAAGGCGCGACGGGCGGCTCGAACCCGGCGCTCATCACCGACCAGAAGATGACGCCCGGAGATATTTTCTCCAACAAGACCATCAAGAACTTCTGGGCGAATTCGACGACGATCTTCGACTACATTCGCCGCGCTATGCCCTGGCCGGCGCCCCGCACGCTCACCGACGACGAGGTCTACGCCCTCACCGCTTATATTCTCGCCGGCAACAAGCTGATCGAGGAAAACGCGGTGATGGACGCGAAGACCTTGCCGCAAGTGAAAATGCCCAACCGGGACAATTTCATCCTGAGGTTCCCCGAGAGGATTTGATCGCCTCGCGGCGAAATTCGTCGTATTGACGTGGCGCCCGGCCACAGGCCGGGCGTGTCATTCGCGCGCGAGCCCACGCACCGGGAGCCCATGAAACCCATTCGATTCGCCCTCGCGGCCCTGGCGCTCGCGGCCACGCCCGTCCACGCCCAGCAAAGCGACTACTACCGCGGCAAGACGATCGCTGTGACGGTCGGTTACGCGCCCGGCGGCGGCTACGATCTTTACGCCCGCCTCGTGCAGAAATTCATGGGCAAGTATATCCCCGGCAATCCCGCCATCGTCGTCAGGAACATGCCGGGCGCCGGCAGCCTCACGCTGGCGAACTGGCTCTACAACGACGCCTCGAGGGATGGGCTCAACATCGGCCTCACCTCGCGCATCGCGCCTTTCGAGCCGATTTTCGGCAACGCGGCGGCGCGCTTCCAGACCGAAAAATTCGTCTGGATCGGCACGCCCGCGAGCTACGAGGACGACGCCTATTCGCTGATCGTGCGCTCCGACTCCCGGTTCAGGACCCTCGCCGACGCGCGCAAGCCCGGCCCGCCCATCGTCTTCGGCGGCTTCGCCAACGGCGGCTCCGACACCGACATCACGCTCATCGCGAAGTCCGTCTTCCGTCTCAACGCGAAATTCATTCGCGGCTATTCCGGCGGCCCCGACGTTGGCCTCGCCATGAACCGCGGCGAGATCGACGGCCGCGCGATCGGCATGTCCTCGCTGCTGACCCTGCACGCCGACCTCGTGCGCGAGAAGAAGATCACCTATCTCGTGCAGTTCGGCCACAAGCAGCGCTGGAAGGGCCTCCCCGACACCCCGACGGCGACCGAACTCGCGGACAACGACGAGGACCGCGCCATCATCGAACTGGCGGAACTGCCCTTCCGCATGGCGCGGCCCTTCGTCTTGCCGCCCGACACGCCCGCTCCACTCGTGGAAACCCTGCGCAAGGCCTTCATGGCCGCGCACAGGGATCCGGAGCTTCTGGCGGAGGCGCAAAAGCTCCAGATCGAGGTCAGTCCATTGCCCGGCGCCGACGTCCAGTCGATTCTGACCCGCGCCGCCGCCATCCCGCGCCCGCTGGTGGAGCGCTACAAGTCGATCCTGGCCGAACCATGACCGCGCCCTCCGACCGCGTCACCGCCGCCCTCGTCGATTTCGCCTTCGCCATGAAGGCGCGCGCGCCGGACGCCGCGCAACGGCGCGCCCTGGTTGACCGCGTCGTCGACATCCTCGCCTGCGCGGCCGCGGCGGCGCGCGAGCCGGAAATCGCCGGCGTGGGCCGCGCCGTGCGCGAACACGCGGGCGCCGGCGACCGCGACGTACTGCTGCACGGCAAGGCGCCGCTGGCCGAGGCGGTTTTTCTCAATTCCTTCATGGTGCGTTACCTCGACTGGAACGACACCTACATCGGCAAGAACGGCGGCCATCCCTCGGACATTTTCGCCGGCGCGCTCACCGTCGCCGGCGCGCTGCGAAAGAGCGGCGACGACGCGCTGCGCGCCATCGCGGCGGGCCAGCACGTCATGCTCGATCTCTGCGACTCCGCCGACGCCTTCGCCCGCGGCTGGGACCACGCGACCTACACCGGCCTCGCCGCCACGGTCGCCATCGGCCTGCTGTTCGACCTCGACCGCTCGCAACTCGCCAGCGCGATCTCGCTGACGGCTGTGTCCAACAACATGCTGATTTCGCGGTCGGGCAAGATCGCCACGTGGAAAGGTCTCGCCGCGCCCGCGGCCCTGCGCGCGGCCTTCAACAATTGCGTTCTGGCGCGCGCCGGCGTGACCGGTCCCGATCCTGTGTTCGAGGGCGATTTCGGTTTCGAGCGGCACGTTTCCGGGCCGCTGGCGCCCGAACTCGACGCGCGGCGCGACCGGACCGGCGACACCCATCTCAAGCTGTTTCCGGCGGTCTATCACGCGCAGGCGCCGATCGAACTCGGCTTGCGTCTGCGCGCCCGCCTGATCGGGGCGCTCGGCGCGCAGCCCTCCGCCGCGCTGGTCGACCGCATCGACGTGACGACCTACGCCTTCGCGCTGAAATGGGCCGCCGACGGCGCCAACAAGTGGCGGCCCGCCAATCGCGAGACCGCCGACCACAGCCTGCCCTTCATGCTCGCCATGGCGCTGGTTCGCGGCGACGTCGATCACGACAATCTCGGGGCCGCCATCCACGACCCGGCCATCGTCGCGCTGACGCAAAAGGTCGCCGTCGTCGCCGACGCGGACATGAGCGCGAAATGGCCGAAGCTCTCGCCCGCGCGCGTCCGTGTTTCGGCGGGCGGCCAGGTCTTCGAGGAAGAAGCCCTCGCCCACACGGGCCACGTCACGCGGCCGATGGCGAGCGAAACCCTCGATGGCAAGCTCGTCGCCGCCGCGACGCCCGCGATTGGCGAGGCGCGCGCCCGCGCCTGGGCCGCGAGGGCGCGGCAAATGGCGGACGCGCCGGACATCGCGGGGCTTCTCGCGCCCTGACGCGGCGCGCGGTTTGACCGGCGCCGGCGCCAGGCCTAGACATTTTCAACCCGCGTTTCCGCACCGGACGAACCCCATGTCGCCAGCCCCCTCGCCTCCGCATCGCGTGCTGCGCGCCGGCCCGGATTTCCGCTGGCCCGGAAACAAGCGCGTCGCCATCGTTTTCAACATCGCGTTTGAAGCATGGTCCGACGGCGTCGCGCCGCCCATCGGTCCCATGGGCAACGTTCTGAAGCCCGGCTATTTCGACACCAACGCCCATTCCTGGGCGAGCTATGGCGCCGTGCGCGGCGTCCAGCGCCTGTTACGGATCGCCGATTCCAACGGGATCCGCGCGAGCGTGATGACCTCCGGCGTTCTCGCGGCGCGTCAGCCCGAGACGGTCGCCGGATTCGTGCGCGGCGGCCACGAGGTCATCGGGCATTCCTGGGGGATGGACGTCATTCACCTGTATCTCGACGAGGCGGGCGAACGCGCCAACATCGACAAAAACACCCGCGCTATCCTCAACGCCTGCGGCGAACGTCCGACCGGGTGGATTTCGCCGCGCGGCACGGGCAGCTTTCTCTCGACCTTTCTGCTGGCGCAGGCCGGCTACGCCCATCACGGCGATTGCAACGACGACGACTTGCCGGCGATCACCCAGTTCGACAGCGGCGCGCGCATCGTCAACATTCCCCTGACGATGGACATCAACGATCTCCCGCACTCCAACCGTTACGGCAACACGCCGGGAACGCTCGTGGAAGCCTTCCGCGAGGAGCTCGATCAATCGGCCATCGCCGATCCGGCGCCCTTCATGCTCGACGTGACCGCCCATTGCCACGCCTATGGACGGCCCAACGGCGCCTGGACCTTCGACGCGATGATGAAAATCGCGAAGGCGCGCGGAGATTGCTGGATCGCGACGCGCCGCGAGATCGCCGACTACACGCTCGCCAACACGGGGATGTTCGCATGAGCATGACGAAGCCGAAGCACGCGGTCGCGCTGGCTCTCGCGCTCGCCTGCGCCGCCGCGCCCGCAGTCCGCGCGCAGGAGGCCTGGCCGACGCGCAACGTGCGTTTCCTCGTCGCGTTCGCGCCCGGCGGCATCGGCGACATCATCGGTCGTTTCGTCGGCCAGGCGCTCGGCGAGAAATGGGGCCACGCGGCCATCATTGAAAACCGCGGCGGCGGCGGCGGCAACATCGGCGCCGCGATGGCGGCGCGCGCGGAGCCAGATGGCTACACGGTGCTGGTGACGACGAGTTCCTTCACCGTCAATCTGTCGCTCTACGACAATCCCGGCTACGCCTTTCCGGATTTCCGCACGGCGGGCGTCGCGGCGATTTCGCCAAACATCATCGTCGCCCCGCCCGGCTCCAGATACAACACGCTGCCGGAATTCCTCGCCGCCGCGAAGACGGGCGCTTTTTCCTTCGGATCGGCGGGCGTCGGCACGACGCCGCATCTCACGGGCGAAATGATCTTCCGCCTGCTCGGCAAGGTGGACGTGCGCCACGCGCCCTTCACCGGCGCGGGGCCGGCGGTCGTCGCGGCCATGGGCGGCCATGTCCAGGTCGCCGTCGTCGCGCTGCCCGCCGCCATCGAGCAGGTGAAATCAGGAACCCTGAAGGCCCTGGCCGTCACGACGAAACTGCGCCTGCCGGATTTGCCCAACGTGCCCACGGTGAAGGAAACCGGCGTCGGCGACGTCGAGACGGCGACCATGGTCGCCTTCTTCATGCCCGCGAAAACGCCGCCCGCCATCGTCGCGAAATTCAACGCCGATCTCAACGCCGCCATCGCGAGCGGCGTCCTCGACAAGCCCTTCGCGTCCGCGGGCGTCGATCCCCTGACGCTCGACGTGGCGCAAGCCGGCGCCTTCGTCGCCGACGAAATCCAGAAATGGGCCGCGGTCGTCAAGGCCGCGAACATCAAGCCGGAATGAAGCGTCCGCCGCGCGAACCGTTGAACCAGGAGACATCATGAAAGTCGGACTTTTCGATCACGTCGAGCAAACCGCCGGCAAGCCTTTGGCGACCCTTTTCGACGAGCGCCTCGAATTCGCCGTGGCGGCGGACAAGGCCGGCTTCTGGTGTCTGCATCTGGCCGAACATCATTGCACGCCGCTCAACGCCGTGCCGGTTCCCGGCGCCTACATGGGCGCGCTGGCGCGACTGACGAAGAACATGCGCTTCGGGCCGCTCTGCTATCTGCTGCCGCTCTATTCCCCGCTGCGCCTGTGCGAGGAAATCTCGATGCTCGATCACCTGAGCCGCGGCAGGCTCGAGGTCGGCGTCGGCCGCGGCGTGTCGCCCTTCGAGCTCAACTACCACAAGGTCGATCACACCGAGTCCCGCGAGATTTTCTTCGACGCCTGGGATTGCATCGTGAAGGGCCTGACCGGCGACACGCTGAATCACGAAGGCAAGTATTACACCTACAAGGACGTGCCGATGCCCATGCGCCCGTTGCAGGCGCCCCATCCCGCCTTCTGGTACGGCTCGTCGAACACGATCGGCGCGACCTGGGCGGGCGAGCAGGGCATGCATTTCGCGGCCAACGGCGCGACCGAATTCGCGAAGGGCAACGTTCTCGCCTACAAGGAGGCGCTGGCCAGACGCGGCGGCGCGGCGCAGCCGAAGGCCGAGTTCCGGGGCGGCGCGGCCATCGGGATCATGCGCCATATGTTCATCGCGGACACCGACGCGGAGGCCCGCCGGATCATGAAGCCGGCCATGGAACATCACCTCGCCAGCCTCAACTGGATTCGCAGCCTCAACAAGGTGAGCGATTTCGACCGGCGCGGCGCCAACGTGCATCGCGGCGTCGATTTCGAAAGCTGCGAGGCGAACGGCATGGTGATTTGCGGCTCGCCCGACACCGTGCTGAGGAAGATCGAGGACCAGGTCGGGGAACTCGGCGTAAACTATCTCCTCGCCTATCTCTTCTACGGCAATCTCTCGCTGACCGACGCGCTGCGCTCGCAACGGCTGTTCGCGAGCGAGGTCATGCCGAGGCTCGCGGCGCTCTGATCGCCCGTCAGCGAAAGAACTCATCGAAGGTCCTGGTCCACTTCGGCGCGTTTTCCTCGATTTTTTCCGGCGTGAACCAGATCGATCTGAAATTCACGCCGTCGGGCCGCAGCGACCGGTTTCGCGTCGGAATCGACGCGTCGACCGGCATGTAGTCGGCGTCGCGATAGAGCGCCTGCCCTTCCGGCGAGACGAGAAAATCGACGAAGAGCCGCGCCGCGTTCGGATGCGGTCCGCCCTTCGCCAGCGCCACGACGGAGGCGTATTCGAAGGCGGGATTCATCGGGATGAAATCCGCCGGCGCGCCCCGCGCCGCGCTGATGACGGGATGGTTGTTGAAGATTTGCAGGGCGATCGCGTATTCGCCCGCGATCATCTGGTCGACCACCTGACGCGCCGCGACGGCGAGCGGCGCGATGTTTTGCGTGGCGAGCCGGCGCAAGTAGGCGCGTCCCTTCTCCTCGCCAAGGTCGGTGAGCACGAGCCCCGCGAAGCCCGCCGCGCCCGCGGTCGGGATTTGCGAATTCCACGCCATGCGCCCCTTCCATTTCGGATCGAGCAGATCGTCCCGGGTTTTCGGCTCGCTTCCTTTCTTCACGATGTCCGTGTTGAAGGCGGGCGTCAGCACGTAGATGTTGGTGGCGGTCCAGTAGCCGTCGGCGTCGATGAATTTCGGATCGAGCCGCCGCGCGCTGTCGGGCAGCCACTTCACCGCGAGGCCGGCGGTCTTCAGCGCGGTGACGACGGGCGCTGAATCGAAAACGTCCGCCCGCACGCGCCCCGCCTTCGCCTCGCCAGTGACGCGCAGGACGATGGCGCCGGGGTCGTTGCGGGTGAAATCGACCTTTATGCCGTATTTCCTTTCGAAGGCCTCGGCCGCTGGCCTCGCGAACTGATCGACGATCTGCGTCGTGTACCAGGCGACGACGCCCTCCTGTTTCGCCGCGTCGATCAACGCCTGTTCGGCGGCCGCGCCGCCTCTCGTTCCCGCCAGACCGAGAAGACCGGCGAGCAAGACATCTCTCATGCAATTCACGGCGACCTCCCCGCCGCCGTCTTGGCGCGGCCAGCGCGCGAGGCTAGCGCGGCGGGCCCCGAAACGACAAGAAGCGCGGCGATTGTGCTCGCCGCGCCACCCGGACGTTTCAAAAAAGGTGAAAGCTCATTGCGTCGGCTTGACCCCGTCCTTGCTCACCTGCACGCGCGCCGCGACGAGCTTGCCACCCTCGTCCTTGCGCGCCGCGACGAAGATGGTCTCGCCGGCCTTCACGTCGGCGCGCGCGCCAGGCGCGGATTGCGACATGGGCGTGCCCGGCGGCACGAGCACCTTCACAGTGCCCGTCTTGTAGTTGAGCGTGATCTCATCCGCGCCGGAGGCCTGCGCGGTGGCTTCGAGAACCGCGTTTGTCATCGTCGACTGCGGCTGCAGGTCGTAGGGCGAAAGCCCCTCGTTCGCCGCCGCCGGAATCGGACGCACGTCGATCGCCACGGTCGCGCCATCGGCGCGCCTGATCGTGGTGACTCCAAGCTTCATGCCGGGCTTCACGTCGGCCATGGAAAAGGGCTTCGTGATGGCGACCGCGACCGCCTCCGGCAACTCGACGGACACGGCGGCGCCGTCGTTGGCCTTGATCGAAATGACCTTGCCGTCGAAGGCGGTGATCACGCCGCGGATGTTGGCGTTCTGCTGCGCCATGGCGGCGGGCGCCGAAATGGCCAGAACAGCGGCCGCTGCGAACAAACGAAATCCATTCATGCTTTTCTCCCTCGGTGAGCGCGCACAGTGTAAACCGGAGACGCGTCCGGCAACACAATTTAACGTGAAGGCGCGACGCGCGTTTTTGACGGCGACCGTCGCGCGTCCTATGATTTTGCCAACTCCTGCGTTGACAAGAGGCGCTGCATGACGGGGCGGGGAAACTTTCTGGCGCGCGGACTGCTCGCGGTTCTGTGCATTTCGGCGCTCGCCGCGCCCGCCCGCGCCTGGCCCGACCGCCCGGTGCGGGTCTTCACCAGCCTTCCCGCCGGCACCACCGTCGATCTCGTCGCGCGGCTGGTCGCCGGCCATCTGTCCGAACGGCTGAAACAGACCTTCGTCGTCGAAAACAAGTCCGGCGCGCAGGGCCTCATCGCGGCGAAACAGCTCGCGGCCTCGCCGCCGGACGGCTACACGCTGCTCGTCGCGGGATCGATCTCCTCGCTCGAGGCGACGATGAAGGAGGCCGCTGGCCTGTCGCGCGAGGTCGCCTACGTCTCGCTCGTGCGCCGATCGCCCACCTATGTCGGCGTCACCACGAAACGGCCCTTCAATTCGCTGCGCGATGTCTTCGCCTTCGGCAGGGCCAACCCGAAGAAGCTCAACTACGGCTCCATCGCCAGGACGCTGGAACTCTACAACGCCACCATCAACAACGCCGCGGGCGTCGACGCCATTCATGTTCCCTTTCGCGGCACGGCGGAGGCGCTGAACGCCCTGAGCCTTGGCGACATCGACTATTATCTCGACTCGCCCTCGGCTTTCGAGCCGCTGGTCCAGCAGGGCCTCGCGAAGGTCGTCGCCTCGACCAGCGCGAAACGCACGCTCGACCGTCCCGACGTGCCATCCCTCTCCGACGAGGGACTGAACGGTCTCGATCTCGTCATCACCTACGGCCTCGTCGCGCCGAAGGGCACGCCGCAGGAGATCGTCAAAATTCTCAACGACAGTATCCGCGAATTCTCGGCGCGCCCCGATATCGTCGAGAAATATCTGGCGATGGGACAGGGCATGCCGCCCTGGACGACGCCGGCGGAATACGAACAACAAGTCGCCGCCGAAATCAAAACCTTTCAGGACGCCGCGAAAATCATCGGCTTCGAACCTCAATAAGGCCCCGGGAGAACCAAATGCTCAAGAGCATCGACCACATCGGAAACCGCTGCAACGATCCGCGCAAGGCGGTCGAGTTCTACACGGAGGTTCTCGGCGCGAAATTCGTTCGCGCCGTCTCCGGCACGAAAATTTCGAGCGGCGAGGACACCCCTCATCTCAACGTGTTCCTGCAACTGCCCGACGGCAGCCAGTTCGACTTCATGGACGCGCCCCTGTTCAAGCCGGCGCAGGCCGATCCGAACACCCCGCCCTGGGTGCGCCACATCGCCATGCGCGTCGACAAGCGCGAAGACCTGTTCGAGATGAAGCGCCGCGTCGAGGCGCGCGGCGTCGCGGTCGATGGCCCCGTCGAGCGCGGCCGCAACACGGGCATCTATTTCTACGACCCCTTTGGCAACCGGCTGGAGGCGACATGGTCGAGCGCGCCGTTGCCGACGGAGGAGACCGCGCGGGCGTGGGACATTCTGGAGCAATGGGAAAAGCGCAAGGCGGCGGGAGAGTTCGCGCGCGAGGATTAAGGACGCGGCGCACGATTCCCTGGGCATGTTGCCCGAACGCCTCTTTCAATGCGCGCGCCGCCGCCCTATATTCCGTTCGCCGTCGCAAGACGGCTATGGTGATAAACGTTACCAGAATAAGCCTTTCGGACCCGGGGGCGGTACCCGGCGCCTCCACCAGTACGCATCGCGGTGCGCGCCGGCGGGGGCGAAACAGGATCGACGAGGGGTGTAAAAGGTGGACTTTTGCCCGGCATGATACCGCCGTTATCGGGTCAATCTTATAGTTGCCAATGACAACTATGCTCCGGTGGCCCTCGCCGCGTAAGCGGTGCTGGTACTGGGAAACAAGCCCTGTGGGTTAGCACCTTCAGGCGGGGCCCGGAGGCGCCTGGCAACAGAAGCCTCCACTTTCTTGTTCTGGAATTGCGCATGGCCACGGACATAATTCGCTACGACCTGCTGGTTCAGGATGCTCTCCGCGGCGTGGTGCGCAAGGTGCTTACGGAATCGGCCCGCGAGGGGCTGCCGGGCGAGCATCATTATTACATCACCTTCCGCACCGACGCGCCGGGCGTTCGCCTGTCGACGCGCATGCGTGAGAAATATCCCGGCGAAATGACCATCATTCTCCAGCACCAGTTCTGGGATCTGAGCGTCACCGAACAGAATTTCGAGGTCGGGCTCTCCTTCAACAACATCCCCGAACGGCTGCTGATCCCCTTCGACGCCGTCACCGGCTTTTTCGATCCATCCGTGCAATTCGGACTGAAATTCGAGGTCCAGGACACATCGCCGGAAACTGGCGCCAACGATTCCGGGCCGGCCGCCACGATTCCGAAAATCGCGCCGGCGAAGGCCCCGCGCGCCGCGAAATCAGGCGACAAGCCGCCCGCGCAGGAAAAGCCCGCGGCGAAAGCCGCCCCCGCCGCGGAGGCGAAACCCGCGAAGCCGGCGGCGGACGTCGCGAAATCCACCGCCGAAGCGTCGCCGGAAGCGGCCAAGGTGGTCTCGATCGATGCTTTTCGCAAGAAAACCTGAGCCCGGAATTAACCCGGCGGGAGATTTCGCGCCGATTAGGCCTTGTTTGGGCCTCAATAAGCGTCCATAATGTCTTATCGAGTTTCGGCTGACGGCCCCGCGCCTTCCACGGCGACTGCTGACGATCTTCCAAATAATTCGATCGACCCGTCCGGGGCGCGCCACGCGCTCGCGGGTTGTATTCTCTGAAGGAAAAGACATGACCGTAGGTACCGTGAAATGGTTTAACTCCACCAAGGGCTTTGGATTCATCCAGCCCGACGATGGTGGCAAGGACGTTTTTGTTCATATCAGCGCCGTTGAACGCGCCGGCATGCGCGATCTCGTGGAAGGCCAGAAGGTCAGCTTCGAACTGACCGCTGACAAGCGCACCGGGAAATCGTCCGCGACCAATCTTCAGGCGGCGTGAGCCACTGAACGCGCCGGCCGCCAGTCAACACTGGCGCCGGCGACTGCCGGGCATGAACACGATATCCAGACTGTCGCGCGCCGCTGCCGCGTGGCCGATAGGGAAGAGTAAAATGGGTACGAGCGTTCCTAAGGAAATGACGCAGGCTGGCCAGACGCGCCGTTCTCCGGTGCTCGGCAAAAACAGCAAGGCTGGCCCCGCCATGGGCGCGGCGAGCGCGGTGGGCGCCATCGGATTTGGGGATTGCCGCTGGCCCTTCGGCGACCCGCGCGACGACAATTTCCACTTCTGCTGCGCGAAAACGCCGGAAGGCGCGATCTATTGCACCGAACATTCCGCTCTCGCGCGCACCGTGATGAACCGGCGCTGACGCTCGTTCGAGGTTGCAAATTCTCCCGGTTCGTCCATGCTTCCGGCGCAACGTCGCCACGGAAGTGACATGGCTGAAATCCTGAATTTGCGCCGCGCCCGCAAGGCGCGCGCCCGCGCCGATAGCGAACGCCTGGCGGAACAAAATCGCCTGACCCATGGCCGCTCGAAAACCGAACGCGCCGCGACGGAACGTCTGAAACAGATGGAATCGGAGCGGCTCGACGGCCACCGGCTGAGCCGCCCCCGGCCCGACGCCGATGAATGACGCGCGTCCGGCGCGCGTCGCCAAGCGCTCCATCGTCATCGCCGGACACGCCACCTCGATCACCCTCGAAGACGCCTTCTGGCGAACCCTGAAGGCCATCGCGACGCGGCGGGGCCTATCGCTCGCTGGCCTCGTCGCTGAAATCGACGCCGGCCGCGGCGAGGCCAATCTGTCCTCGGCGATCCGCGTGTTCACGCTCGAACAGGCGCTTCGGGGCGAGATCGCGCCCGCGACGAACGCTCCCGAACTTCAATAACGCCCCAGAGTCGAGGGATCGGTTCCGGCTCCCGGAAAAACCGGAAGGCTGAGCGGAGTCCGCGGTCCTGGTTGCGGCGGCGGCGCGTTTTGCCGCGCGGCGGCCTCCGCCTCCCGGCGGCGCGCCTCGAGCTCCCGCCTTTCGAATTCGACCCGTTCCCGCTCCAGCCGCAGATTTTCCATCGCCTGGCGGCGCTCCTCCTCGACCGCGCGACGGCGATCCTCTTCAGCCTTGCGCCTGTCTTCTTCCAGGCGCTTGCGCTCCTCTTCCGCCGCGAGCCGGGCCTGTTCGGCCTCGAAAGCCGCGATCTCGCGCTCGCGCAGACGCAAAAACGCGAGCCCGCGCTGGCGCCGCGCGAAATGGGCGCGCTCGCGGATATCGGCCTCCAGAGCCTCGACGCGCGCCTGCTCCCGCGCGATGGCCCGCGCCGACAGCGCGTTGACGAACCCGCCCGCGTCAATCTCCCGCGCGGGCGCTGCGACGGGGCCCTTCAACACGAGAGCCACCGGCGGCGCGGGGCCGCTCCAGTCCTTCGGCAGACGCGTCGGGGCGACCGAGGCGCGCAATTCAAAGCCGAGCGTGCGCAGGTCGAAAGCGCCCGAAACGCCGCCGCTTTCGGGGAGGCGCAGCACGCCGCCCGCCAGCGTCGCCTCGAAGGCGCGGTCGCCGGGTTGCAGCGGCGCCTTGTCGAGTTCGCGCCGCAGCGCGCCCATGAAATCGTTTTCGGACACATAGATTTGCCCCGCGTCCGATTGCGCGATCACCCGGTCCGGAGCGCCGGGGTCGAGGCGGGGAATTTGCAATCCGGCGAGGCTCACGCGGCCATTGCCGGCGAGTCCGCTCACCAGCGCGGCCGCGTTCGGACCCGTCGAGGAAAATTCCATGGCGCCCGCGAGAATGCCAGAAAAAGACGGCTGTTCGACGCGGTAATTCTCGATCCGCAAGGCGCCCGACAAGGCAGCCGTCGGCCCGTCGCGCCGCAAGGCGAATTTCCCCTCCAGCGGCGAGCCGCCCAGCCGCGTTTTCAGATCCGTGACCTGCAAGACTCCCGGCGCGAGCGAAAGCCGCAATCTGGCGTCGCCGCCCGTCGCTTTCTCGAACAGTTCAAACTGACCGGCGTGAATCGAAAGATCGACCAGGGGCGCGCTGGCGAGACCGGTGGCGAACCGGGTGTCCGACCAGAGCGCGCCAGGCCTCGCGGCCCTCGGCGGGCCCAGAACCAGGGTCGCCAGAGGGGCCATCGCCAGACGGTCGAGCTCCAGCGTCCCCGTCAGCCGGGTCCGTCCGCCCGCCGCCGTGTCGGCGAACGAGACGAGATCGCCCGAGAGTTTCGAGCCGCCGACGGAACCGGTGAGCCCGGCCATGTTCGCGCGCCCGCCGGCGACGTCGATTCGCGCGCTGACCTCGACCGGCATCGCGACCGAGAAATCCGGCGGTCCAACGGCGAGCGCGCGCATCAGCGGCGCCGCGTCCTGGGCCTTGACGCGCGCCTGCCCGCTGGCCTCCGGACTTTGCGGCGTGCCCGCGAGACGCCCGAAATAGCTCAGTTGCGTCCCCGCGAGTTGCGCGAGGGTCGAGACTTCGAATCCGCTTTCGAAATCGCCCTTGAGTTCGGCGGTGACGCGCCCGCGCCCGACGCCGGGGACCGGCGCGCTTTCGAACCCGAACTGGCGGATGAGTTGCGGCGCCTCCGGCGCGTCAATGGAGAGCAACCCGTCGAGCGCGCCCTTCGCCGCGCCGGGACGGATGCTGGCCTCCACTTTCGTGCCGCGGGCGACGCCGTCGAGTTTCAGGGTCTCGATCCGCAATCCGCCATCGCCCGCGACCCGCGCCGCGTCCATCCCGAAATTCATCCGCGCGGGCGACAGCGCCACCGCCCGCGCCGCCAGCGCCTCCGACCAGGCGCCCGGCGCGATCCGCCGCAGCAGCGCCGCGAGATCGCTCAATCTTTGCGCGTCGAGGCTTCCCGCCAGATGCACGCGGTCGCGCGTCGCGTCGCCGGAGGCCTCGAGGGTCGCCCCGCCAATGTCCGAGAGCGACAGCGTCTCGAGCTTGACGATCTCTCCCGCCCGCGCCGCCTTCAGCCGGATGCGGCCGGAATCGATCATCCCGTCGCCGAACCGCGCGACGCGCACCGCCCTCGCCTCGAGCCCCAGCGCGTAATCCATTCCCGCCAGCAGCGCGCCGGGTTCCGAGAGGTCCGGCAGGGCGTCGAGGTCGAGCGCGTCGGACGTCATGTCGGCGAAGAGCCGCGCCCGCTCGGCGCCAAAGGCGCGCGTGAAGGCGGCGGCGCCGCGCAAGGTCGACCGGTCCGCCTTCAGCGTCATGTCGCGCGCCGAAAACCCCGCCGCCGACACCGCCATGTCGCCCGCGACATCGAGCGCGCGGAACGGCGTGGCGCGCAAGGCAGCCGCGGCGTCGGGCGAGGCCTGGCCGACCCATTCGGCGAGACGCCCGAGATCGCGCGCGCCCGCCTCCAGCTTGCCCTCGAACCGCGCGGCGGCGCCGGTTTCGAAGATTCCATCGAGCGCGAGGCGCGAACGGCCCGGCCCCTGCGCCCCGGCCTTCGCCGCGAGCGGCAGGCCCGGCGCGAAACGCACGTCGAGGGAAACGTCGGTCAGAGTCTCTCCGCCTAGATTCATCGCCGGCGTCGAGAACGCCACTTGCGCGGGGACGGACAGGGGAGCCGCCGCCCGCCCCCCCGGCAGCATCGCCATGATGTCGGCGGCGCCCGCCTTTGGCGTCGCCAGCAACTTGTCGAGGTCGAACTGCCGGGCGACGAGCGTGAACCGGGCCAGCGGCGCCGCGCCGAAGGCGATCGCCCCGGTTCCCGACATCGACAGCGGAGCGTCCTCGCCGCCGAGCCGGACCTCCAGCGGATCGACGCTCGCGCCGGCCGGATCGAGTTTCAGCGGGCCGCCCGCGCGCCAGCCCGCCAGCGCCTTGCCCGAAAAATTCGCAGCGCCCTCGAAAGCGGCGCGCCGGCCCCCGGCCGCGGACACGAGAAACGCGGCCCCCTCGAGATCGGCGCGCGGCAGGCCCACCGCCTCGTCGACGATGAGCTTCAGCCGCAGCCGCTCGTTCTCGACGACGCCCGTGTTGAAACGGAAAGGAGCCCTTTCCCCGCCGCGCAGAAACGACCCGGACCCCTTGAACGGCCCCGACAGCGACGCCGCCTCCGCGTCGAGATCGAGCCCGGCGAGATCGAGCATCGCGACGCCGGCCCCATCGACGACGCGCAGACGCCCGCCGCGAATGACAATGCGTTCGAATTGCGCGTCGCCCGGCAGGCTCCCCGCGGCGCCCGGCGCGACCGCCGGAACTCCCGCGGGAACGACAATGTCCGGCGCGTCGAAAGCCGCCTCGATGAAACGCAGGTCGCCGCGCAGCAGCGGCGACACCGCCAGCTCCAGCCGCACGCCCGCGGAGCGCAGCGAAAACCCGCCGGTTTGCGCAGTTTCGACGCCGCCGAGTTCCAGCCGCGGCGTCGGCAGCAATTTGAGATCGATGCCGCCGCTCGTCTTCACCGGCGCGCCCAGCACCTTGCCAAGCTGCGCCTCGACGAGCCCCCGTTGCGCCGTCCAGTCGATGAAATAGGGCCCGGCCAGCGCCGCCGTGAGCAGCGCGATCAGCAAACAGGCGACAATCGTCAGAATCTCGCGCAAACGAATCTGGTCCGGGTCCGGCGGCAAATCGGCGGATTTGATCCTGGCATATTTCGGCGCCGATTGCGTCATTCGCGAGGCGCGGGCGGCGGACCGGGTCAAAGGCGGGGCGCGAGCCCGTTCTCCCCTGAAAAGCGGGAAGGAAGAAGGACCTCACAACTTCAGCAACCGCCCCGCCGTTCCCCCGAGAATCGCGACCTTGTCCGCGTCGCTCAAACCCGGCGTCGAGAGCACGTGATCGACGGGGTTCTTCACCCACGGCACGGCGTAATCGGTGCCGATCATCACCTGTCCGGCGCCGCATTCGGCGACGAGGTGGCGCAGCGCCTCGCCCGTGAAGACGAGCGAGTCCGCGTAGAGCATTTTCAGATATTCGCTCGGGCGCTTCTTCAGCGTCGGCCCCTTGCATTGCGCGGGAAAAACGGAGCAGCCGTGGTCCATCCGCGCCGCGTAGGACGGCAAATAGCCGCCGCCGTGCGCCGCGGCGATCTTCAGATTCGGAAACTTGTCGAGCGTGCCATCGAAGATGAGATGCGCCAGCGCGAAGGTCGTCTCCAGCGGGTTTCCAATCACGTTCGACAGCGCGCCGCTGCCCTTGACGCGATCGCGGATCGTCGCCGGCGCGCCCTCGGACTGCGGGTGAATGAAGACCAGCGCCTGCAATTCCTCGGCTTTTTTCCAGAAGGGATCGTATTTCGGATCGGAGATTTCCTCGTTGTTGACGCTGCCGCCGATGGCCGCGCCGACGAGACCGAGATTTTTCATGCCATGTTCGAGTTGCTCCGCCGCGAGTTCGGGAAATTGCAGGGCGACGCTGGCGAAGGCGCGCAGGTTTTCCGGCGCCTCCTTGCACAGCGCGGAGAGTTTCGCGTTCTGTACGTCGATGATCCGCCGCGCCGTGTCGCGGCTGGCGCCATACCAGAACGGATTGATGCTCATCGCCTCCACGTCGATTCCGTCGGCGCCGCGCTCGGCGAGGCGTTGCGCCACCGGCGGCCCCTTGAGATTGCCGGTGAGTTGCTGGCGCGCCGCGCGCTCCATCGGCGTGCCCGCGACCACGTCGACGACATCGGGAATCGCGACGTGACAATGAATGTCCACCGTGCGCACGCGCTGGCCGCCGACGCGCACCTCGCGGCGTGGCGCGGGAGCCTGCGCGAAGCCGCGCTGGACGCCGCAGCAAGTGCAGGCGACGGCGGCGGCGACGCCGCGGGAGAGGAATTGTCTACGGGTTGTCATGGTGTTCCCTCGATGGCGCGGCCTCATTTCAAGGCAGGCTATCGCATTTTCTGACTGACCAGGAGCGTGGTTGAACAAATTTGAGCACCCGAAGTTCAAATTTGCGCGACGACCGAAGGGCTGTATAATCTGCGAAGCTCCGGGGAACGGCATGAAGCCCTACATCGCCATCGTGCACAAGGACGCGAACAGCGCTTACGGGATGACGTTTCCCGACGCGCCCGGCTGCTTCTCCGCCGCGGACGAGATCGACGATGTCTTCGCGATGGCGAGCGAGGCGCTGGAACTTTGGGCCGAGGGGATGCTCGATGACGGCCGGACGATTCCCGAGACGCGCGATTTCGAGGTCATTCGCCACGATCCGAAATGGACGGAAAGTTTCTCGGACGCCGTCTTCGTGATCGCTGTTCCACCGCCGCGCGTCGCCGCGCCCAAAAAAGCCGCCTAGCTCAATCCCGGCTCCATCCCGCGTCCTCGTAAATCGCCCGAACCGTGCCGATTGGCATATCCTTGCGCGGATGCGTCACCGTGGTGCGCCGACCAGTCGCGGGATTCTTGTATTGATGGTGCGAACCCTTCACGCGCACGCGCACCCAGCCCTCGCGTTCGAGACGGCGAATGATGTCGCGGCTGTCGGTGAGCATCTGGTTGCCTGAGCAGTGGAGTCGTGGTGAACAATATCATCCAATGCTCGTGACTATTTCCGCGCGGAAGATTAATCCACGGCTTTGACGGATATTGGAAAGAGTTATCCCCATTACCCCCGGAATTCACATCTTGACATCGGATCGGCACTCTCACCCCGCGCTGACGAAACTCTCGAGCACCATTTTCCGGCCCGCCTTGTCGAAATCGATGGTCAGTTTGTTGCCATCGACGAGCGCCACGGTGCCATTGCCGAACTTGACGTGAAAGACGCGCGCGCCCTTTTTGTAGCCGGAGACCGCCGAGGATCTCGCGAGTATTTCGCCATCGATCTGCAAGGGCGGCTTGCGTTGCGCGCCGCCGCTCCAGCTTTGCGGCCGCTCGGAAAACCCGCCGCCGCCCTCGCCGCGCCGCTGTTGCGCGCGCTGCCAGCCCGGCGTGTTGTAGGAGGAAGCGTAAGTGTCCTGATTGGCGAAGCGCGATTGCGCGTAACCGCCATAGCTCGTGCCGGAGGCGGCCTCCACGACCTCGACGTGCTCCGCCGGCAGATCGTCGAGAAAGCGCGAGGGAATC
>CAISEY010000202.1 GCA_903884435.1 uncultured Hyphomicrobiales bacterium | reverse complement strand
GCCCGGCGGTTCGGCGAAAGCCGAGGAACTGCGGGAAATACTCCTGTCCGGCGTGGTCAAGCCGCTGGGAACCATGGCCGAGGCGCTCGTTTTCGCCGCGGCGCGGATCGACCATCTCGACGAGACGATCCGCCCGGCGCTCGCGAGCGGCGCCTGGGTGATCTGCGACCGGTTCGCCGATTCGACCCGCGCCTACCAGGGCGCGTCCGGCGACGTCGATCCCCGCCAGATTCGCGCCCTCGAGGACGTCGCCGTCGGCGCGACGCGCCCCGACCTGACCCTGATTCTCGACCTGCCGCCGGAGACGGGCCTCGCGCGCGCGCGGGCGAGGCGAGGGGACGCGGCGCAGGACCGGTTCGAAGGCGAGGACATCGAGTTTCATCGAAACCTGCGCCAGGCCTTTCTCGACATCGCCGCCGCCGAACCCGAACGTTGCGCCGTCATCGACGCGACCCGGAGCGTGCGCCAGATCGCCGACGACATCTGGACCGTCGTCGTGCGCCGGCTGTTCGCCCGCCGTCTGCGCGCGGGCGCGCGGCCCTTCGGAGAGGCGGACGACGGCGAAGACATGGCGGAGACGCAAGCGTGAAGGCCCCGGTCAGGACAACGCCGCCGGACAGCGATGCTTTTCCCGGCGCGCCGCATCCCCGGGAAACTCTCGCGCTGTTCGGCCACGAAGCGGCGGAGCAGGGGCTGCTCGACGCCTGGCGCTCCGGCCGGCTTCCGCAAGCGGTCATCATCGGCGGCCCCGAAGGCGTCGGAAAAGCGACGCTCGCCTGGCGGCTGACACGTTTCATCATGGCCAACCCGGATCCCGCGAATCCGGCCGCGCGTGCCGCGACCGACTTGTCGGTGCCGGGAAATCACCCCGTGACGCATCGCGTCGCGGTCATGGCCCAGCCGGACATCGCCTCGCTGAAGCGGGAGTGGAACGAGAAAAACAAGCGGCATTTCACCGAGATCCGCGTCGATGACGTGCGCAAGGCCCTCGGCCTGTTCCAGATGTCGTCCGGTTCGGGCGGCTGGCGCGTCTGCGTCATCGATTGCGCCGATGATCTCAATCGCAACAGCGCCAACGCGCTTCTGAAGATGATCGAGGAGCCGCCGCCCCGCTCGCTGTTTCTGATCGTCGCGCACAAGCCGGCTCACGTCCTGCCGACGATCCGTTCGCGGTCGCGGATGGTGCTGCTTCAGGCCCTGTCCGGCGAAAACGTCGAGCGCGCGGTCTCGTCGCTCGGCGGGGGCTGGCCGGACTCCGAAATCTCCATGGCCGCGAGTCGTTCGAAGGGCTCGGTGCGCCAGGCTCTCCGGATGCTCGACAGGGACCGGCTCGCGCTCGCCGGGCGTCTCGACAGGATTCTCGGGGCGATGCCCCGCGTGGACTGGATCGGCGTCCATTCGCTCGCCGAAACCGTGTCGAAACCCGCGGCGGTGGACGAATTCGAGACGCTCTGCGCCGGAATCTTCGACTGGCTCGGGGATCGCGTCCGCGAGGGCGCGGCCGGGGGCGCTCTCCATCTTGCGCCACTGGCGCAGGTATGGGAAAAACTCGTTGATGCGGTGCGGGAGACCGAGGCTCTGAACCTCGACAAGCGCGCGCTCGTCCTGATGATGTTCGCCGACCTGTCAGTCGCCGTGGAAAGCGCGCGGCGCTGAACGGAGTCGGCTCACCGCTTTCGAGCGCCACGCTGGAAATACGATGTCCGGGCAAAAATCCTTCATGATCACGACCGCCATTCCCTACGCGAATGGCGCCCCCCATATCGGCCACGCCTACGAGCGGATCGCCACCGACGCCATCCAGCGCTTCATGCGGCTCGACGGGCGCGACGTGTTTTTCGTCACCGGCATGGACGAACACGGGCAGAAGATGCAGCAGACCGCGACCGCGAGGGGCATCGAGCCGCGGGCGCTCGCCGACGAGACCGCGGCGCTGTTCGCGGACATGGGCGCGCTGCTCGACGCGACCGCCGACGACATCGTGCGCACGACCGAGAAACGCCACGCCGCCGCGAGCCAGGAAATCTGGAAGCGCATGCAGGCCAATGGCGACATCTATTTGTCGAAATATTCCGGCTGGTACTCCGTCCGCGACGAAGCCTATTACGACGAGGGCGAACTGACCGCCGGCCCGGACGGAAAGAAACTCGCCCCGACCGGAACGCCCGTCGAATGGGTCGAGGAGGAGAGTTATTTTTTCCGCCTGTCGGCTTTCGCGGAACGGCTGCTGGCCCACTACGAGGCGAACCCCTCGTTCGTGACGCCCGAGAAATACCTCAACGAAATCGTCGCCTTCGTGAAGCGCGGCCTCAACGATCTTTCGATCAGCCGCACGACGTTCAACTGGGGCGTGCCGGTCCCCGGCGACGCCAGGCACGTCATGTATGTCTGGGTCGACGCGCTGACGAACTACCTCACGGCGACCGGCTTTCCCGACGCGTCCTCGCCGAGGGCGCGGTACTGGCCCGCCGACGCCCATGTCATCGGCAAGGACATCACGCGCTTTCACGCCGTCTACTGGCCGGCGTTTCTCATGTCGGCGGGCATCGCCTTGCCGAGGCAAATCGTCGTGCACGGCTTTCTCTTCAACAAGGGAGAGAAAATGTCGAAATCGGTCGGCAACGTGATTTCGCCGCGCGCGCTGGCGGAACATTACGGCGTCGACCAGTTGCGCTATTTCTTCCTCCGCGAGGTTCCGTTCGGTCAGGACGGCAATTATTCACACGAGGCCATCGTCAACCGGATCAACGCGGATCTCGCCAACGACCTCGGCAATCTCGCGCAGCGCTCGCTTTCGATGGTCGCGAAGAATTGCGGCGGCCGGATGCCCGTTCCCGGCGCCTTCACGCCGGCCGACGAGGCCATTCTCGCGCACGCTCGGGAACTTCCGGGCAAGGCCCGCGCCGGGATGGAGGATTTCTCTCTGCACGCGGTTCTCGGCGACATCTGGAAGGTCGTCGCGGAGGCGAACCGCTATTTCGCCGGCGAAGAGCCGTGGCGGCTGACGAAGACCGATCCGGCCCGCCGCGACACGGTGCTTTACGTCACGGCGGAGACCCTGCGCTCCGTGGCGATCATGAGCCAGCCGTTCATCCCCGCCGCGGCTGGCAAATTGCTGGATCTCCTCGGAGTTCCTCCCGGCGAACGCGACTTCGCGAGCCTCGCGGGCCAGCGCCTCGCCAGCGGAGCCGCGCTGCCGGCGCCTTCGCCGGTGTTCCCGCGATATGTCGAAGCAGAGGAGGGGGCTTCGTCCTCCCGCCCGGCCTGATGCTGATCGATTCCCACTGCCATCTCGATTTTCCCGAATTCGCGCCGGAAATCGACGCCGTGATCGCGCGCGCGAAGGCGGCCGGCGTCGGACGCATGATCACGATCTCGACCCATGTCGCGCGATACGAGACATACCGGGCCATCGCGGAGGCCCATGATTGCGTCTGGTTCTCGGTCGGAACGCATCCGCACCGCGCTCATGAAGAACCCGACATATCCGTCGGGCGGCTCGTCGAACTGGCCGCTCACCCGCGCTGCGTCGCCATCGGCGAGGCCGGACTCGACTACCATTACGACAAGAGCCCGCGCGACATCGCCGAGCGGGTGTTTCGGATTCACATTGACGCGGCGCGCCGCACGGGATTGCCGCTGGTGATTCATTCCCGCGACGCGGACGCCGACATGGAACGGATTCTGCGTGACGAAATGGGGAAGGGGGCTTTCACCGCCCTGCTCCATTGCTTCACCTCGAGCCGCGCGCTGGCCATGGCGGGCCTCGACCTTGGCCTGACGATTTCCTTCTCGGGCGTCCTGACCTTCAAGGGCTCCTCCGAGCTCCGAGCCATCGCCGCGGACGTGCCGCTCGATCGGGTGCTGGTCGAGACCGACGCGCCCTATCTCGCGCCGGTTCCACATCGCGGACGGCGCAACGAGCCTGCCTTCGTCG
>CAISEY010000201.1 GCA_903884435.1 uncultured Hyphomicrobiales bacterium | reverse complement strand
GCGACATGGGCGGTCTCTTGCAGCGCGCCGGGTTCGCGCTGCCCGTCGCCGACGTCGACACTTTGACGCTTCGGTATGACCATTTCTTCGCGCTGGCGCGCGACCTGCGCGCCATGGGCGCCGGCAACGCGCTCGTTGCGCGCGATCGCCGGCCGCTGACGCGCGCCATCGCGATGCGAACCGCGGAGATTTACGCGCGACGCTTCGCCGACGCGGACGGACGCGTGCGCGCGACCATCGACATCGTCTGGCTATCGGGCTGGGCGCCGCACGAAAGCCAGCAAAAGCCGCTGAAGCCGGGAACCGCGCAAGCGCGCCTCGCCGACGCGCTCGGCGCGAGTGAGCACAAGCTCAAGGAATAGCGTCACGCGAGCTTCACGGCCACGACGAATACTCTGGCTAGTTCGGGGAATATTTGATATTTCGCGTGCGTTGGAGTTTCCCCATGGCGGATCTATTGTTTCAGTTGCTGCTGTTGGGAGCGGGCTTCGCCGCGGGCTGGTATGCGCGCGACCGATCGTCCCGCCATCGTCGCAAGGGTCGTCACGGACGCGACGGCTCGCGAACGCCCGGCAAGTCGACCGACGCCGCTTGATTTCATCCGGGCCCGGCCGCAAGCTGAACCGTTTTCCAACGGTGCCCCATGCGGTTGATCTCTTTTTGCATCCTCGCCCTCGGCCTCGCCACGGGCGCCTGCCAGTCAACGCGGATTGAAACTCCCGTCGCGTTCGACGCGTCGGAAGCCGCCTACGTGCTAAAGCCGGGCAAGGCGACGATCGATGGACACGCCTTCGTCACCAACGGCAGCGGCGGCGTTGTCAACGCGGCGGGACAAGCCGTGTGGCTGGTGCCGGTGACGTCCTACTCGCGGCAACGTTTCGCGGCCTTCTACGGGGCGGGCAAATCAATCCCGGCGCGCTCGGTTCCAAGCATCGCGTCCGACCCCGAATACATCAAGTACACACGCCAGACAAAAACGGAATCGTCCGGCAAGTTCAGCTTCGACAAGGTGGGACCGGGCGAGTATTTCGTGGTCTCGCAGATGAGCTGGAAAAAGGAAGACGCGATGTTCGCGCAAGGAGCCGCCATGTACGAGACGGTCAAGATCACCGGCGCGGAAAAGGATCCCGTCAAGGTCATCGTCTCCGGCGTGGCGGGCGGTTGAAATGCGCCTGCTGCTGGTTGTCGCCGCCGCCCTTATCGACGCCGACGGGCGCGTGCTGATCGCCCAACGCCCGCCGGGCAAGCAACTGGCGGGTCTCTGGGAGTTTCCCGGCGGCAAGGTCGATCCGGGCGAGCGTCCGGAACAATCGCTGATCCGCGAGCTCTCGGAGGAACTCGGCATCACGGTGAAGGAGGATTGCCTCGCGCCGCTGACCTTCGCGAGCCACGCCTACGAGGACTTCCATCTGCTCATGCCGCTGTATGTGTGCCGACGCTGGGAGGGCTTCGTTCAGCCGCGCGAGGGACAGGCGCTGAAATGGGTCCGCGCGCGCGACCTGCGCGACTATCCGATGCCGCCGGCCGACGAGCCCCTGCTGCCGGCGCTTGTCGAGCTCATCGGCTGATCATCCGGTCGCGCCGCCCGACCCGCGACACAATTGGCGGCGATAGACACGCGCCGGATTCGCGCGACGCCGATCGGCAGGTTGCGAAGGGGCTGGAAAATGTCGATGTTGGCGGCGCAACAATCAGGATCACGGGCCCATTTCATGTTTCATTCGCCCCTGCGCCCCCATAAACGCCCCTTCATGCGCATGTGTGTCGCGGCCATCGCGGGTTTCGTGGCCCTGACATCCGGCGCCTTGGCGGCGACGGGTCGTATCACCGTCGACGTCAACGGCCAGAAGCGCGCGGCGACGATCGTCGAACATTCGCGCCTCAAGCGCGCGCCGCGTCCCACCATCATCGTGCTGCGCAATGGCGCCGGCGCGGCGAGACGGGCCGGTCTTTCCCGCATAGACCGTTTCCTGGGCCTCGACGACGCCGCGGGCCCCGCCACCGTACTGGCCTTTCCGTCCCCGCAGGAAAACGCCTGGCGGCTCGGCGCCGACAAGAGCGACGACGCCATGGTTCGCGCGCTGGCGGCCAAGCTGGTGGCCGACGGGATCGCCGATCGCCGACGCATTTATCTGGCCGGCGTGTCCTCGGGCGGCTTGCTGGCGCTGCGCATCCTCTGCGATGGCGCCGATTATCTCGCGGGCGCGGCCATCCTGATCGCCAACGCGCCAACCGCCGTCGCCGGCGCCTGCAAGCCGGCGCGTCCCATTCCTCTTTTCTTCATGACAGGAACGGCCGATCCGCTCATGCCCTTCGCTGGCGGCGAAGCGAAGCTGATCGATTTCAAGGGCGAGGTTGTGTCGGCCGAGGCGACGCTCGCGCCCTTCGCCGCGGCGGCGGCCTGCGGGAAAAACAAGGCCTCGCAGGAGTTGCCCGATCGCGACCCCACGGATGGCTCGCGCGTGGTCGTCGAGCATTTTTATAACTGCAAGACACCGCTTGAAATCTGGCGCGTCGATGGCGGCGGCCACGCCCTGCCGGGACGGCCGGTGCGGGCCGATCGCGGCGCCGTCATCGGCGCGCGCAATAACGCCATCGACACGGCGCGCGTGCTGATCGTCTTTTTCCGGCGCGCCGGGCGCTAGGCGTCGGCCAGCGCCCGCAGTCGCGCGTCGAGCACAACCG
>CAISEY010000200.1 GCA_903884435.1 uncultured Hyphomicrobiales bacterium | reverse complement strand
CGCCATCGCCAAAAAGGAGTTCCCGACGATGGCGCTCGACGACCTGAAGGCGACGCTCGACCGTTCGTTCCGGGACGAAATCTGGAGCAGGGACGGCTCCGTGTCCCGCGCCTCGTGGGACACGGCCGGCAGGGTCGTGCTCGACGCCGGCGTGCTCAAGCAGCCCGTGCCCTACGAACAGATCATCGACATGAGCTTTTTCGAGGCGAGCAGGGATCTCGTCAACTGAAGGAGGCCGTACCAGGGAACAAGGCAGGCAATCCATCGCAACAAACAAAGGAGATCGTGATGTCCGAACCAGTCTGGAACCAGTTTTTGACGGAACGCGACAAGCAAGTGTTCGCCGCCTCCGGTTACGGCGCGCGCGGCGGCTTCGGCAAGCGCCCCGCCCTTCTCGTGATCGACGTGAACTACGCCTTCTGCGGCGACAAGCCGGAGCCGATCCTCGATTCGATCAAGCGATGGCGCAATTCCTGCGGGGAAGAAAGCTGGCCCGCCGTCGCGGCCATCAGGTCGCTGCGCGACAAGGCGCACGAAAAGGGCATTCCGGTGCTCTACACGACGGGCGTGCGGCGGGAGGACAACTGGGACGCGGGCTCGTGGAGCTGGAAAAACGCCCGCAACGGCGAGGACACGCGGACGCCGGCGACAAACGTCGACGGCAACCGTATCGTCGAGGAAATCGCGCCCGGCCCGCGAGACATCGTGGTGCTGAAGCAGAAACCATCCGGTTTCTTCGGCACGAACATGGCGAGCTATCTGCAATTGCTCGGTTGCGACAGCGTCATCGTGACGGGAACGACGACCTCCGGCTGCGTGCGCGCGACGGTGCTCGACGCCTTCAGCCTCAATTTCCGCGTCGCGCTCGCGGAGGAAGGCTGTTTCGACCGCAGCCAGGCGAGCCACGCGATCAATCTCTGCGACATGAACGCGAAATACGCCGACGTGGTGAAAACCGCCGAGGTGCTCGAATTCTTCGATTCGCTGGAATCCGGCTTGTTCGACCTTCCGAAGGCGCCCCCCGCCCTCCGGATGGTGAAGTCGGCCTAGGCGAAGTGGACCGGGCCGGCGCTCCCTCCCGCCGGCCCGGTTTTCGTGGCGGACTGGCGGCCGCGCCCTCGCGCGCGTTTCAGCGGCCGTCGAATTTTTCCGCGAGTCCCTGCAAATAGCGTTGCGCCACGCTCGCCGCCGCGATCGCCGTGATCTCGGAATGGTCGTAGGCGGGCGCGACCTCGACAACATCCATGCCGCGCCAGTCGAGTCCGCGGATGTCCCAGACCGCGGCGAGCGCCATCGCGGAGGTCAGACCGCCCGCGACCGGCGTGCCGGTGCCAGGCGCGAAGGCCGGGTCGAGCGCGTCGATGTCGAAGGTCAGGTAAGCCGCCCCTGGCCCGACGCGAGCGCGAACGCGCGCCGCCACGCCGCCGGCGCCAAGCGCGAGACAGGCGTCCGCGTCGATGATTTCAATGCCATAATCCGCCGGCGCGACCGTGCGCACGCCAAGCTGGATCGACCGCGCGGGATCGATCAGGCCTTCGGCCACGGCGCGCGTGACGAAAGTTCCATGCGAGATTTTCGCGCCGTCGTCGTCCCAGGTGTCCTGATGGGCGTCGAACTGCACCAGCGCCAGCTTGCCATGGCGCGCCGCGTGGGCGCGCAACAACGGCAACGTGATGAAATGATCGCCGCCGAGGCTGACGAGATGCGCGCCCGCGTCGACAATCTGCCGGGCCTGCGCCTCGATCGCGGCCGGGGCGCGGTCGAGCCGTTCGTATTCGAAGAAACAGTCGCCACAATCGATCACGCGCATGCGTTCGAACGGATCGCGCCGCGAGGGATATTGCGGATCGCCGTCGAAGATCGCCGAGGCGCGGCGCATGGCGGCGGGGCCGAAACGGGCGCCGGGGCGATTGGACGTCGCGCAATCGAAGGGCACGCCCCAGACAACCACGTCGGCGGCGCCGATTTCCTTGCTGAATCGCCGGCGCATGAACGATGGCGCGCCGGCGAAGGTCGGCTCGTGCGAACCGCCGGTCACGGGACCGGCGATGGCGTTGTCCATGGACGAGGAGCTCATGCCCCGGAGGATATTATTGTCCGGAGACCGCGTCGAGGTCGATCAGACCCAGCAGGGTCTGCGGATCCTTGATCTGCATGAGTTCGACGAACTTGACCGGTTTGCCCTTCGCCTTCGCCGAAATCGTCAGGCTTTTCGGAGCCGCGATGAATTTCCCGGCCGCGTCGGCGATCTTTCCGCCGGCGGGATCGCCGCCCAGCATCATCGGAACGATCTGGACCATTCCGCCCCATTCCTTCTTCAGGGCGTCGGGCGTCTTCTTCTGCTCTTTAGCCATGTAGGCCACGGCCTTTTCGAACAGCCCGTTGTTGCCATAGCGGATGGACAGGCTGGAGATGTCGGCGCCCATGAGGCTCGCCATCTTCGCGTCTTTCGTCGCGGTGAAGAACGACGGTTCGATGCCGCCGACGAGGATCTTGAGCCCGAGCGACCCCGCGTTGACCCCCGAAATCGTGAAATTGTCGAAATTGTAGGTCTTTTTCGCCTTGTCGTATTCACCCGAGAAAACAAGCCCGAGGTTGATCTTGTCATAGCCGAAGGCCGCGAGTTGCTTTCCGAAGGCGGAGGCCTTTGGCGGCTCGATGACCAGCGCCTTCATTTCGCCCGCGCCCTTGAGGGGGATGTCGCCATCGGAGGTGCCTTCGGCGGTGAAGGATCCCAGCGAAATCTTGTAGAGATTGCCGCCGGGCTCCGCCGGCTTCGTGTCTTCGTCGGGCGCGGTCGCTTCAAATCCCGCGAAGGCAATCTTGCCGACCTGCGAGGCGCCGTCGGAGAAGTCGCCGCTGGTCATGGCCGCCAGCGCCCGGGAAAACGACAGGCCCTGAACCTCGAGCGCGCCGGCCTTGAACGTGACGTCGCCGCCCTTCGCCTTGCCTTTCCCCTCGACGCCCTTCAGCGTGGCGGAGCCAATCTTGCCCTCGTTGATGTTCGTCGCCTGGAAATCGCGAAACACGACGCTGGAGTCCGGGCCGGTGAATTGCGCCTCGGGAATGCTGACCTTGTCGGCCTTCATTTTCTTGCCGAGCGCCGCGACTTCCTCCTTCGAGGCCTCGCCCGAAAACAGTTTCGTGATCTCGTCCTTCGTCAGGTTGGTTCCAGAGACCTCGATGCGCTTGAATATGGCCGAACCCTTGTCCTTCGATTTCGAAGCGACCGTGAAATTCTCCAGCACGACGTTGCCGGACTGCGCGAGCGCGAGCGTTGAAGCCGAGGCGAGAAGCGCGATCGCGAGGGCGATCGTGAGACGAGGGTGCGCGAGGTGTGACATCTGGCTCTCCGGCGAATTGCAAGTCCATCACGATGACGGGCGACCGCGAGTATCACAAGTGCGCCAGCGCACAACGCAAAATCGCGTTATCCAGCAGGCGCGCCCCGCCAGAGCCGGCGCCTGGACAGGAACGAAACCACGTGCCGGTCGAAGGCGTCCGGATCCTCGATCACGCAGGCGTGGCCCGTGCCGGGAATCACCGCGTGAGTCGCGCCGGGAATGAGCGAGGCCGTGACGCCGCCGCGGGTCAGGGAATTGTCGTGCGCGCCGTTGACCACGAGAGTCGGAACGGTCAGTCCCGGAAGGCGCGCCGTCATGTCGCAGGAGCCGCGGGCGCGGAAAACCTGCGCGATGCTCTTCGCCGAAAGATCGGCGGCGCGCTCCGTGAACAGCGACAGCAGCCAGTTTCCATGGCGCGTGTCCGCGAAGCCCGGCGCGACGTAACCACGCATGAGACGCATCAGATCGTCGCCGAGCGTCTCCTGCCTCACGCCCGCGACGATGGATTCCACGTCCAGCGGCCCGGCGGCCGAGCCGCCCACGAGCACGAGGGCGTCGCATTTTTCGGGATGGTCGAGCCCGGCCAGCATGGCGATTCCCGAACCGACGCTCACGCCCATGAAAATGGCGCGCTCGATCCCCTCGTCGGCGCAGACGCCAAGCACGTCATCCTTGAGGTCGGCGAGCGTGAAAGGCGTCTCCGGCTTGTCCGAATGTCCATAGCCGCGAATATCCACGGCGACGACGCGATAGAAGGCCGAATAGCGCGCGACCTGGTGCAGCCACAAGCGCCTGTCGAACGGATTGGCGTGGACGAGAACCACGGGCGGCCCATCGCCATGGACTTCATAGTGGATTTTCGGACCGTTGCGGGTGCTGTACGGCATGGACGTCTCCCCTGTCGCCCCGCTTGTAGTCCCCCGCCAGCTTTGCGTAAAACAGGCGGAGAGGAAACGAGGCACCCGAAATGGCGACGCGCAATCTCCCCAATGGCATTCACGACAAGGCGGCCCGCGATCTTCTGCCGATGATCGCGTCGATGGCGGACCGGATCGAGAAGGATCGCGAACTCCCGTCCGAACTGCTCGCCGCCTTGCACAAGGCGCGTCTGTTCCACACGATCGCGCCGCGCGAGGCTGGCGGCGAAGGCGCGGACATCATCACGTTTTTCCACGTCATCGAGGCCATCGCCTCGGCGGACGCCAGCACGGCCTGGTGCGTCGGCCAGGCCAATGGCGTCGCCATGGCGGCGGCCTATGTCGATCCCGCGGTGGCGCGCGAAGTCTTCACCGGGCCGACCTCGACCGTCGCCTCCGGCCCCAATTCCCGCAACGCCCGCGCCGTCCGCGCGCCGGGCGGCTACCGGGTCAGCGGCCGCTGGCATTTCGCCTCGGGGAGCCGCCATTCCGCCTGGCTCGGCGCCCATTGCGCCGTCTTCGAGGCCGACGGAACGCCGGCGAAGAGCCCGGACGGGCGACCCGTCGACCGGACCATGCTGTTTCCAAAGTCCAGCGCGACCGTCATCGACAACTGGAAGGTGATGGGCCTGCGCGGCACCGGCTCGGACGATTACGAACTCAACGACCTCTTCGTTCCCGAACAATACACCTACACCCGCGACGCCGACGCCGACCGTCGCGTGAAGACGCCGCTCTTCACGCATTTCACCGGGTTCAACATGTTCGGCCTCAGCTTTTCGGGCGTCGCGCTCGGAATCGCGCGCTCCTGCCTCGACGAATTCAGGCGCCTCGCGGCGGAGAAGTCGCCGCAGGCCAGCGGTTTCGCCTGGGTGCTGCGCGACAACGCCGTGGTGCAATCGAAGGTGGCGCAGGCCGAGGCGCGCTGGCGCGCGGCGCGGGCGCTCGTTCTCGACATCTATGGCGACCTCTGGGACAAGGCCCGGGCGAGCGAGGAATTCACCCTGATGGACCGCGCAAACATGCGCATGGCCTCGACGTTCGCGATGAACGACGCCTGCTCCGTCGTGGAATCGCTCTGGAGCGCCGCCGGCGCGACGGCCATCTTCGAGGAAAACCCGTTTGAGCGCCGCTTCCGCGACATTCACTGCGCGACCCAGCAGGGCCAGGCCGCGCAATCGAATTTCGAGATCATCGGCCAGGTTTTGCTCGGCCTCACGCCAAAGGGCCGCGTCTGAAACACGCCCCTCTGTTCAGCGGCCCCGCGCCGCAATAGACCGTCCCCGTCCACCCGCTCCAGGGAGCAAGCCATGTCATTGCCGAAATTCAATCTCGTCACCCGCACCTCGGGCGTCAACCGGGCGCTCAAGGAAGGCCTGTTCAAGCCGAAAACCTGCGAACTCGAATTCATCGACGTCGACCCGATCATCGCGGCCTTCCGCCGTCAGGTGCGCGGCGGCGAGTTCGACATCTGCGAAATGGCGATCACCACCTACCTTTGCGCGAAGGCGCACGGCAAGCCGATGACCGCGATTCCCGTGCCGCTGGTGCGGCAGTTCCACCATGGCGCGACGCTCGTCAACACGACGTCGGGCGTCAGGGTTCCGAAGGATCTGGAAGGCAAGCGCGTCGGCGTCAATCGCGGCTACACCGTGACGACGGGCGTCTGGGCGCGCGGCATCATGGCGGATGAATACGGGCTCGATCTTTCGAAGGTGACATGGGTGCTGTCGGGCGACGAACACGTCGCGGAATACAGGGCGCCGTCCAACGTCGTGCCGATCGAGGCCGGCAAGAAAATGGAGGACATGCTGGCCTCGGGCGAACTCGCCGCCGCCATCGGAGCCGACGTGAAACATCCCGACGTGCGGCCGCTGATCCCCGACGCGCTCGAGGCCGGACTCGCGGCGTTCAAACGCGAGGGCGTTTTCCCGATCAACCACCTCGTCGTCATCCGCGACGATTTGCTGGAAAAGCACCCCGATCTCGCGGCCGATATTTTCAACGCCTTCTCCGCCTCGAAGAAACACTACGTGGAACAGCTCAAGGCGGGAAAAATCGAAAAGCCGGACGCCGCCGACGCCGTGGCCCTGAAAGTCATGGCGATCTCGGGCGCCGACCCGATGCCCTACGGGATCGAGCCGAACCGCAAGACGCTCGAGACGCTGATCCGCCACGCCTTCCGCCAGTCGATCATCCCGAAAATGGTGACGCCCGAGGACATTTTCGCGAAGGGCACGCACGGTCTCGCGGGCTGACGCGCCATGGCCGACATTGTCGCGACCCACAGGCTCACCCACGAGGCGAGCCTGAAAATGATCGCCGCCGGCGTGAAGAAGGCCGACGAACTCGGCGTGAAGATCAGCCTCGCCGTGGCGGATCGTTCGTGCCAGCTCATCGGCTTTCTGATGATGGACGGCGCGCGGGTTTTTTCCGGGCGCACGACCATCAAGAAGGCCTATACATCGGCCTCGCAGGGCCTGCCGACCGGCTACGCCGAGGAACACCGCGTCATTTCCATGCAAATCCGCATGGATGGCGATTTCACCAACGTGCGCGGCGGCTTCCCGATCGTCGTCGATGGCGAGACGATCGGCGCGGTGGCCGCCGGCGGCGCCTCGCAGGACGAGGATGTCGAGGTCGCGAAGGCGGCGCTCGCGGCGCTGGGGTCGGGGTAAACCCGGATTTTCGGCAAATGCCGGCGCCGCGATTTCATTCGTTCGCGTGAACTACCCGACGAGGTCGGGACCAATATTCTGTCTGCCGTGGACAATCGCACGGATCAGAACCTGGTCCCTGTCGATACTGTAAAAAAAACAACATGGGCTTCGTATCGAAACCGTCGAAATCCGGGGACGACGTCGTCCGCGGCGGCGCCAATCCGCGGAGCCGAAGCGATCAACCCGAACACGCGCTCGAACCCGGCGTGATATTTTTCGGCCTGAACACGACCGTATGTCGCGTCGGTGTATTCGAAGATTCGAAGCAGATCGGCGCGGGCGCGAACCGAAAGCTGGCAGTCAGCCATGGCTCGCGTCGGCGCGCCGGCGAGCCTCGGCGAGCACGTCCGCCATGGAGTCCGGGCTGACCGTCGAACACTCCGGACCCCCGAGGCTCAAGCGCAGCCGACGCAATTGCTCATCGCGCGGCAACCGGTTCCACGCGAGGATTTCCTCTTCGGTCGGCGTCGCCGAAGGCATGACGGACGGGGGGACGATATTGGCGTCATCCATACGTCAAATCTAACACGAGTTCGGTGGGCGCGCCAGAATGACGGCCCGTCCTCACACCGCCGGACCCTTGCTTTGCGGCGTCTGGATGACGCCCGTGAGCGACTCCTTCGGCAAGGCCAGGATCGCCGCTTCGTCGAAGAGGTCGCCCATTTCCGAGGCGACGCCGTTCTTGCGGGTCTCCTCGAGGAACTTGCGGTGAACGCGCGGATCCTGATCCTCGTATTCGATCTGTCGCCCGCCCTGTTTCACCGAAGTCGAGCCGCCGCCCTCGTTGCTGACGCGGCGCAGGGCGATCAGCGGATAGCGCGCGCTGCCGATGCTGCACGCGTAGTAGCGCGCCGGCTTGTCGCAGGTGTTGAAGTGCTGGTGGAACATCCAGAACGGCGGCGTGTACATGAACCCGTGCCGCCACGGCAGTTCCACGAATTCGCTGTCGCCGTCATACCAGAGCAGCGAATAGCCCGCGCCGTCGACCGCGTGGACATGCGTGCCGGCGGCGTGGCGATGCGCCTTTTTATAGCGTCCGGTCGGGATTTCCGACGTGTGCGCGTGCATCGTGCCGTTGGCGAGCAGGAAGAAGACGTTGCGCGAGCCCTTGCCGCGGGCGTTGAGGTCGAACAGCTTGAAGCCCGAGAGATCGTTGACGAAATTCGTCTCCCAGACGTTGATGGTCGCCGCGGCGCCCTTGCGCTCGTAGGTTCCGTGATCGCCCTCGCCCTGAAACTGGTTCGGCTTGCCGATGCGGTCGGGAAACTTGCACGGGTTGGCGAAGATGAATTCGTCGTTGTGATAGTGATTGATCGCGAGCGGCGCGTCGTTGGTGCAGGAAAGGCGCGCGTCGTCGCGGCCGGAGCTGTTGAAGATCTGGTATTCGCAATTGAGCGGAATGGCGAACAAAGCCTTGGGGCCCCATTCGAAGGTCTGCCGCTCGCCGTTCGGCAGCCACACGATCGTCGAGCCGAAGCCCGACAACACATAGTAGAACGCCTCGAACAGATGCTTGATCGGGCGGGTTTTCTTGCCCGCCCCGATCTCCAGCACGAAATTCGCGGCGAAATCGCCGCGTCCGTGCGTGTGCGCGAAACAGCCGCGCGCGTCGAACCGGTCCCACGGGCCGGTTTGCAGGGCCAGCAAATCGTGGCCGAAATCGAGGTGAACGGGGATGCCCTCGCCGGTCGCCCATTCCATGTAGGGGTCGAGAAAATAGTCGCCCGTCGTCGGCGCCGGTTTGCGCGCGGCGCCCGTGTCGTTCGTCATCGTAGTGTTCCCCGTTTCCGCGAGCGCGTTATTTCTTCAAGAATTCGATCAGCCGGGGCATGGTCGCCTCTTCCGTCTGCGCCGACACCGGAACGTCCCAGTATTCCGACTTCGGCAGGCATTCGTGCATGTAGCGGGCGGCCGCGGTCGAGTGCGACGCGTCGTTGCCCGGCACGATGTACGCGGGCACGTCGCAGACGAGCATGTCTTCCGGCTCCGGGCCGGGCGCGGTGTCGCGATCGAACATCGTGCGCACGAAGCCGAGGACAATGGCCTTGTAGCGCTCGACGTCCATCGCCGCGTATTTTTCCGCGAAGGCCGCGTCGTTCTGGATCACCGCGGCCCATGGGCCGCCGCGCGGATCGGCGCCGAACGCCTTGCCGCCCTCGCGCGCCAGTTTCACGACGCCGGCGAGGCCCTCGCGCTGCACGTAACCGATGTGTTCGGCGAAGCGCTGGTGCGCGGTCATGCGATATTTCGCGCCGCCGACGGGCCAGTAGAGAATCATCTTGTTGACGCGTTCGGGATGCGCGCAACCGAACAGCGAGACGGGCGACACGCCCATGCAGCCGCCCATGAGATGCGCCTTTTCGATTTTCAGATGGTCGAGAAGGCCGAGCCCCTGCCGGACGTAGTCCATGTACGTGACGCGCTCGACGCGCCCGCCCGACTGGCCGCACTCGCGGCGGTCGAAGACGACGCAGGAGAAGTGCCGCGCCAGGTTGTCCAGAGGCCTGATCTTCGCGTAGACGCCCTGGGTGGTCCATTTCTCGATGGTCGCGTCGAAACCGGCCGGCGCGTACATGAGCACGGCGGGCCCTTCGCCCACCACGTCGTAGCGCGTGGCAATCCCGTCGACGATGGCGGTTTTCATGGCCTCACCCCTTGATCTGCTTGCCGGCGCGGGCGTCGGCGACAAGGGCCTCGAAGGCCTGCACGGTGCCCTTCGCGGTGTTGAAATAGGTGTCGGTCTTCGAGTCGATCCATTTCTCGCCATAGCCGAGCACGGTCTGGGCGAGGCGCACGCGGCCGTCGAGCCAGGGACCGCCGCCAAAGCCGCCGATGACGGGAATCTTCACCGCCTCGACAACGGCCTTGCCCGCGACGGGGCCGGAATTGGTGAAGTCGAGCGCCACGGCGCCGGCCTCTTCGAGCATTCTGGCTTCCTCGACGAGCTTTTTCGCGGCTTCGGCGGTCGCCTGGGCGCCGGCGGAATTCTGGGAGGAATAGGGAATGCCGAAGCGCATGGCGGTTTGCGGCGTCAGGCCGAATTGCGCGAAGACCGGAATCCCCGCCTTCGTCATGGCGCGCACGACTTCCGGGAAATCGGCGGAGGCGTCGAGCTTGATCATGTCGGCGCCGCCTTCCTTCACGATTCGGACGGCGGCCTTCATGGCGCTGTCGATCCCTTCCTGGAGATAGCCATAGGGCATGTCGCAGGAGACGAGTACGCGGGTCGCGGCGCGGCGCACCGCCTTGCAGAAGACGAGGATCTCGTCGAGCGTCACCTGCAGCGGATTGGAATGGCCAAGCAGATTGGCGCCGACGCTGTCGCCGATGGAAACGAAATCGACGCCCGCTTTTTCAGCGAAAATCGTCGTCGGATAGTCCCAGGCGACCACGCCGATGCTCTTTTTGCCATCGCGCTTCATCTGCTGCAGCACGGGAATGGTGACGGCTTCCATGGGTTTCCTCGTTTCTCGGGGGCCGCGAGCGGCGGCGTCGGGGCTGTTTTAACGGAGGCGGCGGGGGCGTCAATGCGAGCGGCGGCTCACTCCGGCTCGATGCCGAGCTCCTTCGTGGTCTTCTCCCAGAAGGCGAGTTGCGCCCGCAGGAACGCGGCGGCTTCCGCGGGCGCGCCCACGGTTTTCGGATCGAGTTCGTAGCCGAGCTTCGGCGCCATGTCGCGCACCCGCGCGTCCTTCACCGCCTCGTCGAGAGCGGCGTTCATCTTCGTGACGATGTCGGCCGGGGTTCCCGCCGGCGCCATCAGCATGAACCATCCGCTGAAATCGAATCCGGGAATCGTCTCGGCGGCGGCCGGCAGATCGGGAAACGCGCTCACGCGCTTGTTGGCCGCGACCGCGAGCGCCCTCACCGAACCCTCGCGCACGTGCGCTTCGATGATGGAGATCGAGAATATGCCCACTTCCGCGCGGCCGGCGATCACGTCCTGCACGCCGGCGTTGATGTTGGCGTAGGGCACCAGCACGAATTTCGTGCCCGCGACGTGATTGAGCGCCTGCGCCGTGACGCCCGCGAGATTGCGGGGGCCATCGACGGCGAGCGAATATTTGCCCGGCCGCGCCTTGTCGAAGGCGATGAGTTCCGACAGCGTCTTCACCGGCGCGTCCCTGTGGACGACGATGAGCTGGTTCGACCGGGTGACGAGCGCGACCGGCGCGAAATCCTTCACGGGATCGTAGGGCAGCTTTTTCATCATGAAGGGATTGTTGGCGAGCGAGGCCGAGGTCGCGAAAAAGAACGTGTAGCCGTCGGGCGCGGCGCGGGCGGCGGCCTGCGCGCCGATGACGTTGCCGGCGCCCGGCTTGTTGTCGATGACGACGCCCTGGCCGATGACCTGTTCAAGCCGCGCGGCGACGAGGCGGGCCATCACGTCCGGGCTCGAGCCCGCGGCCTGGGAAACGATGAAGGTGACGGGCCGTTGAGGCCAGGTCTGCGCGCTGGCGGGCGCGAGCGCGGCGAGGAGGCCCGAGGCGAGGACAAGGCTGCGGATCATGGGCGTCTCCCGGCGCGTCGCGCGATGCTGGCCCGAACGATGATAGCAGACCCGGCGCGCGCCGACAGTCCCGCCGGCGTCCTTGCCGCGCGGGGCGCCGCGGCCTAGAAGTAATCGCCGCGCCGCGGCGCCCCCGCGCGGGTTCGCAGTCGAAATTTTCATGACGCCCGCCCACCTTCCGCCTTCCCCCGCCCTCGCCGCCACCCGCCCGCGCGCGGCGTTGCTGCTGGCGCTCGTTTCGCTCGCCATGTTTCTGCCGGGGTTTTTCACCTTGCAGCCGATGGACCGGGACGAGCCGCGGTTCGCGCAGGCGACGAAACAGATGCTGGAGAGCGGCGATTTCATCGCCATCCGCTTTCAGGACGAGGCGCGCAACAAAAAGCCGGTGGGAATCTACTGGTTGCAGGCGGGAGTCGTCGCCGCGGCCGAAAAGCTCGGCGCGCCGGAGGCGCGGACACGGATTTTCCTCTATCGCCTGCCCTCGCTCGCGGGCGCCGTCGCGGCCGTGCTGCTGACTTACTGGGCGGCGCTGGCGCTGGCGGGCGAGAGCGCGGCTTTCGTCGCGGCGTTGCTGTTCGCCTCCTGTATCCTGCCCGGAGTCGAGGCCCGGCAGGCCAAGACCGACGCCGTGGTGGCGGCGACGGTGGCCGCCGCCATGGGCGTTCTGGCGCGTTTGTTCATGTCCGCGCGCGCGGCGCGGCCCGGCGGGTTCGCCCTGCCGGCGATGTTCTGGACGGCCATCGGAATCGGCGTCCTCGTCAAGGGACCGGTCACGCCGATGGTTCCGGCTTTCGCGGCGGCGGCGCTGGCGATCCGGACGCGCTCGGGCGCCTGGCTGCGCGGGTTGCGGCCGCTGGCCGGCCTCGCCTGGTGCCTCGCGATCGTCGCGCCCTGGTTCATTCTCATCATGATCGCGACGCACGGCGCGTTCCTGGCCGAGTCCGTGGGTCAGGACATGCTGGGCAAGGTGTCTTCCGTCCAGGAATTGCACGGAGCGCCGCCGGGCGCCTATCTGCTGGCGTTTTTCGCGGCGGGCTGGCCGATGGCGCCGCTGGCCGCGCTCGCGGTGCCTTTCGTCTGGCGCGCGCGGCGCGAGCCGGCGGTGGCGTTTCTGCTGGCATGGCTCGTCCCGTCCTGGCTGCTTTTCGAGGCGATCCCGACGAAATTGCCGCACTACGTCTTGCCGCTTTATCCCGCGATCGCGATCCTCGCCGCCGTGGCTCTGGATCGCGGCGAAATTGCTTTCGACCGCGCGTGGAAGCGCGGCCTGTGCTGGACGATTCCGGGGATCGCGCTCGTGCTGCTGCTCGTGGGCGCCGGGGGCTCCCTCTGGCTGCGGCTTCCGCCGGGGTGGCTGTATTTCGCCGCCGCGCCGCTGGTTCTGTGGCAATCGTGGCGCGTTGGCGTGTCGATCCGCGCGGGGAACGCGGGAGACATTCCCGCGCGCGCGGCGCTGCTGGCCTTCGCGACCTACGCGATGGCTTACGGCGGGGTGATGACCGGGCCCGTGTTCGATCCGCTGGCCATGTCGCCGCGCCTCGTCGAGGCGCGGGCGCGGGCGCTGGCGCAAACGCCGTCCTGCGCGGATTTCGCGACCGCGTCGACCGGCTTTCGCGAGCCAAGCCTCGTGTTTCTGGCGGGAACACGGATCACGATGACGACGGGCGGGGGCGCGGCGGCGTTTCTCGCGGACGGCCCATGCCGGCTCGCCTTCGTCGAATCGCGCGAGGAAGCCGCGTTCCACGCCGCGGACGACGGGAAAAATCGCGAAGCCGCGCGCGTCGCGGGATACAATCTCAACGGCGGGCGGAAACTGGACATCGGCCTGTATGTGCGGCAGGGAGACGGGCGATGACGCGTCCTCCCGCCCGAACGCCGCGCGACGCGCCTCCCCGCGGGGAGGCGATGGCGAAGCTGCGCGCGGCGGCGCGCGATTTCGCGGCTGCCTGGGCGCGGCCGCGCAAGGTCGAACGAAACAGGGATCTGCGCGTTCTCGAGGCCATGCTGACCCTGGCCTTTTGCGCCGGATTCGTCGCCATCGGCGCGTTTTACGACGCTGACGTGACGCGCCGCGCCGCGAAGTTCTCGCCAGGGGTCGTGGCTTTTTTCCAGCAAGTGACGAAACTCGGTTCGTCCGGCTATGTTTTCGTCCTGACGGGGCTCGCGACGATTGGCGGCGTTCTCGCGCGCGGGCGCGGGCTCGGGCGGCGAATCGACGCGGGGCTGGCCGTTCTGGCCGGACGCGGCTTCTTCCTGTTCGCGCTCGCGCTGGCCTCGGGCCTGTTGTCCCAGGTGATCAAGCACTTGTTCGGACGGGCCCGGCCGCGGCTGATGGACATCGTCGGCCCCATGCATTTCGACGCGTTTTCCATCACCGCGACCTACGCGAGTTTCCCGTCCGGTCACACGGTGACGGCATTCGCCATGGCGGCGGGGCTTGGCTACATGGCGCCGCGACTGCGTCCTCCCCTGTATTTCGTCGCGACGATGGTCGCCATCTCGCGCGTCGCAATCGGCGCGCATTACGTCAGCGACGTGCTGGCGGGCGCCGGAATTGGCTATGGCTGCGCGGTTCTGGCGCGGCGCGCCTTCGCCGCGCGCCGGATCGTGTTCGCCCCCCGCGACGGAACCCTTCGCGCGCGTGGCCGGGGTCTCGCCGGGCTCGTTGTCACCCGCGCTTTCGGACGTTAAAGCCTGCCCCATGGAGAATCTCCCGCAGGACGCGCCGCGCGTTTCCGTCGTCGTCCCCGTTCGCAACGAGGCCGGCAACCTGGAGCCGCTGATCGGCGAGATCGAACGGGCGCTCGCGGGTCACGCGCCCTTCGAGATCGTTTACGTCAACGACGGCTCGACCGACGACACGCAACCCGAACTCGCGCGGCTCATGGTCGCGCGGCCCTGGCTGCGCGCCGTGACGCACGCGCGATCCTGCGGCCAGTCCGCCGCCGTGCGCACCGGCGTTCGCCACGCGCGCGCGCCGGTGATCATCACGCTCGACGGCGACGGTCAGAACGACCCCGCGTTCATGCCGGCCTTTCTCGCGGCCCTCGCCGCGGCGGGGGACGGCTGCGGCCTCGTCCAGGGCCAGCGCGTCGGGCGCAAGGACACGGGCTTCAAGAAATTCCAGTCGCGCGTCGCGAACGGCGTTCGTTCCCGCGTGTTGAAGGACGGCGCCCGCGACACCGGCTGCGGCTTCAAGTGCTTTCGTCGCGAGGCATGGCTCGCCCTGCCCTATTTCGACGCGCTGCACCGGTTCACCCCGGCGCTGATGCGGCGCGAGGGATACGCGATCGCCTACGTGGACGTGATCGACCGCCCGCGACTGACAGGCGTTTCCAACTACGGATTTTTCGACCGGCTGTGGGTCGGCCTCGTCGATCTCGCGGGCGTGCGCTGGCTGATCAGCCGCCGCAAACGCGTTCCGGAGATCAGCGAGGCCACGCGGACATGATCGTCGACCTCTGGCACTATATCGGCGGGTATTTTCACGAAGTTTTCGTGCTGAAACTCGACTGGTGGGCGGTGATCGGCCTCGTGGCCCAGGCCCTGTTCACCGGGCGCTTCCTCGTGCAGTGGATCGCCAGCGAGCGGGCGGGACGCAGCGTCGTGCCCTTCTCGTTCTGGGTTCTCTCCATCGGCGGCGGGCTGCTCCTGCTCGTCTACGCGCTTTACCGGCGCGATCCGGTGTTCATTCTTGGCCAGGCGCTGGGAGTCGTGATCTATTTTCGCAACCTTTCGTTCGTGCTGCGGGAGCGCCGGGCCGCGCGGGGCGTTCGGGAGAAGGACGGCTGACGGCGAAAGGGGGACGACATGAACGACGCGCGGCGGTTTATCGGATCGTGGCGGCTGGTCGAGACGACCGACGGCGGCAAATTCAGGACCGAGAGGGGCCCGCGGCCCACGGGTCTCATCACCTACGACGCGAGCGGCTGGATGGCCGCTCAAATCCAGCCCGACCGCGCGCCGGTGACGCTGGCCGGCGAAACGCCCACCGGCGAGGAAGCGCAGGCGGCGCTTCGCGGCTACACGGCCTATTTCGGGACCTACACGGTCGACGAGATCGCGAAGACCGTCACGCATCACCGCGCCGCGAGCGTCTCGCCGGGCTGGGAGAAACGCCCGGACTTCGTGCGCGCCTATGAATTCGTCGGCGAAAACCGGGTCGTGTTGCGGCCTGTCGGCGCGACGCACGACCTCGTCTGGGAGCGCCTGTGACGCGGCCTCAACGCCGCCCGGTGATCCCGGACGACACGAGCCCCAGGAGCTTCTGCATCAGCGCCGCGTCGGTCGATTCCAGAATCACGTCGAGGGCGGCCTTGCGATAAAGTTCGCCCTGCGGACTTAACCCGGCGCCATGCACGAGACCGAGCCCCTGGCCTTCATAGAGCATCGCCTGCGCGGCGGGCGTCGTCAGAAAATCGATCCACAGGCGCGTTGCCTTGGGGTGTGGCGCGTCCTTCACCATCACCGCCGCCTCGATCATCGCGGGAACCGGACCGACGAGCGCCACGTCGACGGGGGCGCCCTCGGCTTTCGCCTTCAGCACGGGACCGCCATAGGCGCCGACGGCGACCGCCCCCTGTCCGCCCGCCAGCGCCTCGATTGTCGCGCTCGAGCCGACCGTGATGATCGGCTCGTTGGCCTTCAGGGCGCGGAGAAAGGCCGCTGTTTTTTCCTCGCCCCAGTTCAGCGCCAGCACGGCGAAAGCGAGGCCGCGCTTCTCGACGAGAAGTTTGCCACGCCATTTCGGGTCGAGAAGGTCGTCCCAGGATTTGATGTCGCCAGTCTTCGCGACGTTCGTGTTGAAGGCGATGGGCATGTCGATGTGCCAGCCAACGACGGCGCGTCCGTCGTAAAGCACCTTTTCGCGGTCGATCCCGAACGTTCCCGTCCAGTCGAAGGGGTCGGCGAGGCCGCGCCCGAGCAAAAGCGGCATGTAGCCGAGCGGCGTGTCGAGCAGATCGACGTCGTTGCGCCCGGCGTTTTTCGTGCTGATCAGCCGGTCGATGGCCGGCGCGGCCTGCACCTTGGACATTTCGAGTTCGAGGCCCGGATATTTTCTGGAAAACGCCGCGTGCATCGACTGGAACACTTTCACGTCCGGCGAGCCCCAGAAAACCACTTTTTTCTCGACTCTGGCCTTCTCGTGGAGGTCGGAAAGCGTGGTCTGCGCGGCGGCGAGCGCCGGCATGGCCAGCACGACAGACATGGCCCGAACGCCCGCTGACCAGGACCCCATTTTCGACTCCTCCCCGTCGCATCCGGCGTTTTCGCGCGAATGACGCGAGCGTTCGACGGCTCGCGCGGTCAAGGGAAGCCCGGATCGGGCATCGCCGTCAAATGACCGGTCACGGGCGACCGCCGGAGGGCGGCGGGAGGACCGCCCCACAATCGGCGAACGGCCGCGCCCGCCCGCCGCGGTCAGGACACGCTGGCCGCGCGAAGCCGTTCGAAGCCCCGTTCGAGGTCCGCCGTCAGATCGCCCATGTCCTCGAGGCCGACCTGGAACCGCAGGGCGGGACCGCCTGGGCTCCATTTCGTCGCGGTGCGATAGGTCGAACAATCGAAGGGGATGACGAGGCTTTCGAAGCCGCCCCAGGAATAGCCCATGCCAAACAGTTCAAGCCCGTCGAGAAAGGCGGCGACGGCCTTTTCCGACACCGGTTCGAGAATGATCGAAAAGAGTCCCGACGAGCCGAGAAAATCGCGCTTCCAGATGGCGTGGCCGGGATGCGTCGGCAGGGCCGGATGCAGCACCCCCTTCACCTCGGGCCGCGCGGCGAACCAGCGGGCGAGCGCGAGGCCCTGGCGTTCGGCCTCGCGCAGGCGCAGCTCCATCGTGCGAAGGCCGCGCAGGGCGAGGAAAATATCGTCGGGGCCGGCGCACATGGCGAAGGCGTCGAAGGTGTGGCGCAGCCGCTTCGCCCAGGCGGCGTTGGCGGAGACGAGGCCCATCAGCAAGTCGGAATGGCCGGAGAGATATTTGGTGCCCGCCTCGATGGCGAGATCGACGCCGCGCTCGTGCGGCGGGAAAAACAGCGGCGTCGCCCAGGTGTTGTCCATGATCAGGCAGGCGCCGCGCGCGCGGGCGACGGCGGCGATGGCCGGCACGTCCTGCATCTCGAAACTCTGCGAGCCCGGCGCCTCGACGAGAACCGCTTTCGTGCTGGAGCGCATGAGCGCGCCGATGTCCGCGCCGACGCAGGGATCGTAATATTGCGTTTCGACGCCGAAGCGCCGCAGCACGGTGTCGCAGAAATGCCGCGTCGGCCCGTAGGCGGAATCGCTGACGAGGACATGATCGCCGGCCGCGAGCGCCGTCATCAGCGCCAGCGTGATGGCGGCGAGGCCGGTCGGCGCGAGCACCGTGGTTTCCGCGCCGGAGATTTCGCTCCAGGCGCCTTCCAGCGCCTCCGACGACGGCGTGCCCTTGGTGCCATAGGTGTAACGCGCGCCGCGCCCCTTCAGCGCCTCGACCGTGGGGAAGACCACGGTCGATCCGCGCCAGGCAGGCATGTTGATGAAGCCATGCTGTTCCGACACGTCGCGCCCGGCGTGAACGAGACGGCTGCGGCTTTTGAGTCCCGCGCGGGTTTCCGGCGTCAGTTTGGTCATGTGTCTTTCCGTTGCTGCGCGTCAGGGTTGGACAACCCGCGCGCGCGCGTCAAGACGCAAACAATGCCTTGACCCGCGGGGCAAATGTAAGTGTGATGGCGGCGGGAGTTCGCCGCGCGCGGATACACGGGGAGCCATCATGCTGAAACGACTGACACTCATCGCGGCCACGTGCCTCGCGCCCGGCTTGTCCGCCTCGGCGGGCACGCTCGACCAGGTGAAGCAGAAGGGATTTCTCGCCTGCGGCTCCAACACGGGCCTGCCCGGCTTCGGCCTGCCCGACGACAAGGGCGCCTGGACCGGCCTCGACGTCGAGTTCTGCCGCGCCATCGCCGCGGCGATCTTCGACGACCCCAACAAGGTGAAATTCCTGCCCCTGACCGCGAAGGACAGGTTCACCGCGCTGCAATCGGGCGAGATCGACGTGCTCTCGCGCAACGGCACCTGGACACAGTCGCGCGAGGCCGACCTCGGCCTGCTGTTCGCCGCGGTCAATTATTACGATGGCCAGGGCTTCATGGTGCGCAAGAAGCTCAACGTCGCCTCGGCGAAGGAGCTCGCGGGCGCGTCCGTCTGTGTGCAGCAGGGCACGACGACCGAACTGAATCTCGCGGACTTCTTCCGCACCTGGAACATGAAATACGAAGGCGTCGTCTTCGCCACCATCGACGAGACCATCAAGGCCTACGATTCCGGGCGTTGCGACAGTTTCACCACCGACGTTTCGCAGCTCTACGCCGAACGTCTCAAGCTCGTGAACCCGGATGAACACGTCGTGCTGCCGGAGGTCATATCCAAGGAGCCGCTCGGGCCCGCCGTCCGCCAGGGCGACGACCAGTGGTTCAACCTCGTGAAATGGACGCATTTCGCGATGATCAACGCCGAGGAGCTCGGCGTCACGAAGGCCAACGTCGACGACCGCGCCAAATCGACCTCGCCGGAAATCCGCCGCCTGCTCGGCGCGGAAGGCGATTTCGGCAAGGGGCTCGGACTGACGAAGGACTGGGCCTACCGGATCGTCAAACACGTCGGCAACTACGGCGAATCCTACGACCGCAACGTCGGCGACGGCTCGCGCCTGAAGATCAAGCGCGGCCTCAATTCGCTGTGGACGAAAGGCGGCCTGCAATACGCGCCGCCCGTGCGCTGACGACGGGCGCCGCCGCGTGACCGCGCGGACACGCACATGACAGGTCCGGAGAGCGCATCGCCGCCGCGGGTTCCCCTCTGGAACAACCCGGCGGCGAGCGGCGCGCTGTGGCAGGCCCTCTTGCTGGCGGCGCTGGCGTTTCTCGCGTGGAACGCCTTCGACAACGCCGCCGTCAACATGCGCGCGCGCAACATTCCCACGAGTTTGAGCTTCTGGAACAACACGTCCGGATTCGACATCAACCAGACGTTGATCGATTACAACGCGCAATCGACCTACGGACGGGCGTTTTGGGTCGGGCTGCTCAACACGCTGCTCGTGGCTGGCGTCGGCATTGTTTTCGCGACGCTGATCGGCTTTGTCGTCGGCGTGGCGCGGCTCTCGACCAACTGGATCGTGTCGCGCCTCGCCATGGTCTATGTCGAGTCCATCCGGAACGTGCCGCTGCTGCTGCAATTGCTGTTCTGGTACAACGCGGTTTTGTCTCCCCTGCCCGGCCCGCGCGCCTCGATCTCGATTTTCGACGTCGCTTTTCTCAACAATCGCGGGCTCGTGCTGCCGCGCCCGGTGTTCCACGAGGGCGCGTCCGCGATTGTCTGGGCCTTCGCGCTTGGCGTTTGCGGCGCGACGGCCTTCGCGTTTCACGCGCGACGCCGGCAACGCGAGACGGGCGCGCGACCGCCCGTCGCCACGGTCTCCGCCCTGCTGGCGCTCGGGCTGCCCATCGCTGCCTGGTTCGCGGCGAGCGAGCCGGTGACGTTCGAGTTGCCCGTGTTGCGCGGCTTCAACTTCGCCAGCGGCGTGCAGGTGCGTCCGGAGTTCGTCGCGCTGGTGCTGGGGCTCGTGCTCTACACGGCGTCCTTCATCGCGGAAATCGTGCGCGCGGGGATTCAGTCCGTGCCGCGGGGACAGACGGAGGCGGCGCTGGCGCTCGGGCTGCGCGCGCCACTGGCGATGAAACTCGTGACCATCCCGCAGGCGATGCGCGTCATCGTGCCGCCGCTGACGAGCCAGTATCTCAACCTGACGAAAAACTCCTCGCTCGCCGTGTTCATCGGATATCCCGATCTCGTGCAGGTCTTCGCGGGCACCGTGCTCAACCAGACCGGGGCGGCGGTGCAGGTCATCGCCATCACCATGGCGGTCTATCTGCTGATCTCGCTCGCGACCTCGCTCGTCATGGGCCTCTACAACCGGCGCATGTCCCTGAGGGAGCGCTGACATGGAGCAATCCGCGCCCGTCCCGAAAGTCTTCGTCCGCACGCTGCACGCGCCGGTTCTGCCGCCGCCCCCGCTGGTCCACGGGCCGCTGGCCTGGCTGCGGGCCAATCTGTTTTCGGGGCCGCTGTCGACGCTCGCGACGCTTGGTTTCGCCGCGCTCGTCGCGTGGCTGCTGCCGGGGCTGATCCGCTATCTCCTCGTCGACGCGATCTGGAGCGCGCCCGACGGCGCGGTCTGCCGGGAGCCGGGCGCCGGCGCGTGCTGGGCCTACGTGACGCAAAAATTCTCCTATTTCATGTATGCGTCCTATCCACGCGAATCCGTCTGGCGGATCGACCTCGCGCTCGCGGCGGGCGCGCTGCTGGCGACGTGGTTGCTGTGGCCCCGGGCGCCGCGCCAGGGGCTCGCGGCCCTGCTGTTTTTCGTGGCCTATCCGCCGCTCGCCTTCGTGCTTCTGCACGGATGGGAGGGCGCCGGGCTCGCGACGGTGGCGACCGACATGTGGGGCGGCGTCTTCGTCAGCCTGCTGGTGTCGACCGTGGGCATCGTCGTTTCGCTGCCGGGCGGAATCCTGCTGGCGCTCGGGCGACGCTCGCGGCTGCCGGTGGTGCGCTTCTTCTGTGTCGTCTTCATCGAATGCGTGCGCGGCGTGCCGCTGATCAGCGTGCTGTTCATGGCGAATTTCATGCTGCCGCTGTTCGTGCCGGCGAATCTGACGCCGGACCGGCTGCTGCGGCCGCTGATCGGCATCGCGCTGTTCGCCTCGGCCTACATGGCCGAAGTCATCCGCGGCGGGCTGCAAGCCCTGCCGAAGGGGCAGTACGAAGGCGCCATGGCGATCGGCCTGAGCTACGGGCAGATGATGCGGCTCGTGGTGCTGCCGCAGGCGCTGGCCATCGTCATCCCCGGCATCGTCAACACGTTCATTGGCCTGTTCAAGGACACGACGCTCGTCGCCGTGGTCGGAATTTCGGATTTCCTGCGCACGGTCGACACGGCGCGCCTCGATCCGGCCTGGGCGGGGCCGACGATTTCAACGACCGGCTATATTTTCGCGGCGGCCTTCTATTTCGTCTTTTGCTTTGGCATGTCGCGCTATTCCGCGATGGTCGAACGAAACCTGTCCACTGACGGAAAGCACCGGGAGCCCTGAATGCAAGCCGCGGCGCAAACCGGTACGGCCATCACGATGACCGGCGTCAACAAATGGTACGGCGCCTTTCACGTTCTGCGCGACATCAACCTCGAGGTCGCGCGCGGCGAAAAAATCGTCATCTGCGGCCCCTCGGGCTCGGGCAAGTCCACGCTGATCCGGTGCGTCAACCGGCTGGAGGAACACCAGAAGGGCAGAATCGTCGTCGAGGGCGTGGAACTCACCAGCGATTTGAAGAGGATCGACGACATCCGCCGCGAGGTCGGCATGGTCTTCCAGCACTTCAACCTGTTTCCGCACCTGACGGTGCTGGAAAATTGCACGCTGGCGCCGATCTGGGTGCGCAAGACGCCGGAGAAAGAGGCGCGCGAGATCGCGATGCAGTTTCTCGCGCGGGTG
>CAISEY010000199.1 GCA_903884435.1 uncultured Hyphomicrobiales bacterium | reverse complement strand
TGTTGACGTTGACGATCGGGTTGCGTTCCGAGAACGACAGCGTGTCGAGCTGGCTGTTTGCCTCGATGGCGACGCTCGGCTCGTCGATCAGCCAGGCGCCCGAGGAGTTCGCCGACAGCGTCGCGTTGATTCCGACGGGCCTCGTCATCGACGTGCCGGTCGACCGGAAAATCTCGAATCCCGCCGTCAGGATCGGGCTCGTCACCGAACAGTCCACGAAGCCGCCGCGCGTGCAGTCGCTCCATTGAAACTGCCACTGGATGTACCGCTTCAGTCCTTCGGTCATCACGCAGGCGCAATTGTACGCCCAGCAATCCGTCGAGCGCTCGGCGCTGACGGCGCCCTGAAACGAATCGCGGACCAGCACGTCGCGCACGACGAGTCCCGTGCAGCGGGACATCGAGACGCCGCAGGGATAGGCCTGTCCGCGCCCGTCGGAGGTTTCCGTCATGTTGAGCGCGAAGCCGGCGAATCGCGCGTTTCCGTGCAGCGAGAACGCGCTGGCGGCGGGTTTCTCCGTCGTTGATGAACATTGATGGAAGCGCATCTGCTGACTGGGCGCGCCCCGCGGGCTGAAGATCGTCGTGCGCTCCCGGCCCTGTCCGCGCACCCGCCAGTCGATCTTCGAGAAGATGTTCGCGCTCGCCGAAAACGCGAAGGCCCCGGCGGGAAACACGAGTTCGACGTCAGGGGGCGTCAGGGAGAAAAATCCGGACGTCCGTTCGCCGCAGAGAGCGTCGAACAGCGGCCAGTTGTCGAAATAAACGCGCGCGTCGCGCGTGGCGGCGCGCGCCGCGGAGTCGAGCCTCGCGCGCTGGCCGTCGATCGCGATGATTTTCGCGACCAGGGCTTTTGGCCAGACGACGGCGACATACCAGTTCGACGGGTCGACGGGAGTCCAGACGCCGGAGACGAAACGCGAGACGCCGCCGGTGTCGCGTCGCCACGCCCAGGTCTTGTCGGGTTGCGAGGCGTCCGCCGTCATCGCTTCGGCGTTGTCGTAGGAGAGCGCGGGCCAGGTTCCGCCGACGCCGGTCGCGCCGCGCGCGCCGCCGCCGGCCTCGCCGCCAATTTCGACGATGATCGTGTCGCCGACCGCGAAGGGAACCGCTCCCGACATGACGAGCACGTCCGGCGCGTCCATTGAAATCGAGCCTGATCCGCTGGCGCCGGAGAGGCCGAAATCGCGGAGATCGAAACTCCGGTTTGGCGTGTCGCTGAAGATTTTCGCGTCGTCCCGAAGAACGATCTCGATGTCGCGGAAGCCGTAGCCGGCGTTTCCGGACGACAGCAGCGCCACGGCGCCCGGCGCGAGATGAAGCAGGGTCTTGAACCGCGCGAATTCCACGCCGTTGCATCGCGCGTAAACGTCGAATCCCTCGACGCCGAAGGTCAGCGCGAGTCCCGTCGTGTCGCCGCTGGAATAGCCCGGCGCCGTTTCGGTCAGCCTGTCGTTCCGGTAAAGCGACGTGTAAGTCCCGGACGCACGTAGCGCGTGACCCGTTTCCCATCCCGCGAGGATGCCGATATCCAGCATTCCCGCGCCTGAATCGGCGTTGTGCTCGAAGTAAACGGCTTTTCCATCGACGAGGCGCAGCAGGGCGATTCCCTTGCGGGCGTAAGTCGAGACTTCCTGGTCGCGGCTTGTGTTCGTGGTCAGAACCACGGGGGAAAGTCCGGCGGGATCGAGAAGATATTTCTCCGGCCGGGCGGTCCAGTAGGCGAGGGGGGACACGGAGAGCGGCGGGCTGACGCACCCCTCGAACGTGTTCGGCGGCAGCGGTCCGGCGGGCAGGGTCGAAATGGAAATCGTGCGCCGGATCGTCATGTGCGGGATCTCGCGACTCGCGCGGCGTGGTCGCCGCCGCCGCTTCCGCGAGTTTTATCCATTCACGCGCGAGAGGCATAGGCTCTCGCGGAACGCCGGCGGGCTGAACAGACTTCACGACGACCTGGAGAAAACGTGAACGGACGCGCGCGCGCGTGAAGGCCGTTCGCGTCCGGTTCTGCTATAAGGACGAATGACCCTCCGGACCGACATCGCCCCCTGGTTTCCCTGGACCGACCGCGCGGGCCGCGCGAGCGCGCTGAAACTCGTCTGCTGTCTCGCCCTCGTCGCGCCGGCCGCCTGGATGGCGCTCGAATGGCGCATGGGCTGGCTGTCTCCCAAGCCCTTCACGGATCTCGTGCGCGAGAGCGGCGACTGGGCGGTGCGCGTTCTCGTTCTGTCGCTCGCCGTCACGCCGTTGCGCTGGGTGACGCGCTGGAACAGGCTCGTCCTCGTTCGCCGCATGCTCGGCCTCGCGGCGCTTTACTACACTCTGCTGCACATCGCCTTCTGGTGCGCCGATCTGCGGTTCGCGTGGTTGCAAATCCTGTGGGAAATGTTCGCGCGCCTGTTCATCGCCGTCGGGCTCGCGGCGACGCTGCTGATGGCGGCGCTCGGCGTCACCTCGAACGACTTTTCCATCCGCCGGCTTGGCGCGGTCCGCTGGAACGCCCTGCACGCCTGGGTTTACGTCGCCGGACTGCTCAGTCTCGCGCATTTCTTCATGGAAATCCGTCTCGACGCGACGGAAGCCGCTATGATGACGGGTTTTTTCGTGTTGCTGATGGCCTTCCGCCTCGTGCGGAAAAAATGGACGCCGGGTCTCGTCTCGCTCGCCGGCACCGCTGTCGTCTGCGCGGTCTCGACGGCGCTGATCGAGGGCGTCTATTATTCCCTTTCGACGCGCGTCGCGTTCTCGCGGGTGCTCGAAGCCAATTTCGATTTCTCCTGGACGATCAGGCCGGCGTGGTGGGTGCTGGCCGCGGGGCTCGTGATCGCGCTTCTCGCCGCGTGGCGGAACCGCGTCGCGCCGGCGCCCTCGGTGACGCGGGCGCTCGCGGCGCGGTCCGCCTGAGGCCTTCAGTCCTTCTTGCCGGAGCCGAACAGGAACGGCGCGACATCGTTGACGCCGGGTTGCGGGGCCGCCGCGAAGGGCATCGGGCGGCAGACAGCCATGGCGGAAATTCCGACGCGCGCGGTCAGGAGACCGTTGAGCACGCCCTCGCCGAGCCGCGCCGACAGACGCGCCGCGACGCCATGGCCGAGCACCTGCTGCACCAGCGAATCGCCGACGGCCATGCCGCCGGTGATCGCGAGATGCGAGGCGACGGACCGCGCGAGTCGCAGGAAGCCGAGCAGGCCCGGCCTGCCGCCATAGATTTCCGCGACGCGCCGGATCAGCCGCACCGCCTGCGCGGCCACGAAAATCACGTCGAGCAGGGCGCGCGGGGAAATCGCGGTCACGACGGACACGCGCTTCGCCGCGGCGGCGATTTCCCGCTGCACGCGTTCGTCGAGCGGATGCATCAGCGAGCGTTCGGCGATGTCGATGAGGTCGCGGCCGTCGATGATTTCGCGCGAGAGGTCCGCGATTTTCGCGCGCGCCGCCGCCGTGTCGGGCCGCGCCGCGTAGAGCGACGCGAGTTCCGCGAGACGGACGCGGGCGGCGTCGCGGTCGTCCGCCGCGCGCGCCGCCGCGAAAGCCGCGTGCATGCGCGCGACGCGCCGCTGGCGAAACAGGCCGGCGACCTCGCGCGCGAGCAGCACTGCCAGCGCGAGGCCGGCGACGGCGAGAAGCGCCACGCCCATCCATCCCAGCGCGATGGAGCCCGAGAAGAACTGCTAGATCAGGTTGTCGAGCCAAACGCCGATGGCCAGCGACGCGAGAGCGCCCGCGGCCGACCAGAACAGCCCGCCCCAAGTGAAGACCCGCTTCGCCAGCATGCCGCCGCGTTGCGCTTCCTCGACGGCGGCTTCGTCCGGCGGCAGGGCGCCCTCGGCGAAGGCGTCGGGCTGCGGTTCGATCACCGGACCGCGCGAAGGGGCTTCGTCCGTGGCGATGGCGACGCTCGTGCCGTCGAGGCGGAAGGCGCGGGGGCGGCTGGTGCGGGCGTCGGTCATTCCGTCAAGGTGTGGGCGGGGGCGCGGCGCGTCAAGGCGCGCGGGCGCGAACAACAAAAAACCGCGACGCGCGTGCGCCGCGGTTCATCGTGCTTTCGCCGGTCGCGTCGCGCTATTCCGCGGCGATCCGCGCCGCCGCCGGGTCTTTCAACCCGAGGATGCGGCGTGCGTTGTCGTAATAGAGCTTGCGCTTGTCGGCCTCGCTCAGAGGCACGTCCTGGAGCAGCGAGAGACAGGTCGCCGGATCCCAGCAGGGATAGTCGGTGCCGTACATGACGCGGTCGATCCCGTAATATTCAATCGCGAATTTCATGCCGGCGGAATGCGGGGACACCGTGTCCGTGTACATGCGCTTCATGTATTCGCTGACGGGGCGCGGCAGGTTGGCGGCTTTCGTGTTCTTGTCCATGCGGCCCGACTGGTAGGGCAGGGCGCCGCCAGTGTGGGACAGGACGATCTTCAGGTCGGGATGGCGCTCCATCAAGCCCGAGAGGATCAGCCGCGACGCCGCGACGCTGACCTCGATGACGCGGCCCAGCGAGAGATGCAGGGCGCCATTGTAACCGTCCAGCATGGCGCTGAAGATCATGTCGGTCGGGTGCAGGAACATGGGCAGGCCCAGTTCCTCGACGCGGGCGTAATAGGGCTCGAGACGTTCCGCGTCGATGCGCGGATCGCGGCCGACGCTGCCCGGCAGATTGACGCCCATGAGGTCGAGGCGGCCAACGGCGTCCTCGAGCACGTCGATCGCGGTTTGCGTGTCCTGCATGGGAATGGCGGCGCTGCCCCAGAAGCGGCCGGGATAGCGGCGCTGCGCGGCGCTCATTTCCTCGTTCCACTCGAGCGCCTTGTCCTTGCCTTCCTCCTTCGACAGGGCGGAGAAGAACACCGACATGGGGCCGATGGAGCCGACCACGTCGACGCGATGGCCGAGGCCGTCCATGTGCTCGAACTGCTTGTCGAGATCGTGCCAGGCGTCCCAGCCCATCGACTGGTATTCATCGGCGACGGTGGCGCGCACGTCGTAGCCGCCCTTGGCGTTCGGCCGCGCGAAGGGCGCGCCGGACCTGTTGACGAGGTTTTCGAAGAAACGCTTGGGCCAGTAATGGAAATGGGAGTCGATGATATGCATGGAGCCCTCCGCGCGGCATGGCCTCGCGCCGGATCGCGGGCGCGGCGGGCCAATGATTTTCGCGAGAATACGCCCGGGGACGGGCAGGGGTCAATCTCGGCGAGGCGCGACGGCGCCCCCGCTTATTCGCCCGCGCGCGCCAGACGCCGGATCATCGGCCACCATTGTTTTTGCTCCTCGTCGATGAAGCGCGCGAAATCAGCGCCGAAAAGCGGCCGGAACGGCGTGCCGATCTGGTCCATGCGCTGGACAAGGTCGGGAATCGCCAGCACCTCGCGCAAATCCGCGCGAAGCTGGGCGACGATGTCTTCCGGCGCGCCGCGTGGCGCGACGAGGCCGGACCAGCCGACCGCGCGGAGGCCGGGGACGGTTTCGTCCGCCGTCGGCGTGTCCGGCATGTTGGCCATCCGTTCGGGCGACATGACCGCGATGGCCCTGAGGTCTCCCGAGGCGAGGTGAGCGATCATGCTCGGCCTCGCTTCGACCAGCACGTGAATCCGCCCTCCCAGAAGATCCTTGAGGGCTTCGACGACGCCGCCCGTGGCGTAGGGAACGATGGTGAAGGGCGCGGCGGCGCGGTCCTCGATCAGCCGCGCGGTCAGATGCGGCAGGGAGCCGGCGGCGTTGGCGCCGATGATGATTTCACGGGGCTTGCTCCGGGCCAGCGCCAGGAGATCGCCGAACGAGCCGACCCCGAGCTTCGGCGACACGGCGACGATCATGGGCTCGACGCTGGTGAGGCCGACGGGCACGAGATCGCGGTTCACGTCGAAGGGCAGGGAGTCGCTTTGCGCCGGCAGCAGCGAGAAGATGGAACCGGGCGCGGCGAGCAGCGTGTGTCCGTCGGCGGGCGCCTGGAGCAGCGCCTGCACGCTGATGACGCCGCCGCCGCCCGGCCTGTTTTCGACGATGGCCTGCTGGCCCCAGAGAGTCGTGAGTTCCCGCGCGATGAAGCGGGCGCGCACGTCCGTGGCGCTGCCGGCGGCGAGAGAATTGATGATTTTCACGGGGCGGGAGGGAAATTTCTCCCGCGCGCGGGCTGGCGCGGCGAGGGCGCTGGCGGCGAGGCCCGCCGCGAAGCCGCGACGGGTCGGCGGACCGGTCAGGGGGCGCGTCACTCCGCCGCTTCCTTCGCCCGCGGCGTGAACAGATCCACGAGATCGTCGCGGATCGGCGAATGCCGCACGGCCATGCGCTCGAGGTAGCTCGCGAAGCCATCGGAATACATGCTTTTTCCCTTCTCCATGGGCAGTTCGATGTTCCGGTTGCGCGCCGGGTCGCGCAGCACGCCGATCGGGTCTTCGCCGCGTTCGATCTTTTCGAGTTCGCGCGTCAACATGCGCCGGAACGCGACGACGCCCGTGTCGCTCGCGGCGAGATTTTCGCGCGTGCGGTCGGCGATCGGACCCTGCGTCACCCAGGCCATGATGTCCTGGGCGTCGATCATCTCGAGATTCCACTCGCCGTCGGGCGTCCGCAGTTTCGGCTCGTAATACGGCGCGCGTCCGCGCAGATGTTCCGGCGCCGTCTTGCCCTCCGGCGGCACGTAGGCGGAGTACCAGTAATGGGCCGTGTGCGTGTCGTCGACCGGCACGCGAATCTGGAACGTGTGGGCTTTCCACATGCCGCCGCCGCTGCCGACGAGCAGCGTGTTGGGAAACACGATGGGGTGGCCGACCGTCCAGTCTTCCGAGGTTTCGCTCTGACCGACGTAGAGCCGCCGCTTGATCAGGCCGAACTCGAATTCGTCGAAGGCGATGCGGTCGTGCGCCCGGGCGATGGCGGTCGAGACGCCCTCCTTTTCGTGACGGAACTGGTGCAGATGGCCATGCAGCCATTCCGTGTGAACCGGATCGGCGGAGTTCTCCATGCATTGCAGCCAGTTGCAGGGAATGACGAACTTGCCGATCGTGCGCACGGCGTTCGTCCAGGTGTATTCCGCGTAGCGCGGCAGCAGCGGCGCGGGCAGCGGGCCGAGATAGGCGAACAGCATTCCGCCCAGCTCCTCGACCGGATAGGCGTCGGCGATCTTCTTGCCGAGCAGCGCGTTGCGGCCTTTTTCGAAGGGCTGCTGCGTGCAGGCGCCGGAGCCGTCGAACTCCCAGCCGTGATACATGCAGCGGATGCCGTTTTCCGTGGGAATGCCATGAAAGAACGAGGCGCGGCGATGCGGACAGCTTTCCTCGATCAGGCCGAACTTGCCGGAGCGGTCGCGGTAGAGGACGAGGTCCTCGCCAAGAATGCGCACGCGGTGCGTCCACTTGTCCTTCATCTCGTCGAGCGCCGCGACGGGATGCCAGTAACGCCGCAGCAGCGCGCCCATGCGCGCGCCAGGACCGACGCGGGTCATCAATTCGTTCTGCTCTTGCGTCATCATGGGCGCGTCTCCCTGTGTGTCCCGGTTCAGTCCAGCGTCAGTTTCAGCCGCGCCGAAAGGGCGCGCCAGCGCGCGAGATCGCCCTTCACGGTCGCCGCGAATTCGTCGGGCCGGTCGAGAACGGGCGCGGCGCCGAGCTTGTCGATCATGCTTTTCGCCTCGGCGTCGGTGAAGGCCGCGGCCATGTCGTTTCGCAGAGTCTCCCGGAGCGCCGCGGACATTCCGGGCGGGCCGAGCAGGCCGAACCAGGATCCGACCTCGAAGCCGGGAAAACCCTGTTCGAGGAAGGTGGCGACGCCGGGCGCGTCGGCGGTTCGGGCGCGGCTCGTCACGGCGAGAAAGGTTGCTTCCCTGTCCCGTATGTGCGCGAGCGCCGTGCTCGGCACCGAAAAGAACAGATCGGTTTCCCCGCTCAGGAGGCTGGCGAGCGCCTGCGGTCCGCCCTGATAGGGAATGTGGCTCAGGCGGACGCCGGTCTGTTCGGCGAATTGTTCGGCGAGGAGGTGCGAAGGGCCGCCGATGCCGGTCGATCCATAGAAGACCGGCCCGGCGCGCGACTTCGCCAGCGCGACGAAATCCCTCGCGTCGCGCACGCCGAGACGCGAATTGACGATCATGTAGAACGGCATCGAAATCGCCATGGAAATGGCGGACAGCGACGCGGGATCGTAGGGCGTCTCCTTGCGGAAAGAGGGCAGGATCGTGATCGGCCCCTCGTTGGTCATGAACAGCGTCCCGCCATCGGGAGCGGCGCGCGCGACGGCGACGGTCGCGGTCAGGCCGGAGGCGCCGGGGCGGTTCTCCACGACGACGCTGGCGCCCGTCCGCGCCTGCAGGCCGCGAGCGAAAACGCGCGCGAGAAGATCGGTGGTTCCGCCGGCGGGATTGGGCGAGACGACGCGCACGGTCGCGGGCGGCGACTGCTGCGCCGCGGCTTCGCGCGCGCCCAGAATAGCGATCAGCGCGAGCAGGGCCTTCAGCATTGTCCGGCGTCCTCGCGCACAGGCGTTCCAATCCGTCTGTTTTGCCGGCAGACTGGAGCGAAATCCCGGCTCCGTCAATTCGCCGCCGCCCGCCGGATCGACCGCCGCGCCGCCGCGGGCTAAAGGGGGGCGTTGCTTCTCCCGCGCCGGAGCCGGATTCATGCGCAGTGTCTTTTCATTCGCCGCTTTCGCCACGGTCCTCGCGTCCGCCGCCGTCGCCCAGGCGCCTTACCCCTCGAAGCCGATCACGCTTCTCGTCCCCTTCGCGCCAGGCGGCACGTCGGACGTGATCGCGCGGCTCGCGTCCGATGAAATGGGGCGCGTTCTCGGCCAGAGCATCGTCAACGAGAACATCGCCGGCGCCGGCGGCGTGATCGCGCTGACGAAGGCCTCGCGCGCCGCGCCCGACGGCTACACCATCGTCATCGGCAACACCGGAACCAACGCCGCCGTCTACTGGACGACGGAAGGCGTGACGTTCACGCCGGACTCCTTCGCGCCCGTCGGCCTCGTCGCCAAGACCTCGCCGGTGATCGCGTTGAGGAAGGATTTTCCCGCCAGAAACATGGCGGAGTTCCTCGAGCGCGCGCGCAAGACTCCAGGTCTCGTCAGTCTTGGCCACGCGGGCGTCGGCTCGTCGAACTATCTCATCTGCATGAGCTTCGTCCGGGCGGTCGGAATCGAGGCCAATCTCGTCGCCTATCGCGGCGCGGCGCCCGCGCTGGGCGATCTGATGGGCGGGCATCTCGATGGCGTCTGCGACGCGGCGACTTCCGTCGCGAGCGCCATCAACGCCGGCCAGGTGAAGGGGCTCGTCGTCTCCGCCGCCACGCGCCTCGCGCAATTGCCCGACGTGCCGACGGCGGCGGAAGCCGGCGCGCCCGAGTTTCAGGCCGAGGGCTGGAACGCGCTTTTCGCGCCAAAGGGCACGCCGGAGCCGGTTCTCGCGAAACTGAACGACGCGTTGCGCAAGGCCGTGGCGAGCGAGACCTTGCAAAAGCGTCTCGCCGATCTCGCGGCGCTGCCCGCGAAAGGCGAGGAATTCACGCCGGACTACGTGCGCGCCCTCGTGCCGAAAGAGGTCGAGAAATACCGTGTGCTGCTGGGCAAGTAGACATTTCCCTCCAAACCGCCGCTCTTTCGCGCCCTTGCTGCCCCGGGGGACGGCAGATGCACGTTCTTCGCGCATGTGTTTGATCGACGGGTCGCGGCGAATGGCGTAAGGTGATCGTGTTCGCCGGGCCGGCGCCGGAAGCGCGCCCCGCGCGTTCTCGCGACCCGCGTTCTGGCCGGGACTTCCGCCACGGAGACTTTCGCGCCGGAGCAGTCCCATGAAAATTCGCGTCGGATTCGAAATCGTTTATGACTTTCCCAATCCGACGCCCGTGATCATGGTGCTCGGCACGCATTTCACGCGCGCTTCGGACGTGATCATTCCCGACTATCTGATGACGAGTCCGTCGGTTCCGATCACGCCTTACCGCGACGGTTTCGGCAACTGGTGCAGCCGCATTCTCGCGCCCGCCGGGCGCGTTCGCCTTTCCGCCGACGGTCTCGTGCGCGACAGCGGCCTGCCCGACGCGCTCTTCCCCGGGGCCATGCAGCACGCGGTCGAGGAGCTTCCCTCCGAAACGCTCGTTTATCTGCTCGGCAGCCGCTATTGCGAAACCGACCGTCTCTCCGACACGGCCTGGCGTCTGTTCGAGAACACTCCGCCGGGCTGGTCGCGCGTGCAGGCGATTTGCGACTTCGTCCACGACCACATCCAGTTCGGCTACGAACACGCGCGCGCCAAGAAGACCGCCTTCGAGGCCTTCAACGAGGGCCGCGGAGTGTGCCGCGACTACGCGCATCTCGCCATCGCCTTCTGCCGCTGCATGAACATTCCCGCGCGCTATTGCACGGGCTATCTCGGCGACATCGGGATGCCGCCGCCTTACGGTCCGATGGATTTCGCCGGCTGGTTCGAGGCTTTCCTCGGCGGGCGCTGGCATACATTCGACGCGCGCAACAACATGCCGCGCATCGGGCGCGTGCTGATCGCGCAGGGGCGAGACGCGGCGGACGTGCCGATCACCCACACGTTCGGCCCCAACACGCTCGTGAGTTTCAAGGTGTGGACCGACGAGGTCGTCTGACGGGAGCCTCTCTCCCTCCCCGCTATCCGAAAATCGACCAGCCCATTTTCCGGGCGAGCGTTTCGAGCGCGATCCGCCCGAGGCGGGAATTGCCCGACGTGTCGAGGCCGGGGGACCAGACGGCGATCGAGGCCTTGCCCGGCGCGATCGCCAGAATCCCGCCGCCGACGCCGCTCTTGCCCGGCAACCCGACGCGGTAGGCGAATTCGCCCGAGCCATCGTAATGCCCGCAGGTGAGCATCAGCGCGTTGATGCGCCGCGCGCGTTCCGGTTGCACGACGGAGTGGCCCGTCGCGGGATCGCGCCCCAGGTGGACGAGGAAGCGCCCGGCCATCGCGAGTTGCTGGCACGTCATGGCGATGGCGCAATGGTGGAAATAGACGCCCAGTGTGAAATCCACGGGATTGTCGAGCACGCCGAAGGATTTCATGTAATTGGCCAGGGCGAAATTGCGAAAGCCCGTGCGCTGCTCCGACGCGGCGACGGCCTCGTCGATGCCGATGGAGGAATCCTCGGCCAGAAATTGCAGGAAGCGGAGAATTTCGCCCAGCGCCTCGCGTGGCTCGTGGCCGGACAGGATCTCGTCCGTGACCGCGATGGCGCCGGCGTTGATGAAGGGATTGCGCGGTATGCCGCATTCGCGTTCGAGCTGGACGATGGAATTGAAGGGGCTGCCGGAGGGTTCGCGGCCCACCTTGCGCCACAGGCGGTCGCCGGCCTTGCCGAGCGCCAGCGTGAGCGTGAACACCTTCGAGACGCTCTGGATGGAAAATGGCGTCTCGCAGTCGCCGCTCGCGGCGACCGTTCCGTCGGCGCCCACGACGACAAGACCGAAAGCCGAGGGATCGACGCGGGCGAGTTCGGGAATATAGGACGCGACCTCGCCCCGGTCGGGCCTCCGGCGCATCTCGTCGGCGATGTCCTTCACGACGGTTTCAAGGTCGGGCATGGCCGCCTTCGAAGCCAGTTTCATGCCAGCCGGTCGCCGAGCAGGAACTCGAGGGCGCGGTCGAGGCGTATGTGCGGCAGCGGCGCGAACTCGCCTTTCGCATTGAGTTGCGCGACCGGGGGGCGAAAACGCACGAAACGGTAATCGGCGTCGCTCTCGGGAATACCGAGCGCGTCGCCGCGGAAGACGGCGCGCGGGTCCGCCGGCAATTCGCCGGGAAAAATGGCGGCCTCGCTTTCCCCGTCGAACAAGTCTCCGTTGACGCGCTCGCCGGCGAGCGGGGTTCCGATGATGGCGTCGAGCGTTCGACCCTCGTGTTTGACGCGGGCCTCGCGCGTGGCGCGCACGGCGGCGAGCGCGATGACGTCGATGGCGCCGCCCCGCGCCTCGGCGCGGTTGATGGCGCGGGCGACGAGCGTGCGCAGAATGGCTTCCAGGCGGTCGTGGCTGGCGTGGTGGAGGTGATCGGCCTTTGTCGCGGCGAAGAGAATTTTGTCGATGCGCGGGCGGAAAATCTGGCTCAGCAGGCTGGAGCGCCCGGCGCGGAAGGCCGTGAGCACGTCGGTCATCGCCGTTTCGAGATCGCGCACCGCGGCGGGGCCGGAGTTGAGCGCCGACAGCGCGTCGACCAGCACGATCTGCCGGTCGAGCCGGGCGAAATGATCTCGAAAAAATGGCTTCACCACGACGTTCCGGTATCCGTCGTAGCGTGTCCGCATCATCGCCGCGAGCGAGCCCTCGACGATGTCCGCGCCTTCCGCCACGGGCAGCGGCGCGAAGGTGAGCGCGGGCGAGCCCTCGAGATCGCCGGGCATCAGGAAGCGTCCCGGCGGCAGCGTCGAAAGCGCGTATTTCTCCCCGCGCGCGGCGCGCAGGTAATCGGTGAACAGCGTCGCCGCTTTTCGCGAGACATCCTCGGAAAACGGCGCCGCCGGATCGATGGTGGTGAGAAAGCCGCGCCATTCCGCCGCGAGCGGCGCGCGCGCGGCCGCGGCGCTGGCTTCCAGCGTCTCGCGCGACCATTGCCCGTAGTCTTTCGTCAGCAAGGGAAGGTCGAGCAGCCATTCGCCGGGATAATCGACGATGTCGAGCGTCAGCTGGCGCCGCCCCTTGCGCCAGCCCGTCGCGCTTTCGAAGTCCAGCGTCAGGCGCATTTCGGAAATGTTGCGCGTCGAGCCGGGCCAGCGCCGCGTCGACGCGCCCGCGCTCCCCCCGGTGAGCGCCGCGAGATGTTCTTCACAGGCGAAGCGCGGAACGTGGAGGTCCGGTTGCGGATCGAGCCGCGCGCCCGCGAGCCTGCCCTCCGCGACGACGCGGAACACCGGGAGTTTTCCGCCTTTCGTCAGATTGTGGATCAGCGCGGCGAGGAACACCGTTTTGCCGGCGCGCGACAAGCCGGTGACGCCAAGGCGCAGTCCGCCGCCCGTGACGTAATCGGCGAGGCTCCGGGCGACGACGCCGGCTTCAAAGGCGAGATCGGAGAAAAGGGGCAAGGCGGATTCCGCTGGAGAGACGCCGCCTATGTAAGCACGGACACGCGATGGCGAAAGGCGGGTTCCGCCATTGAAATGGCGTGACCCCGGCCGGCGCGATCAGCGGCCGGGCTCCGCCGCCTGGCCGGCCCGCGCCTCCGCCGCGAGCCTCGCCGCCGCGACCGCGGTTTCGACGCCGGCCCGCACGAGGACCGGCGTCGCCCGCAGGGGTCCGACCTCGACAGCCGCCATGTTGAGCAGCACGCGCGCGAGATTGTCGGAGGGCGTTCCGTCGGGCGCGAACAGCTTCAAATCCTCGTCGGGCGATTTCGCGACGCCCTCGATGATCTTCAGGGCGTAGTTGCGCACCCGCGCGCCATCGTCCGCGCAGGTGGACATCGGCGCGAAGCTCGATGGCGTGACGCGGGCCGCGAGATTGAGCAGCGCCAGCGGACCGGGCAAGGAGAGCGGCGTCTCCATGGCGCCAAGGCCCGCCGCGATGGTGGGCGTTCGCAGCATGGGCGGCGCGCGGTCGGGGATCGCCGAGCGACGCAAGCCTGCGCGGGCGCCGCGCGGTCCGCGTCCGCGCGAGGCGAGGAACCGCGCGCGCAGGGTGTTGCCGAGGCCGCGGGTCGCGAGCGGCGCGGCGCGTTTGCCGGGCTCCGCGCCGAGGGGAACGCGGGTTTGCGCGAGGCGGAAGCCCTTGCCGAATTGCGTCGTGCGCACGGGCGATGCGCCGCATTGCGCGGGCGCCCAGCGGGAGACGATGTCCATCGCGGAACGGCGCGAGAAATCGAGATAATAGCGCCGCAGCAGCAGGGCGGCGACGGCGGCGCCTTCCGGCGCGCTGGCGAAGGCGGCGTGTCCCTCCGGGTCCGCCGCCACCATGCCGTTCCAGCCGACGCCCTTGATGCACCAGTAATTGTTGAGCTTCACGCAGCGCGGGACCGATGGCGCCTCGCCATCGCCGGCGATCGCCAGGGACCGCTCCGGGTCGAGATCGAGATTGCGCGCCGCCTCCGCGCGCCAGTTGTCGACGGAGCGGTCGTCGGCTCTGTAGGCTGGCGTCGCCTGCGTTCGCGCGAGCGAGGGCAGTCGTTCGAGGAGCGCGGGCGCGACAGCGAGCGGCGCCGCCGACCAGGCGAGAAGATAAATCGCGAGCGAGACGAGTTCGCCAAACAAGGGAAGGCCTTCCTCCGGCTGTGGCCCGGATCGCGCGATCTGCGCGCGCGGGGCGAACGCCTGTTCAACTCACCGCCGCGACGAGGCGGGCGTCACGCATTCGACCAGGCGCTGGCGATGGGACCAGCGCCCTTTCGCCGCGCCCGGCGCCGCCTCGAAAATGGCGAGCGCGCAGGTCGGGAATCCCGCCGGCAGTTTGTCCGCGCCGTCGCCCGCGAGGGCATGGGCGAGTTCGCCGATGGCGGGATTGTGGCCGATGACGAGCAGCGTCTCCGCGCCGGCGGGCGCGGCGCGGATTTCCGCGCGAAGGGTTTCCACGCTGGCGTTGTACAGCGCGTCTGAAAAGAGCGGCGCCGGCGCGCCGGGCAGCGCCGCGAGAACGAGCGCGGCGGTTTCCCGGGTGCGTTGCGCCGGAGACACGAGCGTCGCCGCGGGAACGATCCCTCGCGAAGCGAGAAAGGCGCCGAGTCTCGCCGCGTCGGCCTGTCCTCGCGGGTTCAGGGGGCGCGCGAAATCGCCGTCCGGCGAGTGAGGCGCCGCCTTGGCGTGGCGCAGGAGGAGAAGTCTGGTCATGGGGCGACAATAGCAGCGACGCACGAGGGTTGCACCACCGCGGCGATCGGTCCTGCCCGCGAGCTTGTCAAAATCCGGAAGCCGGAGCAGATTTGATCCGATCCGTGTGGATCCGGAACATTTCGTGTTGAAAACATGGGGAGGCGCGCCATGAGCGAAGCGCTGTCGGCGGGGGCGGCTGGTCCGGGCGGGCGCGCGCTCGCGGCGCCGGTCATCAACATTCTCCGGCGCGGCGATCTCCGGAACGCGATGATCGCGGGCTGGCGCGATTTCCGCGCGGCGCCGCGATATGGCCTGTTCTTCGGACTTCTGTACGCCGCCGGCGGCTGGGCGATCACGCTGCTCGCCACCGCGTCCGGCTTTTATTATCTCGCCTATCCGCTCGCCGCGGGTTTCGCGATCGTCGCTCCCTTCGTCGCCGCGGGGCTTTACGAAGTCAGTCGTCGTCTCGAAGCCGGTCTGGGTCTCGCCTGGAGCGACGTGTTCGGCGCCATTCGCGGCGCCGGCAAACGCGATCTCGGATGGATGGCGCTGGTGACGGGATTCGCCTTCTTCATCTGGATGGACATAGCCTTTTTCCTCTACGCCATGTTCTTCGGCGTCAGGGCGCCGGAGCCGCGGGCCATGCTCGTCGATCTCGCGACCACGGCGCATGGATTGACGTTCGTCCTGGTCGGCAATCTGGTTGGCGCCTGCATCGCGTTTTTCGTGTTCTCGATCACCGTCGTGTCGTTTCCGATGCTGCTCGATCGCGAGGTGGATTTCGTCACGGCGATGATCACGAGCACGCGCGTCGTGCGCGGCAACCTCGGAACAATGATTCTCTGGGCGCTGACGATCGCGGCGCTCGTGCTGTTCTCGCTCGCGTCCGGGCTCCTCGCCCTGATCGTGGTGTTGCCCTTGCTCGGGCACGCGACATGGCATGTCTACAGGCGCGCGGTTCAGCCATCGCGGTGAGGGCGTTCCGCCCCGCGCGAAGATCTTGTCCGTCGCGAGGCGGCGGGGCCAAATTCCTCGAAATGAATGTTTGAAACATTCATTCTCCGGGCTGCGTCACCGGTAGTGGAACCGGCATGCTGAAATCTCCGGAGCTCGAGCGTCTCCCTGTGCGGTCACCCGATAGACGAGCCTGTGTTCCCGCGTGATCCGTCTTGACCACCAGCCCTTCAGCGGGCCGACGAGCGGTTCCGGCTTGCCAATCCCGGCGAAAGGAGAGCGGCGCGCGTCGCGAAGCAGTTCATTGACGCGCCTGAATATGTCCGGGTCCGACGCCTGCCAGTGGCGATAGTCTTCCCAGGCCTTTTCGGTGAAATGGAGTTTCACTCGATCAGATCCCGCTGGATCGTTTTGCCGGCGTCCGCGTCGGCGATGAAGCGCAGCAGCCGTTCCGCGTTCGCCGGCGTGCTCAACAGGCGCAGCGTCTCGCGGAGACCCTCGAGTTCGGCGAGGGGCATGAACACGACGGGTTCGTGGCCCTGCCTCGTCAAGACCAGTTCTGTCCGGTCCGCTTCCACCCTTTCGAGATGGCGGGCCATGTGCGCGCGAAAATCGGAAAAGTTAACGTGGGTCGTGCCAGCCTCGTGTGTACATATTTACGTACATATTTTGGGCGCCATCGCCAAGAACAGGCGGCCTGTCGCTTCAACTCCCCCGCCGGTTCAGGAACGCCAGCCGCTCGAACAGGTGCACGTCCTGTTCGTTCTTCAGGAGCGCGCCGTGCAGGGGCGGAATGAGCTTGCGCGGGTCGCGCTCGCGCAGGGTTTCGGGGCCGATGTCCTCGTTGAGGAGCAGTTTCAGCCAGTCGAGCAATTCGGAGGTGGACGGCTTTTTCTTCAGGCCGGGCGCCTCGCGCACTTCGAAGAAGAGGCGCAAGGCCTCTTCCACGAGGCGCGGCTTGATTCCCGGGAAATGCACCTCGACGATCTTCTCCATCGTCTCGCGGTCGGGAAAGCGGATGTAATGGAAGAAACAGCGGCGCAGGAACGCGTCCGGCAGTTCCTTCTCGTTGTTGGAGGTGATGACGACGACGGGCCGCTTCGCGGCGCGCACGGTCTCGCCGGTTTCGTAGACATGGAACTCCATGCGGTCGAGTTCGAGCAGCAGATCGTTGGGAAATTCGATGTCGGCCTTGTCGATCTCGTCGATCAGCAGCACCGGGCGTTCCGGCGCCGCGAAGGCCTCCCACAGCTTGCCGCGCCGGATGTAATTGCCGATGTCGGAGACGCGCGGATCGCCCAGCTGGCTGTCGCGCAGGCGCGACACCGCGTCGTATTCGTAGAGGCCCTGCTGCGCCTTCGTGGTCGACTTGACGTGCCAGGTGAGCAGCGGGGCGCCGATGGCCCGGGCGATTTCTTCCGCCAGCACGGTCTTGCCGGTGCCGGGCTCGCCCTTCACCAGCAGGGGGCGCTCGAGCACGATGGCGGCGTTGACGGCGACGTTGAGATCATCGGTGGCGATATAGTTTTCCGTGCCTGAAAAGCGCATGCGCCGCTGGTTCCCGTTGCAATCGCGTCAACAGTAAACCAGTTCCCCGGGGTGGCCAACGGCGGCGTCAGCGCTTTCGGCGCGCCTGGATTTTCGTCAGGTAGGCGATGAGGTTTTCGATCTGGGCGGGGCTGAGTTCGAACATCGGCATTTGCGCGCCCTCGTGGCCGACGACGATGCCCTCCGCCAGCGCCTCCTCGAGATCCTTCAGGGGATAGCGCCGGTTCAGGTCGCGGAAATGCGGCGCCTTCGGATTGGGGCTCGCGCCGGCGCGTCCCGTCGCGTGGCAGGGCGAACAATTGTCGCGCGCGATGCGCTCGCCCTGGACGGAATTGCCTTTGGCGAGGGCGAGCGAACCCTGGGCGAGCACGAAAGCGAGGGCGAGGAATGGAATCAGGCGCATGTTTTCATTTTAGCGCAGGGCCGCCGCTTGAACATGACTTGCGTCAAGCCGCCTCGCGGACTTTCGCCCGCCGCGGCGAGCGCCTAAAAGGGGACCGGGAGACCCTGACATGACAGCACGCGCGCGCATTGACGTTCACCACCATGTTCTGCCGGAGTTCTACAAGGAGGTTCAGCGGTCCGTCGGGATCACGGGCACGGCCTATCGGGGCTTTCCCGAATGGTCGCCGGAAATGTCGCTGTCGCTGATGGACCGGCTTGGCGTCGCGGCGACGATCTTTTCGTTCACCTCGCCCGGCATTTATTTCGGCGATCTCGCGCAGACCCGCGACCTCGCGCGCCAGTGCAACGATTATCTCGCGGAACTCGCGGCGAAACACCCGAAGCGCTTCGGCGGGTTCGCCTTCCTGCCGTTGCCGGACGTGGACGCCTCGCTGAAGGAACTGGCGCGCGTCTCCGACGAGTTGAAGCTCGAGGGCGTGTGCCTGCTGACCAACGTCAACGACGTCTACATCGGCCATCCCGATTTCGAGCCGCTCTACGCCGAACTCAACCGCCGCAAGACCGTGACCTTCATTCATCCCTGCTATCCGCCGGGAAAGGAAGCGAGGGACTGGGACATTCCGCGGATGCTCATCGACTATCCCTTCGAGACGACGAAGGTGGCCACCAACCTGATTTTCAACGGCGTGACGACGCGTTGCCCGGACATCAAATTCATTCTCTCGCACGCCGGCGGCACGCTGCCGATGCTGGCGCACCGTCTCTCGATTTTCGACCGGCAGACGAAGTTCCGGGACAATTATCCCGATGGCGCGCTCGCGCATATCGCGCGATTTTACTACGACACGGCGCTCTCGGGCGACAAGGCGCCGCTGGACGCCCTGCGCGCCTTCGTGCCGGATTCGCAAATCCTGTTCGGCACGGATTATCCCTACGTGACGCCGGACGTCGCCGCTTCCGAGACCGCCGGCTTCGACGCCTACGCGGGTTTCGACGCCAGGGCGCGCGAGATGGTGGAGCATGGGAACGCGGCGAGGATTTGGGCGAAATTCGCCTCCGCGGGCGCCTGACGCGTCGTTGCGGCGTCCCGCGATCGGCTAGATTGAAGACAGGAGCCCGGTCACGAGAACGTTGCTCGTAAAGGTGGAGGCCTGGCCCGAGGAAGACCGGGAAGAGCTGGCTGAATTCGCCCGCGAAATCGAAGCGAGGCGGCATGGGCGATGTTTCGCCAGCGCGGAGGAACTCAAGGGCATCGACAGGGGCCTCGAGGCGGCGCGCCTCGGCAAGTTCGCCGGCGAAATTCCGTCGGGCACGAGGATTCTTCGCACCGGGCCGGCCAGGTCCGGAAGGGCGTTCGCGTGATTTCGTTTCAAAAGTATCCTTACAGACTTTTCCACCAGGTGGTGGAGGATACACTTCAAGTTTTGCATGTTCATCACGCCTCGCGCCGGCCGTGGCGGCCGGACGGGTGCTGACCGGGGCCGGCGCCAATGTTCCTGACCTTCTTCACCGCCCTCAAGGCCGCGCGCGTGCCCGTCACGCCGCGGGAATATCTCGATCTGATGAGGGCGCTCGACCGCGATCTCGCGAACTCGTCGGTGGAGGATTTTTACTATCTGTCGCGCGCGCTGCTGGTGAAGGACGAGCGCAATCTCGACCGGTTCGACCGCGTGTTCGGCGCGACCTTCAAGGGACTCGAATCCCTGATCGAAGCCATCGAGACCGCGGAAATTCCCGAGGAATGGCTGAAGAAGCTCGCGGAAAAGCACCTCACCGAGGAGGAGAAAAAACAGATCGGGGCGATGGGCTGGGACAAGCTGATGGAGACGCTGCGCCAGCGCCTCGCCGAACAGAAGGGCCGCCACCAGGGCGGCTCGAAATGGATCGGCACGGCGGGCACGTCCCCCTTCGGCGCGCAGGGCT
>CAISEY010000198.1 GCA_903884435.1 uncultured Hyphomicrobiales bacterium | reverse complement strand
GACGATGGACGTGGCGCTGATCGTTCCGATCGCGATGGAAGAGAAGCTGCGCTTCGCCATCCGCGAGGGCGGCCGCACCGTCGGCGCGGGAGTCGTGGCTTCGATCGTGGAATGATCGAGGCTGCTTCGGCCTCGTTTTGATTTGACGCCGCCAGGCTCGCCCGGCGGCGTTTTTCGTTGGCGCGCGCCGCGATATAGTCGGAGCCTGCCCGGCGAATCGGAGTTCCCATGATCGTTTCCACCACGTTCGACGTCGCGGGCTATCGAATTGTCCGGCATCTCGGCGTCGTGCGCGGAATCACCGTGCGCTCGCGGAGCGTCGTCGGCAATTTCGCCGGCGCGTTCCAGATGCTGTTCGGCGGGCAATTGTCGATCTACGTCAACCTCGCCGAACGCGCGCGCCAGGAAGCCTTCGATCTCATGTGCCAGCACGCGGGTGAGGGCGGCGCCAACGCCATCGTGGGCATGCGCTACGACGCCAACGAGATCATGAGCGGCGTGACGGAGGTGCTCGCCTACGGAACCGCGGTGCGGGTCGAGCCGGTCTGATTTTTATTCGGCGGGTTCGGCCGCCGGTTCGGGCCGCACCACGCGCGAGAACAGCGAATAGCGCTTGTCGAAGATGAATTCCAGAATCAGCCTGTTCCAGGACATGTGCGAGGGCAGGGCGTCGTAGAATTCCGGGGCGAGTTTTCGCAGATCCGGCAGCCGGCTCCAGGGTATGCGCGGGAAATCGTGGTGCTCGTTGTGGTAGCCGATGTTCAGCGCGATCCGGTTGATCGGGCCATAATAGGAATTGGTGTCGTGGCCGGGCCCGAGCACGTAATGCTCGGAAATCCAGCGCGCGCCGAGCGGGTGCAGGCCGGTGGCGAACCAGAACGAGGCGAAAAGGTAGAGGACGCCCGTCCAGCCGGCCCCGGCCCAGATCAGGGCCGCGTAGCAGAGGCAGGACAGGTAATTGGCGAAGGCCCAGCCGTCGAACAACTGAACCGCGGGCACGCGTGAAATCCGGGCGATTTGCAGCCATGGAAAAAACGCCATCCAGAGCGCCTTGCGCCACCAGACGTTTCCCACAAGCCGGGCTTCCCAGACGTTGGGGATGTCCGGATCGGAAAAATAGCGGCTGCGGCCGGAATGATGCAGCAGGTGATAGCCCCGGAAAGCCATCGAGCCCGGGGTGATATTGGGCAGGTCAGCCAGCAGGAGGACCACGCGGTTCGCCCAGGGATCGCGGAAAATCGTCGCGTGGGTGGCGTCGTGGGTGACGACATAGAGCGCGTGATTGGCGAAGGCGCCGAAGAGGGCCGCCGCCAGCAGGGCTTCCACCCATCCGCCGGGGAAAGCGCGTCCGATCGCGAGCGCGGCGACGGTTTGCAGGGCGACGATCCCGAAACCGATGGCCGCTGTCCACGGATTGCGCCCGATCAGACCGCGGACTTCGGGATGGGCGGCCATGATGGCCGCGGCCCGCTCGCGGTGCGGGTCCAGTCCGTCCATTCGAATAAAGTCGCTTGTCATCGGGTTCCCGGCGAGGCTGGCGGTCGCGTCCGGTCTTTACTCCACGACGGGGGCTGGCGAAAGCCGCCTCAGGGTCGCGGCGCCGGCGCGGGCGCGGTCCGGGCGCGAAGAATCAGCGCGCCCGCCGAGACAGCGACGCTCGCGCTCGCCCAGCCGCCGAGCCCGTCCAGCGCCCAGTGATGGTCGAGGTAGAGGCTGCCAACGAACATCCACAGGACATAGAGCGCGTTGGCGAGCCGCTCCTTCCAGCCGGCGATTCTCCAGGTCACGAGGAGGCCGAGCATCGGAAAGGCGTTGTGAAGGGACGGCATGGCGCCGAAAGCATTGGGGCCGCGTTTGTAGAAGTCGTGGAAATAGGCGACGCCCAGCGCGTCGTCGACGCGCGCGAGGGCCGCGGGGCTGGGGCTCGCCGTCAGGTCGATGACGCAACCATGCGCCTGAAGATACCAGGGCGGCGCCGAGGGCATGATGATCCAGACCGTGAAGGCGATCAGAAACATGCCCGAAAATCCCAGGATAAACAGGCGCATGCGCTGGCGGTCGCGGAAATACAACATGATCGCGAAGGCGATCGCGACATAGAGGAAGCCAGCGTAGGGAATCGCGAAGAAAAGGTCGGCCCATGGCGCGTGATGGACCGCGAACCAGTCGGGCGCGGTCATGCCGGGCGCGACCGAGAACAACGAGAGCTCCAGCGCGCGCAGACCGCAACCCGCGACCCGGTCGGCCGTCACGAACAGCGGGCGCAAATAGCGAAGGGCGTCGTAGGCCATGACCACGATCAGCGCCGGGAACAGCTCGCGCAGCAGGCCGCGCGTCGTCCGCGACGCGGCCCACAACAGGCAGACGAGCGCGGCGAGGAAAGTGTGTTCCGCGCGCAGGTCTCCGATCGCCGCGAGCGCGAGAGCATAGGCGGCGGGGGCGAGAGCGAGAGGCCAGCCGGATTCGCCCAGGCCGGCGAGCGGGCGGGCGGGGGCGCTTGTGTCGCTCATGGAAGCGGGCCGGCGTGCGTCATGATCGCCATCGCTAGCCATTCCCCCCGGGATTGTCGACCCTGGCGCGAGCTCCGGCAAAAACGTCTCCAAAATTGTTGCATCCGGCCGCGGAATGCGGCATGGAGTGCCGCGTCCGCGAGGGCATGCAGGAGTGTAGCTCAACTAGGTTAGAGCGCCGGTCTCCAAAACCGGAGGTTGCGGGTTCGATTCCCTCCACTCCTGCCATTTTCCGGGGTTTTCCCTGGACGCCGCCTTTCCTGAAATTAGCCCTTGGCGGATCGGATTCCAGCGTCTATAAAGCCGTTCTCGTGGCGCGCGACCTGACCGGTCCCGCGCCTCGATCATTTTCGGCGGTCCGGAATCGGGACGCCGGACTCAGGCGGGACAGCATGGCCAATCCACTCGAGTTTCTGGCGCAGGTGCGCGCCGAAGGCGCCAAGGTCACCTGGCCGACGCGGCGCGAAACCATGATCACGACGGCGCTGGTGCTCGTCATGGTGTGCATCGCCAGCGTGTTTTTCGTCACGGTCGACTGGGCGCTGCGGCTCGTCGTCACGCTACTGCTTTCTCTCACGCATTGATTTCGGGGCCGGCAATGAGCATGCGGTGGTATATCGTCCACGCCTATTCCAACTTCGAGAAGAAGGTGGCTGATTCCATCCGTGAATTCGCGGGTCAGCGCGGCCTTTCCGAGAAGTTCCAGGAAATTCTCGTCCCGACCGAACAGGTCGTGGAGGTGCGCCGCGG
>CAISEY010000197.1 GCA_903884435.1 uncultured Hyphomicrobiales bacterium | reverse complement strand
GTCGCGCCGCGCCGCCTGTGCGCAGGAACGCCAGCCCGTCCGACATGTCCAGCACGCACACGTCGTCGTGAGCCGGCGCGTCCTCGCGCGGTCGCCAGCCCTCCGGCGCGACCAGCAGCCATTGCCCCGGCTCGCGCCAGACAACGGCGACATCGCCGCCAACCGCGACAGCGCGCGCGCCCGGCGGCTCGGCGCCCGCGACCGCGGCGATCCAGGCGCGCGCGCGCGCCTCCCCTTCGGGCGACGCCACCGAACACAACAGCGCCGTGACGCGCGGCTCCGCCAGAGTGACGCCAGCTTCGCCTGTGCGCCTGCCGTGGCGTCCCGCCCCTTCGCCGCCGGCGAAGGCGGAACGGACCTGCGATGCGGTCTCAGCCACGCGCGCGCTCTCCCTTCGGATCGACGAACACGGGATCGCAAATCACGACCGCGGTTTCATGACCGCGCAGGGGATCGACGCACGTCATGGTCTCGCCCATGCGCTCGCGTCCCCGCGCGAGCAGGGCGAGGCCGATCCGCCTCCCGAGCGCGGGGGAGAGGCAGGCGGAGGTCACATGGCCCTCGTCGCGCCGGACATCGCGCGGCGACATTCGCGCGCCCGCGAAAATCGCTCCGTCCGGATCGAGCGGCCTGACGCCCACGAGTTGCTGTCGCGCCGGATCGTTCAGCGCCGGCCTCGCCGCCATCGACCGGCCCACGTAGTCCTTTTTCATCGACAGCATCCGCGACAGGCCGAGATCGAAAGCACTTGTCTGGCCATTGATTTCCGAGTCCGCCGCGTGGCCCTTTTCGACGCGCAGGACATCGAGCGCGTCGAGGCCATGGAGGCTCGCCCCGGCGCGTTCGAGCGCGCGCGCCAGCCCCTCTCCATGCCCGGCGGGCGCCGCGATCTCGAAGGCGAGTTCGCCCGAAAACGACACGCGGAAAATCCGCGCGGGAACCCCGCCAGGCAGCCGCGCCTCGCGCGCCGCCATGAACGGCAGCGCCGCGTTCGAAACATCGAGGCCGCCGCCGAAGACTTCGGCGAGAATATAGCGAGCGCGCGGCCCTGCGAGCGCGAATTGCGCCCATTGGTCGGTGACCCGCACGACTCGCGCCGCGAGATCCGGCCACAAAACCTGGCGGCAATATTCGAAATGCTCGTGAACCCGCTCCGCCGCGCCCGTGGAGGAGGTCGCCAGAAAGCGCGCCGGCGACAGGCGCGCCACCGCGCCGTCGTCGAACAGAAATCCATCCTCGCGCAGCATGATCGAATAGCGCGCCCGGCCCGGCTCCAGCGACGAAATCGCGTTGGCGTAAACGCGGTCGAGAAACGCCGCCGCGTCCCGCCCGAAAACCTCGAACTTGCCGAGCGTCGAAACGTCGCAAAACCCCGCGGACGAACGCACCCGCCGCGCCTCGCGCGTGGCCGCCTCCTCCAGCGTCTCGCCGGCGCGCGGAAAACATTGCGCGCGCGGCCAGAGGCCCGTCTCGACGAAACGCGCGCCGGCGGACGCCGCCAGATCGTGCGCCGGCGTGCGCCGCGACGGGCGATACCGCTTGCCAACGGCGGCGCCGGCCAGCGCCCCGATCGCGACGGGCGTCCAGGGCGGGCGGCTCGTCGTGACGCCCCCGGCGCCCATGGGCTCGCCTGTGAGCGCCGCCATGATCGCCAGCCCCGCGACATTTCCCGCGCGCCCCTGCTCCGTCGCCATCCCCAGAGTCGTGTAGCGCTTCAGCAATTCGGCGGCGCGATATCCCTCGCCATGGGCCAGCGCGATGTCGTCCGCGGTCACGTCGTTCTGCAAATCGACGAAGGCCTTTCCTCGCGATTCCAAGACATGCCAGAACGCGCTTGTCGCGACGAATTCGTCGCGGGCGCGCGGCGGCGGAGCGACCGTCGCCGCAAATCCCGTCTCCTCCGCCGCGCGCGCGCCGGCGTCGACGCCATCGGCCAGCGCCTCGCGCAGGGAAAACAGCGCGCGCGCCGCGCCCGCGACGATCATGCCCGGCGGCGGATTTGCCGCGAGAAAACACGCGCGCCCGTCGTCCCATCGCGGCCGCGCGCCATGATGGCCGGCGAGCGCGATGGTGGGATTCCAGCCGCCCGACACGGCGAGGCAGTCAATATCCACGCGCTCGCCGCCGCCATCGGCGCGGCGAATTTCGATCCTCGACAGCGCGCCGCGTCTCGTCCGGAGCGCGGCGGGCCGCGCGCCCGGCAGAACGCGCACATCCAGCCGCCGCGCCTCGCGGACCAATTCCTCCGGCGGCTCGCGCCGCGCGTCCATCACGAAGGGAACGTCGATCCCCGCCGCGACGCAATCGAAGACGGTTTTCCATCCGTCGTCGCAACAGGCGTAAACGCCAACCCGCTTGCCAGGCGCCGCCGCGAACCGGTTGACGAAGGCTCGAACGGCGCCCGCGAGCATCACGCCTGGACGATCGTTGTCGCCGAACACGAGCAGACGCTCCGTCGCGCCCGCGGCCAGAACCGCGCGCCTCGCGACGATCTTCCAGAAGCGCTGGCGCGGCGTGAACTCTCCTGGCTCGGGCAGATGATCGCCGACGCGCTCGACGGCGCCATGAACCCCGCCATCGTAGACGCCGAACACGGTCGTGCGCGGCATCAGTCGCACGCGCGGGTTCGCCGCGAGTTCGGCCACTGCCGCGTCGGCCCACGATGCGGCCGGGCCCCCATCGATCCCGAGACGTTCGGCGAGCAATCGCCCGCCAAACCGGAAATCCTCGTCGGCGAGAATGACGCGCGCGCCGGATCGCGCCGCCGTTAACGCCGCGGCGAGGCCAGCCGGGCCGGCGCCAATCACCAGTACGTCGCAAAAGGCGTGCGCCTTCTCGTGGCGGTCCGGATCCGCGCCCTCCGCCGCCGAGCCGAGACCCGCCGCGCGCCGGATCAGCGGCTCGTAAACGCTCTCCCAGAAACGCGCCGGCCACATGAACGTCTTGTAGTAAAAGCCCGCGCCGAGGAAACGCGACAGCATCTGGCTGGCGGCGAGCAGATCGTGGCGCAACGACGGCCAGCGATTCTGGCTCCGCGCCGCGAGCCCTTCGAAAAGCTCGACCGCGGTCGCCTTGGTGTTCGGCTCGCGCCGCGCGCCCTCGCGCAATTCCACCAGCGCGTTCGGCTCGCCGGAGTCCGACGAAAAAACGCCGCGCGGACGATGATACTTGAAGGATCGCCCGACGATCGAAACGCCCCCCGCGATCAGCGCCGACGCCAGCGTGTCGCCGGCATGGCCCGCCAGGGCGCGCCCGTCGAAGGAAAAGCCGATGTCGCGCGTCCGGTCGACGAGCCCGCCGGTCGGCAGCCGGAAGCCGCTCATGGCGCGCCATCCCGCGTGATCGCGTGGGTGCGCGTGTCGCGTTCGATCTCGAACCAGGCGCGGCAACCATGGGCGTGGAACCAGTGTTCGCGCAGGGGCCCGGCGGGGTTGTCGCGCTCCAGCACGTAGCGCGACATCGCGTCGGGACTGGCCGCGAGCCCGTCGGGGCGGCGGGGCGCGGCGTCTCCGCGACAGACGAATTCCGCGAGATCGCGCCAGCCGCAATGGGGACAGGGCAGCCTCATGGCGCGCTCATTGCAGGTTCGCCCGCGCGCCGCGGCCCTCCTCGTCGAGCACGCGGCCCGCCGCGAACCGGTCGAGCCGGAACGGCGCCGCGAGCGGATGCGGCTCGCCGCGCGCCATCAGATGCGCGAAGCAGAAGCCCGAGGCCGGCGTCGCCTTGAAGCCGGTGTAACCCCATCCGCAATTGAGAAAGAGCCCTTCCACCGGCGAAAAATCGATGATTGGCGAACCGTCCATCGTCATGTCCTGCGCCCCGCCCCAGTGGCGCAGCACGCGCAGCCGCGACAGCGCCGGCATCATCGCGACTCCCGCCTCGCACACGTCCTCGACGACGGGAAGATTGCCGCGTCGCGCGTATGAATTGTAACCGTCGATGCCGCCGCCAAAGACGAGCCCGCCCTTGTCGGATTGCGAAACGTAGAAATGTCCCGCGCCGAACATAACGACGTGATGGACGAGCGGCTTCAGTCCCTCCGTCACGAAGGCCTGCAACACATGGCTTTCCACGGGCAGGCGAACGCCCGCCATGGCCGCGAGCCGCGAGGAATGCCCGGCGACGGCGAGGCCGATCCTCTTCGCGCGCACGAAGCCGCGGGTCGTCTCCACGCCGGCGGCGCGGCCCCGCTCGACGCGAATGCCCGTCACCTCGCAGTTTTGCACGATGTCGACGCCCAGCGCGTCGGCGGCGCGCGCGTGACCCCAGACGACCGCGTCGTGTCGCGCCGTGCCGCCGCGCCGGTGCAGCATCGCGCCGAGGACGGGAAAGCGCGCGTTGTCGAAATCGACGTAGGGCGCGAGCCGTCGCGTCGCCGCGACATCCAGCAATTCGGCGTCGACGCCGCGCATTCGCATCGCGTTGCCGCGCCGGACAAAGGCGTCGCGTTGCCCGTCGGAATGGAACAGTTCGAGGACGCCGCGTTGCGAAACCATCGTGTTGAAATTCAGGTCGCGCTCCATCCGCTCCCAGAGTTTCATCGAGAAGTCATAAAAATCGATGTTCTCCGGCAGCAGGTAATTGGAGCGGATGATCGTGGTGTTGCGCCCCGCGTTGCCGGAGCCCACGTGACTTTTTTCCAGCACCGCGACGTCGCGCAACCCGTGCTCGCGCGCGAGATAATACGCCGTCGCGAGTCCGTGCCCGCCGCCGCCGACGACGATCGCGTCATACGAGGACCTGGGCGCAGCGTCCCGCCACGCCGGCGTTGGGGCGGCGCCGAAAAGGGCGTCCCGCGCGAGGGCGAACAGCGAGTATCTTTTCATCCCCGCCGCTCCCTCGCCTCAGAAGAGGCCGCGCCAGTTGATGATGCTCATCAGATTGCTGCTCGAGTCCGTCCACAGCAACTTGCCGTCGGCGCGGTCGCGCCAGGGCGAAATGGCCTTCGCGACCGCGGGCGCCGTCCAGAAATCCTTGTCGCGGGTGTAGAGCGCCCAGCTCACCGGGTTGTCGCAATCCTCCGCGGGCGGCGTCTCGAACCAGTTGACCCCCAGATTGAATTCCGCCGCGAGGCCGCGATGCAGCGGCGCCATCTCGAACGTGTCGAGCTCGAAATTGATGGCGAGGATTCCATCGGGCGCGAGATGTTCGAGATAGACCGCGAAGGCCTCCCTGGTCATCAGGTGCATCGGCGGCGAGGCGCCGCGGAAGGCGTCGATGATGAGAATGTCGAAATTCTTCGTCTGGCCGGCGATGGCCTCGCGCTCGAGCAGGATGCGGCCGTCGCCATGGACGACCTCGATCGCCGCCTTGCTGCTCGACAGGAACGTGAAATGGCGGCGCGCGAGGTCGGTCACGGCGGGGTTGAGTTCGTAATATCGGATCGTGTCGCCGGGCGCGCCATGGCCCGCGATCATGCCCACGCCAAGACCGATGACGCCGATCCGAAGCGGCGCCAGAGGGCCTCCCTCCCGGCGTTTGCGCTGGGCCGCGAAGGCGCGCCCGACGCCGCTCTCGACGCCAAAGGCGCAGGCTGGCTCGAGCCGCCGCGCCGCGCTCTGGAATTGCGAGCCCTGATCGACGCCCGCCTGCTGCATCACGAGACTGTATTCCAGCGGATCGTCCTCGTCTTCCTTCAGCACCTTCACGACGCCGTAGAAGTTGCGGATGCGTTCGACGACGAGCGAGCGATTGTCATGGAGATCGTCGAGCAAAACGCCCAGCCCGACGAGGAAAATCGCGGCGCCCGCGATCGCCGCGGCGCGCGTCGCCCGGCCGCTCTCCCGCCGCAGGATGGTCCAGGCGCCGAGCGCGGCGATCGCCGCGAGCACGATCTGGTGCTCGGTGTAGTCGTTGAAAATGACCGGCGCGAGCAAGGTGACGAGCACGCCGCCGAGCGCGCCGCCCACCGAGGTGAGAAGGTAGAACACCGGCAGGCGCCGCGCCGGCGGTTGCAGCTTCACCATTTCCGCGTGGCAGATCATGCAGCCCGTGAACATGGTCGCGCATTGCAAGCCGACCTGCGTCAGCAATTCGCTCGACGAGGCCGGCCGCGCCAGAACGAAGGTGATGGCCGAAAGAACCGCGAAAATCGCGAAGAACGGACCGCGGCTATAGAATTGCTGATGGCCGAAGGCGACGATGAAGGTCAGCAGATACAGGCTCAGCGGCAACACCCACAGGAACGGCATCACAGCCGACCATTGCGTGATCTGGTTCGTCGTCGCCAGCAGCAGCACCGAGCCGAGCATCGACCAGACGATCCAGCCAGCGATGTTGTCGCCGGCGGCGCCGCGCGCCGCGTCCGCGATGGCGAGGTCGTGCTCCCTCGCCTTCTCCGGCGAGCGCAGCACGAGCCAGCCGCAGACGGCGAACAGCGCGGCGTAGAGCGCGAACCCCGCCGACCAGAAACGCGTCTGCGCGACGCTGGGCACGAGCGGCTCGAACACGAAGGGATAACTCAGCAAGCCCAGGAACGAACCGAGGTTCGACAGCGCGAAATACCGCGAGGTCATGCCTTCCGGCTCGAGGTGATGCAGCCAGCGTTGCAACAACGGCGATGTCGTCGCCAGCACCGCGTAGGGCGCGCTGACGCAGACGACGAGCAGCAACATGATGCGCCCGACGGGATTGTCGGAATCCGTCGGCTTCAGCGCCTCGGAGGGCGTGATCGGCAGCATCAGGCCGGCGGCGCAGAGTATGACGATTTGCAGGATCGCCTGCGCGCGCAACGTCAGCGGCGAGGTCACGGCGTAGGCCCAGGCGTAGCCCGCGAGCAGCGCGAGCTGGAAGAACAGCATGCACACGGTCCAGGTCGTGGCGCTGCCGCCGAACCAGGGCAGGATGAATTTCGCCAGCATCGGCTGCACGAGAAACAGCAGGAAGCCCGCCAGCGTCATCGTGGCGCCGAAGAAGAATTTCGTCAGTCCGCTGGCTTGCATGTCCATCCCCTAGGGCCGCCCGGCCCCGATCGGGACGCGGCGGCGCGTGTCGCCGCCTCAGGCCTTCGCCCTGTTCTCCGCCTCGATCATCCGATCGAGCATCCGCCGGCCCATGTAGGCGGCGCGGTCGTAGATCGTGCTCACCCGCGGCGCGTCCGGACGCGCGCTCATCACGCGCTGCTGCGCCTGCAGAATGGCGAAATCCTCGCGGAAAACCTCGATCATCCCCTCGTTGAACATGTAATCGACCTCCGGGTCGTCGTGCGCGAAGGCGCGCGAAAAACCGAAGAAATAATTGCAGCTCGTGGCCGTCACCGGCGTTGGAACGCTGATGGCGACGAGTTCGACGCGCCGCTTGCTCGCGGACTGGTCGCCATTCGGACCCCCGCGGCCGACATCGACGCAGCCCGCGAAATTGATGGACACGAAGGGCGGACGAAACTCGACGAAGGCCCAGCGATCGCAATTGCCATCGAAATGGCCGGCCTTCGCGTAGGCCGGCGGCGGCGGCCGGTCCAGCACCCATCGCGACACGCGCACACTGTCCTCGAAGGCCTCGACCGTCGGCTCGACCTCCGTGAGCCCGCCGCTGCCGATCGAGGACGCGTGAACAAAGGTGAGATGGGTGGCGTCGAGCACGTTGTCGGCGATGAGCCGGTAATCGCATTCGAGCGGAACCATCGGCGGCGTCGACATTTTCCAGTCGGGATGATCGGCCCACCACAGGTCGGGAATTTTCGCTGGATCGGCGAGCGCCGGATCGCCCATCCAGATCCAGATCCATTTCCAGCGCTCGACGACGGGATAGGCCCTGACGCGCGCCTGCGGCGGAACGAGCTTCTGCCCTGGAATTTCAACGCATTCGCCGGCGGCGTCGAACAGATAGCCGTGATAGCCGCAACGCAATCCGTCGCCCGTGACGACGCCGAGCGACAGGGGCGTGTGGCGATGGCAACAACGGTCCTCGAGAGCGACCGGCGCGCCGTCTTCCTTGCGGTAGAGAACGACGCCGTCGCCAAGACACGTTCGCGCCAGCGGCTTGCGCGTCAGTTCGTGAGCCCATGCGGCGACATACCAGGCGTTTCGCAAGAACATCGTTCGTCTCCGGGTCGCCGTCGCGTCCTGTTCCGCCGGGCGGTGTTGACGCGGAATGTAGCAACCGCGTCCCGCGTTGCAAACACGAAGCTAGTGGGCCCCGAAGGCGTGCGGCGTATTGTCCGCGACTCGTTCGATCTCCGCGAGATCTTCCGGAGACAGCCGACCCGCGACGGCCTTCGCGTTTTGCTCGACCTGGGCCGGCGTGCTCGCGCCGGCGATGACGCCGGGAACGACGGATTGCGCCAGCAACCAGCGGAACGCGAGCTCGAGCAGCGTGAGGCCCCTCGCCTCGCACCAGGGGCGCAGTCGCTCGACGATTTCGAAATAGCCGTCGGTGACGAACATGTCGCGCAACTGCTTGCTCTTCGTCAGGCGAGAACCCTCGGGCAATTCGGCGCCGCGCCGGTATTTGCCCGAGAGGAACCCGCCCGCGAGCGGAAAATACGGAAGCAGCCCGAGCCCGTAGGCGCGCAGCGCGTCGCCAAGCTCCGGCTCGACGTCGCGAGAGAGCAACGAATATTGATTCTGGCTCGACACGAAGGAGGCCAGACCGTTCTTCTCCGAAATCCAGAGGGAATGGACGAGCTCCCAGCCTGGCATGTTGGAACAGCCGATGTAACGAACCTTGCCCTGCCGCACGAGATCGTCGAGCGCCCGCAAGGTCTCCTCGACCGGCGTGTGACGATCGGGAAAATGCAGTTGCAGGAGATCGATGCGGTCGGTTCCAAGCCGCTTCAGGCAACCTTCGGCCGCCGCCATGGTCCAGGCGCGCGAGCCGCCGCCGGTCTTTTTCTCCGGGTCCATCGGCAGGCCGAACTTGGTGGCGATGACGACATCGGCGCGGCGCGACCCGAGGGCGCGGCCGAGAATTTCCTCGGAGAGGCCGGGACTCGGCAACGGATAGACGTCCGCGGTGTCGAACAGCGTCACGCCGAGGTCGAGCGCGCGGAAAATCACCGCGCGCGATTCCGCCTCGCTGTTGCGTCCACCGAAATTGTTGCAGCCAAGCCCCAGCGTCGAAACGCGAAGGTTCGAACGGCCGATGTTTCTGAATTCCAAGTGAGCCCCCCAACGGCGAAACGCGAGAACGGGGCGCTCAATAACACGATCGGGCGCGGACGCCAGGCTCCCGGGCCGCGTCCGGCGAGGGAATGGCGCCCCGCCGGACGGATCCTTATTTCGCTTCGCCGAGCAACGCGGCGCAGGCCTGGGTGACGCCGTAGTCCGCGGTCTTCGCGCCGGGCATCACGGCCCAGCCGCCCTTTTCAATGAAGGTCGACTGCTGCCACGAAGCGGTTTTCTTCAATTCCACCGTGTTCGAGGCGAAATCCGCGCTGCGCCGGAACTGGTCGGCGCAGATCGGCGCCACCGCGGCGACGACGGCGGCGGCCGAGCTTTTCTCGACGAGCGCCATGGCGGTGCTCCCGAGCATCCAGCCGCCATATCCAAAGCCCAGCGCCATCGTCCCCACGGCGCCGGCGATGGCCCCCTGAAACAGGCGCGCGACGGATTCGCCCGTCAGAAATTCCGGCAATTCCATTGTGTGTTCCCCCGGTCGGGGAGGAGACATTCCTCCCGTCGACAAGCGATGTCCGGTCGGGACGTCATGCGTCCCGCCGTTTCAGAAGTCGGCCTCGGATAGCCGGATGTAGCTCAGCTTCTTGCGCGACCAGGCCTTGCCAGCGACCTTTTCGATCCGCTCGCGATGCGCGTCGAACGCCGCGAGAAGCGCGGTTTCGCCCGTCCCGGCTCCGCCGCTCATCACGCGAAGGGCCTCGACATCGACCTCGAAGGAAATCTCCCGGGCGGCGTCGTGGCCCTGGAAGGCGACGCAGCGTTTATAGCCGTCGAAATATCGCGTGGGGTTGGGGAAATTCACGGGCGCGCCGGTTCTGGCGCGGCGACGACGACGCCGGGGGATTTCTCCTCCTTCGGACAGTCGCGCAACTCCCGTTCAAGCTCCGTGATCCTGTCCGCGGCCATCATCATGCGCAGGTCGTGCAGGATTTGCCGTGTCGATGGAAGCGGCACGCGCCGTCCGAAACGAAATGCAGTCGCCATGGCCTCGCTCCCGTTCGTTTCGCGCTGTCGCGCGCTTACTTCTTTTTCGACGCTCCGCCCGACCCCGGCGTGTTCTTCGAACCGGTCACGACGGCCGCGGGCGCCTCGGCGACCTTGATCGCCCTGGGCTTCTTGGCTTCGCGATTGCCGCGCTTTTGCGTTTTGGCCATAACACTCTCTCCGGGGTCCTGAAAACAAAAAGCCCCGCGATCCCTTCGGACGCGGGGCTGGCTGGCGGCGAGCGCCAGGTATTTTGCTCCAGGGCTTCTGCGGTAATCCGGCCGCCAGTACATCCGTGACTGGCCAGACTTGCGCGAACCCCGCGCGCCGGCGACTTCCTTGATGGAGCCGCCAGCGAGGCCATCAATCGACGGCCTTGAGATTGTCCGCGGACATTTTTCCGCTCTTCCTGTCCGAGACGAGCTCGAAGGTCAGTTTCTGACCTTCGCGCAAATC
>CAISEY010000196.1 GCA_903884435.1 uncultured Hyphomicrobiales bacterium | reverse complement strand
GGTGCCAGAACCCATGGCGAAATATTGTCCCGAAAACGAAAAAGCGAAGCGCGCGTATATGTTCTTTCTGGAGGCGGCGGACGGCAAGCAATCGGCGACGCGCGACGCTGCCTTGCGAGCCATCGAACGCTTTGAAGTCTCGACGAACCGCAAGCCGTTCCGGAAGTTTCATCCCGAACAAGCCCGCTCATTCCGGGCTGACCTTGCCGAGGAAGCGGGGCCGCATGGCAGCGGGTTGAGCGCCGCGACGGTCACGTCCACGCTCAAGCACCTGCGGAAGTTCATTTTGTGGCTTTCCCGGGAACCCGGCTTCCGCGCTGTTCTCAACGCAAATGACGCCAACTGGTTCAAACCGTCGGAACAGGATCAACGAATTGCGGGCGCGCGGCGCGAAAGGCCCGTGCCAACTCTGGAGGATATCAAGGCGACGCTGGCCGGCATGCCGTCCGGGACGCCTGTCGAAAAACGCGATCGGGCATTGCTTGCATTCGCCATCGTTTCGGGCGCGCGCGACGGCGCCATCGCGACCTTTCGGTTGAAGCACGTCAACCTCGCGGCCCGGACTGTCTTTCAGGATGGACGCGACGTGAAAACCAAGGGGCGAAAAACCTTCGTCAGCACTTTCTTTCCGGTCGGTCCGGAGCCCGTCGAAATCTTCGCGGACTATCTGCGCATGTTGAAGGAAGACCTCGGCTTCGGCCCGGACGATCCGCTGTTCCCGTCAACAGAAATGGGGCACGGCGCGGACCGGGGCTTCGAGGCGCAAGGTCTTTCGCGCAAGCACTGGAGCACTGCGGAGCCGATCCGCCGCGTTTTCCGCGCGGCCTTCGCGGCGGCGGGTTTGCCGCCGTTCAATCCGCACAGCCTGCGCAAGACGCTGGCGCTGCATGGCGACACGCTCAACCTGACGCGGGAAGAGGAAAAGGCATATTCCCAGAATTTCGGTCATGAAAGCATCTGGACGACGCGGGAGAGTTACGGGACGCTGCCGCCGCACAAGCAGGTGGAAGTTATGCAGCGACTGCAACAACCAAGAAACGCAGCCATTCCAGCGGCGGAAATCGCGGCGATGCAGGCGGCGCTGGACCGGCTTAAGGCGGCGCGCCCCGAGTAGCCCCACGAATTTCCGTCCCTTGCCGTGGCCCGGACCTGCCCGGCTTGTCCGTGTCACGCCTCGCCGGCGATCTTCTCAAGCGACACCGTCGCCGGATTGTACGCAAACTCCGTGATCGAATTATCCCTGATCCTGCCGACAACCTCGTCGATCACCGAAAGCGGCGCCAGGTACCATTCGCGCGGCTTCACGGGATTGCCAAAACGGTCCTTGATTTCAATGTCGAGCCGCGCCGCCGCGAAGAACCGGTGGAACAGGTTCTCCAGCCCGGTTCGGCTGACGTTGTAAATCTTGTATTCGGCGACGATCTCTACATCCGCCAGCAGGTACGTGGCGTCCTTGTCCGCGATGGCGACACGCTTTTTGACATCGCCGCCGGTCACGCCAATTTTGTGAATGATCTCGCGATGCGCCGCGACTTCGGGGTGATCCGACTTGCTGCGCAAGACATAGATCGTCCCGCTTTCGATGTCGTCGTCGTTCTCTTCGCTTCCGAACAGCGGTCCGGCGGACGGGTTGGTGACTCGCCGCCCCGCCTCGTCGCGATGCAAGGCGCGCTGGAGCGACCGCAAGAGCACGTCGCTTTCCGTGCCGTTGTCGTAAATCACGCGCAGGCGACTGTCGCGGCGACCATATTTCGTGTCGAATTCCTCGCCGACCGTCGCCACATAGGCCATTTGTCCGCCGACGATGAAAAATTCGCCTTGCTTGATTTCGGCCATTCTGGCGAACGGACGGGTTTTCCGGACGCCGGCGTCGAGGTCTTTCCTGATCCGGACGAAAAGCGGCTTGAAGGATTCGAAGTCCTTGCAAACGGTCCGGTCGGCGATCTCTTCCGCCGCCCGCACGTCCGCGCGCGACTTCACGTGCTTCAGCACCGTCACATCGTCGTCGGCGACGGCTTCGACGCCCAGCTCCGCCAGCAGGGCGTCATCGTCCAGGCTTTCCGCCATGGCGCTTTCCACGCGCGCCCCGCTCAGCAATCCCCGCGTGTCGAATTCCGCCAGCAAGGCGCGGCAATCGTCCTGTTCGCGCAAACGGTCGAGGCGGACGGCATAGATGCGCTCGAATATATCCCGGTCCTCGCCATGCAGGGGCGGACGCCCGTGCGTCTCGACGAATTTCTGGATGTCTTCGAAACCGGCGATGATCCGTTCTTCTCGCGGCGAGCGCGCGCGATGCGGCTTCGCCTCGGGGGTCGCGTCGAGTTCCGCCAGCAAGTCCTCGTCGGAAATGTCAGCCACGTTTTGCCTCCGCGTGGTGGCGGGCGAGCGCGGCGACGCCTTCGGCCATTTTCTTTTCCCACGCATCCTGAGACGTGAGGCTGGGCGGGCGGCCTCGTTGATTTTTGAATTCCCGGGCGCGCAACGCCAGCGCGCGCGCCTCCTCATAGGGCAGGTTTACGCGCTTTTTCGCGATGGCGGCGGCGACCTGTTTCAGCGTCGCCTCGTTCATGGATTTGGCGAGGATGGCGTAAGCCTCGCCGAACGGGTTCCTGCGGTCGATCAGGTCGATGTCGAGTTCGCGCACGTCCATGGCGAATTTCCGCACGCCATCGATCAGCGCCGTGTTGCCGTGCAATTCGGCGTCGCCGCCGGTGACAGCCGCCGCCTTCGCGGTTTGCGTCAGCACGAAGGCCGCGACCGCGTGTTGCCGCACGGCTTCCTGATCCTCGTCGCTCAGCTCGGGATAGCGTTCGCGCACGATCTTGCCCATGCGCACCTGCGTCAATTCCTCCGGCACGGTTTCCTCGTCGAAAAGGCCGCGCTCGATGGTTGGCCGGTCTTGCACGAAGGCGGTTATCACCTCGTTGATGTCTTCCTGACAGATGCGCGTCGCTTCTTCGCTCTTCGGCTGGACAAGGCCCTTCACCTCGATGTGAAACTGGCCGGTTTCCTCGTTGAAGCCGACATTTGTCCGGCCCTCCCTGTACCCGCCCTCGCCATAGTCGCACCCCGCCACGGGGCCAGCGTTCTTCGGCGTGAAATTGAAGCGCGGCGCGAGCACCTGTTCCATCAGCAGGCTGGCGGCGATGGCCTTCAGCGTGTCGTTGACGGCGTCGGTCACCGCCGCTTCGCTGGCGTCGGGCTCGGCGATCAGATTGGTGAAACGGGCTTTCGTCTTGCCCGGCGCGTCTCGCGTGGCGCGTCCGATGATCTGGACGATTTCGGTCAGGCTGGCGCGGTAGCCGACGGTCAGCGCGTGTTCGCACCAAATCCAGTCGAAACCTTCCTTGGCCATGCCGAGCGCGATGATGATGTCCACGTGGTCGCGGTCGTTCTTGCGCGCGGGGTTCTTCAGCGCGGTGATAACCTTGTCGCGCCGCGCGGAATCGTCATCGACGAGATCGGCCACTTTCAGCACGCGGCCATCGGGGCGGCGGATGAGCTGGAAACCGGTCGCGGGGTCCGCGCCCTGCCAGTCGCCCAGCGCGCCCATGATCTGTTCGGCTTCCTTGATCTTGTCCCTGGTGCTCTCGCGGGAATTGACGTTGGGAATGTGGAGGATCGTTTTTTCGTCGGGGTTCAGCACCTTCAGAATGTCATCGACATAGCTGCCCGAATAGAAATAATAGCCGATGTCGAGCGACTTCAGATGGTCGTAGCCGTTGAGCTGTTCGTAATAGGTGTAGGTGACCGCGTGGAACTTCGCCTCGTCGCCGGGCGCGAGCACGGGGGCCGCGTCGCCGCGAAAATAGGAACCGGTCATGGCGACGATGTGCGCCCTGTCGCGCGCGATCAGTTCGCCAAGATGCGCGCCCAGCTTGTTGTCGGGGCTGGCGCTGACATGATGGAATTCATCGACGGCGATCAGCCTGTCGTCGAAGGCCGCGACGCCCAGTTCGTCAAGGGCGAAGCGAAAGGTGGCGTGCGTGCAAACCAGAACATGGTCGCCGCTCGCCAGAAATTCGCCAACGGCTTTCACCTTTGATTTCGCGACGCGGGGCTCGTCGATGCCCGGCGCGTTGCACAGGTTCCATTGCGGCTTCACCTGCCAGTCCGCCCAGAAGCCATGTTTCGCCAGCGGTTCGTCGGCGAAACTGCCGCCGATGGAGCGTTCGGGCACGACGATGATGGCCTGTTTCAGGCCCTGATTGGCGATCTTGTCGAGCGCGATGAACATCAGCGCGCGGCTCTTGCCGGAGGCGGGCGGCGACTTGATCAGCAGATATTGCTCGCCGCGCTTTTCGTAAGCGCGCTCCTGCATGGGGCGCATACCCAAAGCGTTTGCCTTGGTGGAGCTTCCATTGCTGGCATAGGAAACCGAGACGGAGGGGATGGATTTGATGGGACCTGTCACGCGCGCGCCTCCGCTTTCTTCTTTTTGGCCGGGACCTGTCCGGCGGTCATTTTGGTGTAAAGCTCGAGCAGCTTTTCCAGCCGTTCGGTATCGTTCTTGAACCGCCGACCTATGTAGATGCGCTCCAGAACCTCATCATTGCGCTCATGGGCTGCCCGCAGATCGTCGGGCGTGGCGTCAGGGTCATAAAGATCAGCGATTGTCGCGGGAAAATGGGATTCGCGCGCCAGAAGGATGTCTTCGGCACAGCGAGTCAGGTCGACTTTATTCTTCTCCGTCAGCATCGGGACGGGGAAGGTGTTCCAGCCGAGTGTGTTGGAATACCGGTATCGGGTTTCCAGCTTTCCACAGACCGTCGCGACCCAAACAAGATGCACGCGAGATGCGATCAACGCCATGTTCCAAAGTGGGGCGTCGTAGAGGGCGAACGCTAGCCGGCATTATGCAGCCCGATGACAGTTGCGCGCT
>CAISEY010000195.1 GCA_903884435.1 uncultured Hyphomicrobiales bacterium | reverse complement strand
GGCGTGATGACCGGCCTTGACGCAAAGAGCCTCGCGTAGATCAGGGACATCACGCTGAAGAGGTATTACTGAGCCGCGCGCCTCACGCCGATGGAGAAATCGCGTGCTTCGTTTCAGGCCCTTGTTCATGTCCCTGATAGCGGTCGGCGCCGCCATGGGGGTTCCGGCGCGGGCCGCCGAACCCTTCGCCGGCAAGACCATCGCCATCTACGTCGGCTCCGGCGCCGGCGGCGTCTACGATGTGTTCGGGCGTCTCGTGGCGCGGCACATCACCCGCTACATTCCCGGCGAGCCGAACATGGTCGTTTCGCCCATGCCGGGCGCGGGCGGAATCGCCGCCTCGAATTTTCTCTACAACGCCGCGCCGCGCGACGGCACGGCGCTCGCCATCGTCAGCGCCGCGCTGAAAGTGATGGAGACCGTGCCCGGAGCCCGCTACGAGGCGGTGAAGTTCAACTGGATCGGCCGGATTCTCTCGACCACCAACGTCACCTTCACGCGCGGTCCGGGGCGGGTGAAGACCTTTCCCGAGGCGCTCGAACGCGAGAGCGCCATCGCCGTCATGGCCGCCGGCTCCGCGCTGTCGATCTACACGCGCGCGATCAATCGTCTCGCCGGCGCGAAGTTCACGCCCGTTCACGGCTACCTCGACGCGGCGGCGGCGATCCTCGCCGTCGAGCGTGGCGAGGTCGATGGCGCGACCTTCGCGTGGAACTCGCTCAAGAACATGCGGCCCCAATGGATCGCCGACGGGAGCGCCAGCATCGTCGTGCAATACGCGCCCGCGCGCCATTCGCAATTGCCGGACGCGCCCGCGGCGCTGGAACTCATGCGCACGAAGGAAGACCGGGAGCTCATGTCGATTTTCATGAGTTCGGCGGACACCGGCATTTCCATCAAGGCCCCGCCGGGAACGCCGGCGGAGCGCGTGGAAATCCTGCGCCGCGCCTTCGCCGACATGATGAACGACGGAAGTTTCCGCGCCGAGGCGGCGAGGCTCGAGCCGGATTTCGATCCGGTCAATGGCTGGGAGTTGCAAAAAATCGTCGAGGCGTCCGCCAGCGCCACGCCTGAATTGATGGAGCGCGTGCGCCAGATCGTGAACGGGCAATAACGCGTCCCGCCGCCCTGTTCCGCGCCCTTATCCGTGCCTGTCCCAGCCGTCCAACCCGAGGCGTTCCTGCGGCAGGAACCGCGACTTGTATTCCATCTTGCGCGAGCCCTGGACCCAGTAACCCAGATAGACGTGAGGCAGGCCAAGGCGGCGCGCGCGCTCGATGTGATCGAGGATCATGAACGTGCCGAGCGAGCGGTCCGCGAGGCCCGGTTCGTAGAACGAATAGACCATGGACAGGCCGTCGGCGAGAATGTCGGTGAGCGCCACCGCGATCAGCGGCCCGTGACCCCGCCCGTTGATGCGCGTGTCGGGTCCGCGCCGCCGGTACTCGACGAGACGCGTGTCGACATGGCTGTCCTCCACCATCATCGAATAGTCGAGCACGCTCATGTCGGCCATTCCGCCATCGGCGTGGCGCGAGTCGAGATAACCCCGGAACAGCGAATATTGCTCCGAGGTCGGCCGCGGCGCCACGGGCAGTCCGACGAGATCCTCGTTCGCCTTCGCGACGCGGCGCATCGAGCGCGTTGGCTCGAACTCGTTGACCAGCACGCGAACGGAAACGCAGGCGCGGCATCGTTCGCAGGCCGGGCGATAGGCGATGGTTTGCGAGCGGCGGAAGCCGGACTGGGTGAGCGTGTCGTTGAGCGTGGTCGATCGGCGCCCGACGAGGTGCGTGAACACCTTGCGCTCCTCGTGGCCCGCCAGATAGGGGCAGGGAGACGGCGCGGTCAGGTAGAACTGCGGAGCGTCACGGGGCTCTCTCGACACGCTGCGCGCTCTCCGGCGGGGGTTGGACTCGCGGAAGGTTAGCACCGCCCGCGCGCGCCGGGGAAGGGGCTTTTCGATTTGGTAGTGTCTCAGTTTCTCTCGTCGCCATGTCAACGATAAACTTGGCGAGTTGGTTGGGATCGCGAGGGCGTTTAGGAGCGCGCACTATTCAAGGTCCTCTAAGCGTTTCACAAATTTAAATCGTAGCCCGGCAGCATCGAACTCTACCTCGTCAACAGAATATATAGCCACATATCCGGTCCGCTCGAACGCCGCTAACTTTCCGTCAGGATCAAGCGTTGGCTTATCTTTGGTCAGGATGACGCGCTTTTTTTTCATGATCGCATCGACCAAATCATTCGCCTTTTGTATGGGCTGCAAGCCCGTATCATTGTAAAGGGCGCCCGCCACCCACCAATAATCATGGACGCAAGGCAGCGATTCACCGCCAACGACGGCAAACCAAGACCCATGGTGACCGACTGCCTTTTTTGCGACCATCACCAGATAATGGGATTTTTAGCGTGGCCGTCAACCCGGTCAGATTTCAAACTAGCCCACTACCTTCGATTTCTTGTCATTTACGCCGGTCCGCGCCAGAGTGGGCCACGCCGAAAGGGAGACGACCATGATCAAGCACGAGGGCCTGTTGCATTTCACGATTCCCGTGAGCGACATGAAAAAAGCCGAGGAGTTTTACGCGGGCATTCTGGGTTTCAAGGTGTTGCGCCGCAACGACCACATGCTGTTCACGCGGTCCGGCGACGCCTGGTTCGTGCTCACCTATTCGGAAAAGCCGATCGATCCAAATGTCGGCGACAAGCACGAAATCCACACGGCGTTTCGCGTGTCCGGCGCCGCCTACGACGAGGCCAAGGAACATCTGGCCAGACACGGGATCAGGATTTTCAAGGAAGAGAACCGCCTCGACGGAACCTTCGGCGGACGCAGCGCCTATTTCCACGATCCCTTCCGCAATGTCATCGAGATCATGGACCTCCAGAAGATCGGCGCGCACTGACGCCGCCTGGCGGCCGGATCAATCGTCGGGCCGCAACGCCTTTCGGGTTTTCGCGACGATGTCCGGGGGCGTGCGGTGGATTTTCGCCACGTAGGCCTCGACCTGCTCGCCCGTCATCGGCGTCACGTCGAGGCCGATTCGTTTCGATTCCGCGAGAAACGCGGGATCGCGGAACGTGTCGGCGAACGCCTTGCGGATGGCTTCGACCCGGTCGCGCGGAACCTCCCTCGCCATTAGATAGGGCCTGCCAATCACCTCCTGGCTATAGCCGAGTTCGAGCACGCCGCGCTGTTCGGCCGTTTTCGCGAAGTCGACGCTGCGTGGCACGCCCATGGCGTTGAGCGCCGGGTAGCCGTTGATTTCCTCCTGCACGAACGGCCTGACGAGGCCCGACGCGAACCAGTCCGGGTGAACGGCGGAGATGGCCGACCAGGCGACGCCGCATTGTCCGTGCAATTCGCCGCGCTCGATGGCGATCTGGATGGCGCGGCTGCCATCGTAGCCGCTGACGATCCGGAATTTCGCCCCGAGCACGTTGTTGAGCAGGGTTGGCATGTCGCGCAGCGAGGCGGCGTCGCCGGCGGCGCCGACGATGACCTCCTTTTCGAGGGCCTCGGCGAAGGTTTTCGCCGGCGCGTCGGCGCGCGTGACGCAGACGAACACGTCGCTGTTGGCGTTGCCGATGTACTGGAATTGCGCCGGATCGTATTTCACCTTGCCGGCGTCGCCGAGCAGGGGCTCCAGCAGCGCCGCGGGATGCACCGCGCCGAGAACCGTGCCGTCCTTCGCGCCGACGGTGGCGATCCAGTTCGTGCCGACGACGCCGCCCGCGCCCTGCATGTTCTGCACGACGACGTTGGGCTTGCCGGGAACATGCGCGCCGAGAAAGCGCGCGACGTGCCGCGCGTATGTGTCGAAACCGCCGCCGATGCCGTTCGAGACGAGCACCGTCAACGTCCTTCCGCGATAGAATTGCTCCACCCGGTCCTGCGCGAGGGCGGCGGGCGCGAGGCACGGAAGACACGCGGCGGCCAGGAAAGCGCGGAGTTTCATGTCGTTTCTCCCGGCGCCTGGCGCCTTATCTGACGACGTAGGGCTTCACGACATCGGAGAACGTGTCCTCGATCCGGATCGGCTTCTGCAACTCGCCGCCGGAATGCATCATGTCGGCGACGGCCTGCCAGATCTTCAGGTCGACCTTGCACGTCCATTTGTTGACCGGAACTTCCCTGACGAGTTCGGCGGAAAGTCCCGTGTAGGCCGCGATGTTCTTGCGGGCGCGGTCCGGGTCTTCCCGCATGTAGTCGGCCACGTCGCAAAAGGATTTGGCGAACCGCTTCAACGCCTCGCCGTTTTTCTCCACGAAGTCGCGTCGCGCGAACCACGCGCCGACCGGCTGCGAGGGGATCGTCTCCATGTAGTCATAAGCGAGAACCGTCGCGAAATCCGAATGGCGCAGGATCGTCGTCCACGGATCGAGCGAGGCGGCGACCTCGATGGCCTTGTTGCGCAAGGCGTCGACATGGCTCGCGTAGGGCATCTCGATGAACGAAAACTGGTCGGCGGCGACGCCCGCCTTCTTCATCGCCGCCTGCGCCATCACCGTCTTTTGCGTGTGCGTGCCCGAGACCGCGAAAGCCTTTCCCTTCAGGTCCGCGAGCGTCCTGAACCCGGAATCCTTGCGCACCACGATGGCGCTCGTGTCGGGCGCGGAAGCCTGCGCGTCCTCGTTGGCGGAGACGAGTCGCAGATCGAAGCCGCGCTCGTTCGCCGTCATCGCGGTGCCGGGAATGGTGAGAATGACGTCGATTGCCCCGCCGCGCTGCGCGCTGATTGCCTCGTTGCCATTGCGAAATTCGACGAGATCGACGTCGAGACCGTTGCGGGCGAAAATGCCCGCCTCCTTCGCCACCCAGGCGTTGGTGAGCGAGCCCTGTTTCAGCGTGCTGACCTTGAGTTTGATCGACGCCCCCTGCTGCGCCAGCGCGCCCGTCGCCAGCAGCGCCGCCGCGAGCGTCGTCGAAATCCGGAAATACATTGGCCTACGTCCCCCCGTTCGCGGTCTCGTGCCGCCCGTACGCGCCGGTTTCCATGAGTTCGGACGCCGCCAGCCCGGCGGGCGTCAGCCGCAACGTCGCGCGCGATTCCAGCAGGAAGGCGAGATAGCCACGCTCCACGTCCTCGCGCGGCCCCTGATGCGGCACGCCCTTCGGCACCCAGGTGAAGGTTCCCGGCTCCGACACCTTGCCCCACGGGTCTGGCCCGCGAAAATAATGCACGACCTCGTCATAGTCGGCGTTGACGTGAATGGGCGGCCGGCCGCCGGGGCGCGCGCTGAGCGTGTAGAGCAGAACCTCGTTGTTCGGCGAGGCGAGGAAATGCGCGGGCGGGCCGCCGTGCGGCCAGTAAACCACCGGCTGGACACGCGCGAGATTGAGCTTCCACACCGGCGATTGCGCCGCCAGTTGCCGCCGCGCCGCGAGCGGATCGTGCGCCTTTTTGAAGAGCGTGATCTCGTCGCCGCTTTTCAGCGCCAGATCGGTCGGCGGATCGTCCGGCTCGATGTCCTCGGGCCTGGCGCGAACGACGTCCTTGCCGAAATGGATCATGCCGGCGGGCGAGGGCGTGTCGAACTTCAGCGGACCCGGGCATTCGATGATGAACGAGAGGAAAGGCGTCGTCAGCGGACGCGCGCAATAGGCGACGCACCGCGGAACATGCACGAAATCGCCGGGCGCGCCGGTGATGACGCCGTAATCAGTGCGAAACTCGATGGCGCCTTCCTGAATGAAATGAACTTCCTCCGCCTCGACGTTGCGCAGCGCGAAGGGCATCGCGCCGGCCCGCTTCGAAACCGAAAGGCGAAGGCCCGACGGCGCGGCGGCGAAAACCGTCGGCAGGGCTGCGGGGTCGAAATGGTCGGCGCACGAAACGTCGCCGATCTTGAGCCGTCGCGGCGCGTGCGGGCCGGAGACGCTGATGTAATCGGGCGAGTAATGCGCGCGCACGAGCCCGGCGCGTTCGCCCAGAAACCCGTCGCGCGACCAGCCCTCGACCATCGGCGGCGCGGCGCCCGCGTCGTGCGTTTCCTCCGTCATCGCGGCGTTCCTCCTCGCTTGCGGTCGAAGACTACAAAACAATTCAATGCGTGTCGAAGACCGCCTGATAGGCCCTGACCGCCGCCATCGTCGCCTCGCGCTCGGCCTGGGTCGGGTTCCGCGGGTCTTTGGCGACGGGCAGCGAACCGAACTTCATCAGGCAGGCCATCAGCAACAGCCGCGCCTTCGTCGCGGTGAGATTCGAGCCCGCGATCAGCAGCGGATGCGGATCGGCGAAGCCCTCGGGCGCGCCGCGGCCGACGCGCGCCACGGGCAGGCCGCTGAACACGGCGGACATCATCAGCCGCAACCGCGCCTGCGAGGTCATGTTGCCGTAGGGCGTCAGCCCCTCGATGACGAAGCCGGTCAGGCGGCCCTGCGCCAGCTTGTGCTCGATCAGCGCGGTCAGGTCGCCTTCGAGCGCCGGGTCTTCGCCGAAGTCGATCGCCGCGAAGCCGCCGTCCTTGACGATTGAGACCGAGGGAATCGCCTCCCCCGCGAGCGCGCCCGCGGCGTCCTTCACGGCGATTTCGAACGTCTCGACGCCGCCGGGCCCCCGCCGCGCGGCGAGAACCCGCGCCGGCAGTTTCGCCAGCGTCAGGTCCGACCGCCAGGTGTGCTTGCAGGTGGGAACAAAGGTCAGTTTCGCGATGTCCATGTGCGTGATCTGGCCGAGAATGCCGCCATGCCCGCCGGTGGCGACGTAGCCGCCGGGCCGCGCGTCGGCCTTCGCGACCTCCCGCGCCGCGAAGACTTGCTGCTCCTGAATCACGACGACGCCGCAGCGGTTGCGGCCTTCCTCGTCGGCCCAGAGCCGCGCGGCGATCCATCGCGCGGAATCGACGATGTTCTTCGGACCGTCGTTGCTGATCATGCCATGCGGACGTTGCGCCGCGTTGCAGCAGATCGGCGCCCTTGTGTCGATGAGCAGGTTGAACCAGTAGGCGACTTCCTCGACCTGCGGCGAGCCCTGCGTCCAGATCGCGCCGTCGTAGTCGCCGCTGGCGAGAACGCGCTGCACGTCGTTGGTGATTTTCGCCAGCATGGGGCGCGGCGGCGGAACGCCAAGATGGCGCGGATTGTAGGGGAAAAAATCGCGGCCATAATTTTCCGGGGCGATGTCGCCCGCGCCCGCGTCGCGGCGCTTTTCCGCCGGCAAGCCCCGCGTGAAGCCCGCCGGCGGCGCGACGCGATGAAAGTCGATGTCGGCGATGGAGGACAGCGAATTGGCGACGCCATGATGGTCGACGCCGAACCGGTCGATCTCCTCGAAAGGGCGCGAACCGTCCGGAAAGAAACCCTGGCGCGCGCGGGCCGCGGGCGCGTCCGGCGTCGCGCATTCCTCCTCCCACGGCGAGCCATCGGCCTGCACTGCCATGTAGGGCAGGGGGTAGAGCCCGTCCTCGGGGCGCAGTTCCACTTCATAAACGGGCTTGTCGGCTTCGCTCGCGCGCTGTTTCCGGAACACGCCATCGGCGCCGACGTAGCCGTCCGGCGGGCCGTAGAGCTCCGCGCGGTCGCCCTCCAGCGGATGGGCCGAAAACTGCTCGACGTAGACCTTCGCCGGCGCCGCGAGCCGCTGTCCGCGCAGGGCGTCGAATTTCGCCGGCGAGCCGTCGGGGTTGTCGCGCGGCGGCAATCCCCGTTGCGCCCGCGCCTTGTTGGAGGTCACCAGCGGCGGCGTGTTCTGGATCGTCGCCGTGGGGCCGGCGAGATGAGCGATGCGGGGCTTCTTCGGCGCTGTCATGGGGCCTCTCTGCGGGGAACGCTGTCCCGCAGACTGCGCCGCCGCGCGCCCGGCGCGCAAGTGCGATCCGATTGTGCCCGGACGGCGGACCGTGCCAGGATGCGCCATGCGTTCACAAACACTGTTCGCGCTCGCCATCCTCGCCGCCCGGACCGCGGCCGCGCAAACCGTCGAGGATTTCTACCGCGGCAAGCAAATCCGCGTGATCGTTGGCCATCCGGCCGGCGCGGATTACGACATCGGCGCGCGGCTGCTGGCGCGCCACATGGTCAACCATGTCCCCGGCAAGCCCGCCATCGTCGTGCAGAACATGCCCGCGGCCGGCGGCGTCGTCGCCGCGAATTTCCTTTACAGCCTCGCCCCGCGCGACGGCCTGACCTTTGGCTCCTTCTCCCGCAACCTGCCGAACCAGGCGATCCTGGGCCACGCCAATCTCGAGGCCGATCCGCGCAAGTTCAACTGGCTGGGCGCGACCTCGCTGCCGGGCCGCGTTTGCACCGTCTGGGAGAACAGTCCCGTCCGAACGATGGACGACGCCTTCGACCGCGAGGCGCTCATGGCCGGCGCGGGGCCGGGCGCTTCGCTCTCCATCGTGCCAAACGTGCTCAACCAGGTTCTGCACACGAAATTCCGTGTCATCGACGGCTACAACGGGCCGAACGACGCGGTGCTGGCGATGGAGCGCGGCGAGGTGCATGGCGTCTGCAACTCCCTCAACCAGTTCCGTCCGCACCTGCCGCTGATCGCCAGCGGCAGGATTCGCGTTCTCTTCCGCGTCGAGGAGGCGCCGCTGCCGGACATGCCGGAGGTTCCCTCGATTTACGCGCGCGCGACGACGGCGGAGCAGCGCGATCTCCTGCGCTTCGTCTTCGCCAGCACGGAGTTCGGCAGGCCCTACGTTCTGCCGCCGGAGGTTCCCGCGGACAGGGTCGCCGCGCTGCGCGCGGCCTTCGAGGCCGCGGTCGCCGACCCCGCCCTGATCGCCGAGGCCAGGGCCGCCCGGATCGACATGACTTTCCGTCCCGCCGGCGAGCTTGTCAGCCTCGTCGGCAAGCTCTATGCGACCCCTGCGGAGACGATTGAAACCGTCAGGAAGATCAGTCCAGCCGGTCTGAATTGACCGGAACCAGAGAAATCGGGGAAGCCCATGGCGGCGACGCTTTTCGACAAGATATGGGACGCGCATGTCGTGGCGCGCCGCGTCGACGGGCGCGATCTCGTCTATATCGACCGCCATGTCCTGCACGAACTGCACGCGCCGCACGCGTTCGGCAAGTTGCAAAAGGCGGGCCGCGCGGTGCGTCGTCCCGATCTGACCTTTTCCGCGCTGGATCACACGCCGTCCTCCCGCCCGGGCCGGGACGAGACCACCAACGCCAACGGGACCGGACTGATCCTCGCCATGCGCGAGGGCAGCAAGCGCAACGGAATCCGCGTCTTCGATCTCGACGACGAGGAACACGGCATTTCCCACGTCGTCGCGCCGGAACTCGGCATGGTTCTGCCTGGCGCGACGCACGCGGTGCCGGATTCCCACGCCTGCACCGTCGGCGGCCTCGGCGCGCTGGCCTTCGGTTGCGGCACGACGGAGCTCGAGCACATTCTGGCGACGCAGGTCATCGCCATGCAGAAGCCGCGGAAGATGCGCATTCGCCTCGACGGCAGGCTTGGCGCCTTTGTGCGCGCCAAGGACGTGGCGCTGAAAATCATCGGCCATATCGGCAGTTCCGGCGGCCGCGGCCACGCCATCGAATACGCTGGCGCCGTGGCGCGCGCGCTGCCCGTCGAGGGGCGGCTGACCCTCTGCAACCTGACCATCGAAATGGGCTCGCGCACCGGTCTCGTCGCCGCCGACGACACGACGTTTTCGTGGATCGCGGGACGACCCTGGGCGCCGAAGGGCGCCATGTGGGATCGCGCGCTCGCCGAATGGAAGACGCTGCCGACCGACGACGGCGCGGTCTTCGACACGGAAATCTCCATCGATTGCGACGATCTCGAACCGCAGATCACCTGGGGCACGGACCCCGGTCAGGTCGTGCCGATCAGCGGACGCGCGCCCGACCTCGCCGGCCTCGACGCGGGCAAGCGCGCCGTGTTCGAAAAGGCGATGGCCTACATGGGGCTCGAACCCGGGATGCACCTCGAGGGATTGCCGGTGCATCGCGTTTTCATCGGTTCCTGCACCAACGCGCGCCTGCCCGACCTCGAGGACGCCGCCGCGATCCTGCGCGGGCGCAAGGTCGCGCCGGGCGTTCACGCGCTGGTCGTGCCGGGCTCCGGCAAGGTCAAGCGCGACGCCGAGGCGAAGGGGCTCGACCGGGTCTTCAGGGACGCCGGTTTCGTCTGGGGCGAATCCGCCTGTTCCATGTGCGCCGGCGCCAATGGCGACAAGGGCGAGCCCGGCGAGCGCGTGCTCTCCACCACAACCCGCAATGTCGAGAACCGCCAGGGCGCGGGCGCCCGCACCCATCTCGTGGGGCCGGAACTCGCCGCCGCCGCCGCCGTGACCGGAAAGATCGTCGACGTGCGCAAACTCATGTCGGGAGCGCTCTGATGCAG